>NZ_JBSFFN010000001.1:0-516658 GCF_053596135.1 Streptomyces sp. NPDC001770 | reverse complement strand
CCCACCAGCCGTACGAGCTCGTCCTCGCCCGCCTCGGCCAGATCGTGGACGGTGGTCATCCCGGCCCGCCGCAGATGGTCCCCGGTGGCCGGACCCGTCGTACGTCCCGCCACCGGCGGGGTGCCCCCGCGCTACGCGGGTGCGGCCAGCTCCGCCCAGACGGTCTTGCCGGGTGCGTCGGGGACGCGTACCACGCCCCAGTCCAGGCAGAGCCGCTGCACGATGAACATGCCGTGGCCGCCGGGCCGGCCCGCCCGGTGCGGGGTGCGCGGGGCGGGCTGCCCGTCGCCGTTGTCGGTGACCTCGATCCGCAGCACCTTGGAGGTGGCTCCGATCCGGAGCTCCTCCGGCCCACCCGCGTGCAGGCAGGCGTTGGTGACCAGCTCGGAGACGACCAGCAGGACGTCCTCGGCGGCGGCGCGGCGGTCGGCGCCCTCGGCGGGCAGCCAGCCCCACTCGTGCAGGGCCTCGCGTGCGAAGTCTCGGGCCATCGGGACGATGCCGGTGGCCTCCCGCAGAGAGAGGGTGCGCCACTGCCGGTCGGCCGGGGCGGACGCGGACGAGTCCGCTCCGTCCGGCTCGCGGCCGAGGCCGCCCGGCGGATGCTGCCGGGTGGTGCTCATCAGCGCTTCACCTCACCGATTCACCGTGTCGCCATCGAACAGATACAGGTCAGATTCTTGGATGCGGGCCCCCGTGGCGCCGCCGGGCTTTCTCCTGCCCGGCGGAGCCTCGACGACACCCGCTCCGGCCAGAGGATCGCGTGACACGTGGGACACGCGGTGCGGCCGGGAGCGGCGCGGGAGGGGCACCTCAGGTGCCCAGGGCGTCTTGGACCGTGTCGTGGACGGTGAAAACCGCCTCGGCGCCGGTGATCTCGAAGACCCTGGCCACGACGGGCCGCATGCCGGCCAGATGGACCTCCCCGCCGGCCTCCTCCGCCTGGAGGCGGGCGCCGAGCAGGACGTTCAGCCCCGTGGAGTCACAGAACTCGAGCCCGGAGCAGTCGACGATCAGGCGGCTGCGCCCTTGCTCGACCGCGCTCTCCAGAGGTTCGCGCAGCAGATCGGCGGTGTGGTGATCGAGCTCACCCACCGGCGTCACGATCTCACTGCCGCCCTCCGTCCGGGTATCGACCTGAAGTCTTCCCCGGTTCGTACTGCCGACCGTCCCGCGGTCCATGCCGTCCCTCTTCACCGTTGGTCAGTGGGGCCTCGTGCGACGTCTCCGCCGCCCGCATTCCTGTTGTCCGCGCGCATGCCGCGACCTGCGCGAAACATTACGCGGTCCGTCCGTCCCGCGGTAGCGGGAGATCTCAACAAATCGGACATAGCGGATAATTGAAGCTTGTCACTCCCACCACCGAGCAGGTAAGGGTAGAGGGACACCTGCTTCATCCACCCCTTACCGGCTTCGGAGGCGCCGCTTCACCGCAGCAACACGAACGGCTTCGGCAGCCCTATGCCGAGACACTGGAGGAGAACCATGTCACCCCGGCTCGACGGTTCGCGTACCCACGATGCGACGTCGGCATGTCCTCAGGGACCGACCAATTCCGACTCCCCTGCCGTCGGCGCCGTGCCCGGCCCGCGCAGAAGCTCCGACGGCGGCGCCGCCGCAGGCACCACCTCACCCGCCGCCCCCACCGGCGAAGAGGCCCCCACCGACGGAGAGGACCCCACCGGCGACGGCTTCGAAGGACTCGAAGGACTTCCCGAGATCCCCGCCCCCGCGACCGTCGGAGCGCTGGACGCCCGCGCGCTGTCGAAGACGCTCTTCGAGCGGCTCGACACCCTGGAGGAGGGCACCCACGCCCACGCGTACGTACGGAACACGCTGGTCGAGCTGAACCTCGCCCTCGTGAAGTTCGCCGCCGCCCGGTTCCGTACCCGCAGCGAGCCGATGGAGGACATCGTCCAGGTCGGCACCATCGGCCTGATCAAGGCGATCGACCGGTTCGAGCTGAGCCGTGGCGTCGAGTTCCCGACCTTCGCCATGCCGACGATCATCGGCGAGATCAAGCGTTTCTTCCGCGACACCAGTTGGGCCGTGCGCGTACCGCGCCGCCTCCAGGAGCTGCGGATCGACCTGGCCAAGGCGGGCGACGAGCTGTCGCAGCGGCTCGACCGGGCGCCGACCACCGGCGAGCTCGCCGAGCACCTCGGGCTGACCCACGAAGAGGTCGTGGAGGGTCTGACCGCGAGCAACGGCTACAGCGCCGGCTCGCTGGACGCCCAGCACGACGACCACGAGAGCGAAGGCTCCCTGGCGGACCGCATCGGTTACGAGGACCACGGGCTGGAGGGCATCGAGTACATCGAGTCCCTCAAGCCCCTCATCGCCTCGCTGTCGGGCCGCGACCGCCTGATCCTGTCGCTGCGCTTCGTCACCAACCTCACCCAGTCGGAGATCGGCGAGGAGCTCGGCATCTCCCAGATGCACGTGTCCCGCCTCCTCTCACGGACGCTGGGACGGCTCCGCGAGGGGCTGACCGTCCAGGAGTGAGCGCTCCTCTCGTGCGTGTGGCCGCCCGGAGTCTCCGGGCGGCCACACGCATGTGTGACCGGTGCCACCGGGCACCGGTCACAACCACGAGCACCGGTCGCACCACGCGGGCGCCGCTCACCACGCCGCTCACACCACGCGGACGCCGCGCCGCCAGACCCCGGCGGCCAGCGGTACACCCGGCCGGTAGGCGAGGTGGACGTGGCTGGGCGCGTCCAGCAGCAGGAGGTCGGCGCGGGCACCCGGGGCGATCCGGCCGACGTCGGTACGGCGCAGGGCCGCCGCCCCGCCCGCGGTGGCGGCCCGGACCGCCTCGTCGGGGGTCATGCCCATGTCCCGTACCGCGAGGGCGACGCAGAACGCCATCGAGGAGGTGTAGGACGAGCCCGGGTTGCAGTCGGTGGAGAGGGCGACGGTGACGCCCGCGTCGAGCAGCCGACGGGCGTCCGGCCAGGCGGCGCGGGTGGAGAACTCCGCCCCGGGCAGCAGGGTGGCGACGGTGTTCCCGGCGGCGAGGGCGTCGACGTCCGCGTCGTCGAGGTGGGTGCAGTGGTCGGCCGAGGCCGCGTCCAGCTCCACCGCGAGCCGTACGCCCGGGCCGTGGCCGAGCTGGTTGGCGTGCACCCGGGGCAGCAGGCCCTTCGCCTTCCCGGCGGTGAGGACCGCGCGGGCCTGGTCGCCGTCGAAGGCGCCGCGCTCGCAGAAGACGTCGATCCACCGGGCGTACGGGGCGCAGGCGTCCAGCATCGGACCGGTGACCAGCGCGACGTAGCCGGCCGGGTCGTCCTCGTACTCGGGCGGCACCACGTGGGCGCCGAGGAAGGTGAGCTCGTCGGTGAGCCCGGCGGCCAGGGCCAGCGCGCGGGCCTCGTCCGCGACGGTGAGGCCGTAACCGGACTTGGTCTCGAGGGTGGTGGTGCCCTGCCGGAGCGCCTCGTCGAGATGGCGTACGAGCCCGGCGGCGAGCTCCTCGTCGGTGGCGGCCCGGGTGGCGGCGACGGTGGTGCGGATGCCCCCGGCGGTGTACGGGCGCCCGGACATCCGGGCGTTGAACTCCTCGGTGCGGTCGCCGGCGAAGAGCAGGTGGGAGTGCGAGTCCACGAACCCCGGGAGCACGGCCCGGCCACCCGCGTCGACGGCACGGTCGGCGGCGGGCGCCCGCGCCGACTCGCCGGTCCAGGCGATGCGGTCGCCGTCGATGACGACGGCCGCGTCCCGGACCAGGCCCAGCGGGGTGCCGTCCCCCTGGGAGGGGTCGTTGGTGACCAGTCCGGAGATGTGGGTGAGGACGGTGCTCGTCATCGCGGGCGGTGGCTCCAGTCGCTTGCGGGGTGCGGAGTTCGGCGTCGGACGGTCGGGGTCCGGCGGTGGGTCGCGCGACGGGCGGCGGGGGTCCGCAGGTGGTCGCGCGACGGGCGGTCGGGGGTGCTGAGGTGGTCGGGCGTCAGTCGCGGAGCGCCGCGACGGCGTCGGCGAGCGCGGCGGGTACGTCGTTGATCAGCGTGTGCCGGCCGTCGCGTACGAGGTGGCGGCCCGCCACCACCGTGTGGCGTACGTCCGCGGCGGTCGCCGCGAAGACGGCGGCCTCGGCGGCCAGCCGGTCGACGGGTCCTGCGGTCCTGACCGAGTCCATGGCCACGGTCGTCAGGTCGGCCGGGGCTCCGGCGACGAGGCTGCCGCACTCCGGCCTGCCGAGGGCCGCGTGGCCGGTCGCGGAGGCGGCCCGGAGCAGGGCGGCGGCGGTCCAGTGGCCCCGGATGTTCGTCCGCAGCCGCTCGTTCAGCTCCATCGCGCGCGCCTCTTCGAAGAGGTCGATCACGGCGTGGCTGTCGCTGCCGAGGGAGACCGGGGAACCGGCTCGGTGCAGGGCGACGGCGGGGCCGATGCCGTCGGCGAGGTCCCGTTCGGTGGTGGGGCACATGCAGGTGCCGGTGCCGGAGGCGCCGATCAGCTCGATGTCCTGCCGGGTGAGGTGGGTGTGGTGGATGCCGGTGGTGCGGGGGCCGAGGACGCCGTGGTCGGCGAGGAGCCGGGCGGGGGTCCGGCCGTGGGCGGCGAGGCAGGCCTCGTTCTCGGCGGTCTGCTCGGACAGGTGGACGTGGAGCGGGGCGGCGCGGTCGGCGGCCCACTGGGCGACGGTCTCCAGCTGGTCGGCCGGGACGGCCCGTACGGAGTGGACGGCGGCGCCGATCAGGGCGTGGCCGCCGCCCCGGAGCGCGGCGGCGCGTTCGGCCCAGGCGTCCGCGGTGGTGTCGGAGAAGCGGAGCTGGTGGCGGTCGGGTTCCTGGCCGAATCCGGCGGCCAGGTAGGCGGTGTCGAGCAGGGTGATGCGGATTCCGGCCTCGTCGGCGGCGGCGATCAGCGCCTCGCCCATCGCGTTGGGGTTGGCGTAGGGGGTGCCGCCGGGGGCGTGGTGGAGGTAGTGGAACTCGCCCACGGCGGTGATGCCCGCGAGGGCCATCTCGGCGTACGTGGCGCGGGCGAGGTCGAAGTAGGAGTCGGGGGTGAGCCTGGCGGAGACCCGGTACATCCGTTCCCGCCAGGTCCAGAAGGTCCCGGAGCCGACTTGGACGGTGGAGCGCAGCGCCCGGTGGAAGGCGTGCGAGTGGGTGTTCGCCAGTCCCGGCAGGGTGAGGCCGCGCAGCACGGTCGCGCCGGCCGGCGGGGTCCCGACGCCGGTGCGGACGGCGGTGATCAGCCCGTCCGCGACGTCGAGGGCGACCCCGGGTTCGACGTGGGTGCCGAGCCAGGCCTGGGAGAGCCAGTACGTCGTCACCTGCATGCGAGGCCCTCCAGTACGTCGGCGAGTGCGGCGACCCCGGCCAGGCAGTCCTGCTCGCGGGCGTGCTCGGCGGGCGAGTGGGAGACGCCGGTGGGGTTCCGTACGAACAGCATGGCGGTCGGCACGGAGGCGGACAAAATACCCGCGTCGTGCCCCGCCCCCGTGGCGAGGACGGGTACGGGGCGCCGGTCGTCCGTCCGGGCGCCGAGGATGCGGGCGAGTTCGTCGCGCAGGGCGTGCTGGAACTCGACGACGGGCGTGAAGGACTCCCGTACGACGTCGAGCGCCACGCCCGCCCGTTCGGCGTGGTCCCGGGCGGCGCGTTCGACGGCGGCGGTGAGGGTGTCGAGGGTGGCGGCGTCGGCGGCGCGCGAGTCGAGCCAGCCCCGGACGAGGGAGGGGACGGCGTTGACGCCGTTGGGTTCGACGGCGACCTTGCCGAAGGTGGCGAGCGCACCGGCGAGTCCGGCCTCGCGGCGGGCGGCGAGGACGGTCTCGGCGTACGGCAGCATCGGGTCGCGGCGGTCGGCGAGGAGGGTGGTCCCGGCGTGGTTGGCCTCGCCCCGGAAGTCGTACCGCCAGCGGCCGTGCGGCCAGATGGCGGAGGCGATCCCGAGGGGGTCGCCGGTGCGGTCGAGGGACCGCCCCTGCTCCACATGGAGCTCGACGAACGCGCCGATGCGGGCGAGGCGTTCGGGGTCCGGGCCGATCGCGTCGGGGTCGTACCCGGCGGCCTCCATCGCGCGGGGCAGCGTGACGCCCCCGGCGTCGGCGAGCCGGTGGGCCTGCTCGCGGGTGAGCCGGCCCGCCGTCAGCCGGGAGCCGGTGCAGGCGAGTCCGAAGCGGGCGCCCTCCTCGTCGCCGAAGTTGACGACTGCCAGGGGCCTGGTGAACTCCACTCCCCGGTGGTGGAGTTCGTCGAGTGCGGCGAAGGCGGAGACCACCCCGAGGGGGCCGTCGAAGGCGCCGCCGTCGGGTACGGAGTCCAGGTGGGAGCCGGTGACGACGGCGTCCCCCTCCAGGGGGTCGCCGAGCCAGGCCCACTGGTTGCCGTTGCGGTCGGTCTCGTGGGCGAGCCCGCGCGCCTCGGCCTGGCCGCGGAACCACGCCCGGCAGTCCGCGTCCGCGCGGGTCCAGGCGTAGCGGCGGTAGCCGCCGGAGGCGGGGTGGCGGCCGAGGGGGGCGAGCTCGCGCCACATCTCCCGGAAGGCCGCCCCGCCGTCGCGGGCGGTCATCGGCGGTCGCCACCGGTCGTGGCGCCCTCGCGCGCACCGCCGCCCTCGCCCGTACCGTCGCCCCCGGCCGTACCGTCGCCCTCCCGCATGGGGACGCGGACGCCCCGGTCCTCGGCGACCCGCTCGGCGCCCTCGTACCCCGCGTCGACATGGCGGATGACGCCCATGCCCGGGTCGTTGGTGAGCACCCGGCGGATCTTCTCCCCGGCCAGCGGGGTGCCGTCCGCGACGGTGACCTGCCCGGCGTGGAGGGAGCGGCCCATGCCGACCCCGCCGCCGTGGTGGACGGAGACCCAGGAGGCCCCGGAGGCGACGTTGACCATGGCGTTCAGCAGCGGCCAGTCGGCGATGGCGTCCGATCCGTCGAGCATCGCCTCGGTCTCCCGGTACGGGGAGGCCACCGAACCGCAGTCCAGGTGGTCGCGGCCGATGACGAGGGGGGCGGCGAGTTCGCCGCTCGCGACCATGTCGTTGAAGCGCTCGCCGGCCTTGTCCCGCTCGCCGTAGCCGAGCCAGCAGATCCGGGCGGGCAGGCCCTGGAAGTGGACACGTTCACCGGCGAGTTCGATCCAGCGGCGGAGCGACTCGTTCTCCGGGAAGAGGTCGAGCATCGCCCGGTCGGTGCGGTGGATGTCGGCGGCCTCGCCGGAGAGCGCCGCCCAGCGGAACGGTCCCTTGCCCTCGCAGAAGAGCGGCCGGATGTATGCGGGGACGAAGCCGGGGAAGTCGAAGGCCCGCTCGTACCCGGCGAGTCGCGCTTCACCCCGGATGGAGTTGCCGTAGTCGAAGACCTCCGCCCCGGCGTCCATGAAGCCGACCATCGCCTCCACGTGCCGGGCCATCGATTCGCGGGCCCTGCGGGTGAAGTCGGCGGGCTTCTCGGCGGCGTACGCGGCCATCGCGTCGAACTCGACGCCGGCCGGCAGGTACGCCAGCGGGTCGTGGGCGCTCGTCTGGTCGGTGACGATGTCGATCGGTGCCCCGGCGGCGAGCAGCTCGGGCAGGACCTCGGCGGCGTTGCCGAGGAGCCCGATCGAGAGCGGCCTGCGGGCGTCGCGGGCCGCGGTGGCGAGTGCGAGGGCGTGGGCGACGCTGTCGGCCCGTACGTCGAGGTAGCGGTGTTCGATCCGGCGCTCGATGGCGCGCGGGTCGCAGTCCACGCAGATCGCGACCCCGTCGTTCATGGTGACGGCGAGCGGCTGGGCTCCGCCCATGCCGCCGAGCCCTGCGGTGAGGGTGATGGTCCCGGCGAGGGTGCCGCCGAACCGCTTGGCGGCGACCGCGGCGAAGGTCTCGTAGGTGCCCTGGAGGATGCCCTGCGTGCCGATGTAGATCCAGGAACCCGCGGTCATCTGGCCGTACATGGTGAGGCCGAGCGCCTCCAGGCGGCGGAACTCCTCCCAGTTCGCCCAGTCGCCGACCAGGTTGGAGTTGGCCAGCAGCACGCGCGGGGCCCACTCGTGGGTCTGCATCACGCCGACCGGGCGGCCGGACTGGACGAGCATCGTCTCGTCCTGCTTGAGGGTGCGCAGGGTACGGACCATGGCGTCGTAACTCCGCCAGTCGCGGGCCGCCTTGCCGGTGCCGCCGTAGACGACGAGCTTGTCGGGGTGTTCGGCGACCTCGGGGTCCAGGTTGTTCTGGAGCATGCGCAGGGCGGCCTCCTGCTGCCAGCCCAGGGTGCTCAGTTCGGTGCCGCGCGCGGCCCTGACGGGGCGGGGTCCTGACATGGTGCGCCTCCTTGGTCAGCCATCCATTCACATCCTGATGCGATGAATAGTTCTAGTCAACGGTGCGACTCCGGACACGCGGACGTACGGGAAGGCGGGCGAGGGCGGGCGCGAGGCGGGACGGGGACGGACCGGGGCGGGGCGGAGGCAGGCCGACAGGGGCGGGGCGCGAGGCAGGCCGGCGGGGCGGGGCGGGGCGGGGCGGGGCGGGGCGGGGCGGGGCGGCCAAGGGTGAGGGCCAGGGCGAGGCGGCCGAAACCGAGCGGTCGAGAGCGGCCCGGAAAGCTGACACGTGACACACGGACACCGCCCCGAAGCCCCATGCAGCTTTCACGCCATCCCGGCGTTTTCCAGACAGCAAAAGCTTTCACTCACGCATCCTCGGACACAAAACGTCGAATACCGCAGAGAACCGGAGCAGATCGATCAATCAATGACGTGCCCTTCCGTCCGCATCCCTCCTTTTGTCAGACTTCTCCCTTACGCCTTCTCCTCAATTCCCTTACACCGCCCGCCGCATGTACCACTGGAAAATGCCAAACCACCCCCCCAGGACCGGCCACCGTGCGTAGCCTCAGGATCACAGCTCCGAACGCCATTGCCTGGAGGGGAAGCCGCGGTGCCGGGAATCGACGAGTGCCTGCTCGAAGTCATGAGGCTGCCAGGAGCCCGGGGCGCCGCGGTCGTCGACTGGACGAGCGGCCTCGCCCTCGGCACCATCGGTGACTCGCCCAACGGCGACCACGAGGCGACCGCGGCGGAGACCGCCGAGGTGGCCCGGATGGCGGCCGAGCAACCCGCCTTCACCCTCAGCCCGTATGCCGACGGCCGGACGGACGCGAACACCCGCACCGGCCTTCCGGTCGAGGACGTCATCATCACGACGCACACCGGCTACCACGTGATCCGCTTCGTGGAGACGGTCTTCGACAGCAGCGTCTTCCTCCATCTCTGGCTCGACCGGACCGAGGGCAACCTCGCCCTCGCCCGGATACGCCTGGGCGAACTGGCCGAACGGCTGGTCCTGGCATGAGCACCAGGACGACGCCCCCCGAGGTGGACCAGGCCGCCGTCCTCTCCCCGATGCTCCAGCGGCTCGCCGCCGAACGCGCCACCGGCGCCCTGATGCGCGACCGCGGCACGCTCTACCTCGCCGACGGGAAGGTGGTGCACGCGGAGAGCCCCTCCACCCCCGGCATCGACGTCCTGCTCACCACGGGCGGGGCGCTGCGCCACGAACGCTGGTGGGACGCGGTCGCCCAGGCGGGAGCCGGTCAACGGGTCGGCCGCTATCTGGTCGACAGCGGCCATGTACCGGGCGGCGCGCTGGAGTTGTGCCACCTCGGCGCGCTCTACGACGCCGCCTTCTTCGTCCTCGCCCCCACCCGTACGCCGACCAGGTTCCGGTACGGCGTGTCCCACTGGATCGGTCCGGTCCGGCCCGTCGCCGTGGGTGCCGTCGAGCGCGAGACGCTCCGGCGCCGTGAGCTGCTGGACCGGATCTGGCCGGACGCGCTGACCGACAGCTCCCCGCTCGTCCGCGCCGCGCACCCGGTGGACAGCCCGGTGCCGTCGCGCCAGCGGCATGTCCTGGAGCTGGTCGACGGCGTACGGACGGCCTCCGACATCGCCCAGGTCCTGGGGCGTTCGGCCTTCCACACCCTGGTCGACCTGCGGAGGCTCGCCGCCGCCGGGCTCGTCGAGCCCGTCCGCAAAGCGGTGCTGCCGGGGGCGGCGTCGCCCGGCCGGGTCGTGCTTCCCGATGTCACGTCCGACCCGGACGTCGCCCTGCTGCGCCGGCTCCGAGATGCATTGGAGGGCTTGTGATACGCGCGCTCAGACAGCGTGCCGGGAGGAGACAGCTGATGGTGCCCGAGGCTGAACTGCAGGACGTCCTCGACGAACTCCAGCGGTTGCGGGCCCGGGTGCCCCTCATCGGCGGTGCGCTGGCCGCCAGCACCGATGGTCTGGTGCTGGCCCACGACACCCCCGGTGTGGAGGCCGAGGGCGTCGCCGCCCTGACCGCCGCCGCGCTCGGCGTCGCGATCAGGATGACGGAGGCGACCGGCCGCGCCGGATTCCGGGAGCTCCTGGTCCGCGGGGAGTCCGGCTACATCGCGACGTACGCCGCGGGCTCGTCCGCCGTACTGACCCTGCTCGCCGAGGACCGCATCAACGTCGGCCGCCTCCACCTGGAGGGCCGCCGGGCGAGCGCCCGGGTCGGGGAACTCGTCGACGCCGCCCTGGACCGCGTCGAGCGGACCCCGCCCCCGCCTCCGGCCCGCCCCGCGCAGACCCGTGCGCTGCCGCAACGCCCCGTGTAGGGCGGCGGGACCGAACCGGGGCGCCCCCACACTCCACAGCCAGGACTGAACCATCACACAGAAGAAGATCCGGTCACCCCGACCGGTCAGGGAAAGGAAACGAGCACTCATGGCCAACACCGAAACCGCGCTCAAGGAAGCGATGTCGTCCATCGAGGGATCCCTCGGTGTCGCTCTCGTCGACTACACCAGCGGCATGGCTCTGGGCACCCTCGGCGGCGGCAAGGACTTCAACCTCGAAGTCGCGGCCGCCGGGAACACCGACGTCGTCCGCGCCAAGCTGCGCACCATGGACCACCTCGGCCTCAAGGAGGAGATCGAGGACATCCTGATCACGCTCAGCGGTCAGTACCACCTGATCCGGCTGCTCAAGACCCGCGGCAGCAACGGACTCTTCCTCTACCTGGTCCTGGACTCCAACCGCGCCAACCTCGCGATGGCCCGCCACCAGCTGAAGCGGATCGAGGCCGAACTGGAGGTCTGAGGACCACCGGACCCGGCCCGGACGCGCGGATGCCGCCGCCCCTTCCGTACGAAGGGGACGGCGGCATCGACGTGTTCGGGCCGGGTCACACGGCGACCCGGCGCGCACCGCCGGCCCGTGCGTCGCCCGCCGCCGGCCCGGTCGTCCGGTACGCCTTCACCTGCTTGCCGGCGGGCCGGCCGTGCTTCACCCAGTCCGTACGCACCCAGTAGAGGACGTCCTCGCGCTGCTCCAGCCGTCCGACGCGTACGGCCCGCAGCAGCAGCCCCGCACCCGCCCCGGCCAGCACCATCCCGCCGGCCCCCGGCAGCAGGAAGCCGAGGCCGAGGGCGACCAGGAAGGCGCCGAGCAGCCACCAGCGGTGGGCTCGCCGCCAGTTCCGTACGGTCACGGCCCGGTCCTGGAGCACGTCGGTGCGCCCCGCCCGGGCGGACCCCTTCGCCAGCTCCGCGTACCGCTTGACCCCGACCGTCGCCACCAGGGCGAGCGTGACGACGAAGAGGGCCGCGCCCGTGAGCAGTCCGATCCGGCGGCCCGTCCCGGCGGGGACGAGCGCCCCCACGACGACGACCAGGAGCCCCGGCCACCACAGGGGTGCGGCCCCGGCCCGCACGATCACGGCCACCCTCGCCAACGACTGCGCCCCGCGCCCCATGTCCGTACCCCTCTCCGCGTACCCACCGGCGCCTCAGGGCTGTCCCCGGGCCGGTTCCTCTGGGCGCGGAGATTAGTGGGTTTATCTGAGTCCCGTCTGAGAAACGGGACATCACACAGGTACGCGGGTGCGGCTGGGAGCGGACGGCCGCAGGTGGAGGCGCAGCTGGAAGCGCAGCCGCAGGTGAAGGGACGGCCGCCGGTGAAGGGACGGCCCCCTACTCCACGAACAGCCCCCGCGCCGCCGCCCGCGCGTCGAAGGACTCCAGCCGGGCCTGCGCGTCCGGCAGTCCGTCGCACATCGCCTCGAGCAGGACCCGGCCGAGCAGCATCGGGGCGCAGGCGGTGTCGAAGGCGAGGCCGGTGCCGACCGGGGCCGGGATGAGCAGGTCGCTGAGTGCGGCGACCGGGGCGAAGGCCGAGTCGGCGACGGTCACCGTGGTGAGCCCCTGTTCGCGGGCGTGGCCGAGCGCGTCCAGGGTCTCCCTCGGGTGGCGGGGCAGCGCGAAGCAGAGGAGCACCTCGGCGCCGGCCCTGCGGGCGGTGTCGATGCGGTCGTGCAGCATCGAACCGCCCTCGTCGAGCACCCGGACGTCGGGGTGCACCTTGGCGGCGAAGTAGCCGAACCCCCGGGCCTGCGAGGAGGCTGCGCGCAGCCCGAGCACCGGGAGCGGGCTCGACGCGGCGAGCAGCCGTCCGGCCCGCTCCACCGGCTCCGGGTCGGCGAGGAGTTCGGAGAGGTGGCGCAGGTTCTCGATCTCGGCGTGGACGGCCTGCTGGTAGGCGTTGTACGGGTCCTCGGCGCCGGTCTCCCCGTCGGTGTCGGCGGGCCCGGTCTCCCGCAGGTGCCGGCGGAGCGACGGGTACCCGTCGAAGCCGAGCGCCACGGCGAACCGGGTCACGGAGGGCTGGCTGACTCCGGCCAGTTCGGCGAGTTCGACGCTGGACAGGAAGGGGGCGTCGGCGGCCCGGCGTACCAGGGAGTGGGCGATCCGGCGCTGGGTCGGTGTGAGCCGCCGCCCCTCGAAGAGCCGCTGCAACCGTGCCGCGGGTCCGCTCCCGCCCATGCTCTGCCTCCGTACGTCCGTCCCCGTCGCGGCGCGGGCATGACGCGATCCGCCGCCGTCGCGTCCATTCAGCCAGCAAGCGGTGTGCATGTCCATATACAGAGGAGCGGCGGGCAGCGGGGAACGCGGCGGGGTCCGGCGCGGAAACGCCAGGTGCGCCGGGTACGCGGAGGGAAGTGGCGCAAAGGCGCCAGGGCCGGAGCGCAAGGGCCGGAGTGCCAGGGCCGGAGTGCCAGGGCCAAGGCGGCCGGCCAGAGGCGGCAGAGCCGGGGCGACAGTCGGACCCTGCCGCCGAACGCGCCGACGGCCGGCCGGTGAATCCGGCCGGCCGTCGCCGGAAGTATGTCGCGGGGACCGCCGCACCCCCGGTCGCCCGGGGGGCGGGACGACGGCGGTCCCCGCGAGGGACGCGGTCCGGGTCAGGGCCGGGCACTCGCGTCCTGGCGACTTTGGAGGTCCGGGAGCCGCTCCGTAGTCCATGTCGCCGTATGTGGTGCCGGCGGGTTTCCCTGCCGACACCCACCAATGTGCCGGACGCGTGTTAAGCGGGTGCTGCGTGGACGTGACGTGCTCGTACCAGTTCTGCGACGGGACCCGACGGCGCCGGACGGTGCCCCGGGGGGATCAGACGGTGACGCCGCTCTCCTTCGCCAGGAAGGAGAGGAGATCCTGCCTGCTCACGACCCCCTTGGGCTTCCCCTCGACCAGCACGATCGCGGCGTCGGACCCGCCGGAGCCGCTGAGCACGGCCATCAGGTCCTCGACCGGTTCGCCGGATCCGACCTGCGGCAGCGGCGCCGACATGTGCTTCTCCAGCGGGTCGGTGAGCTGGGCCCGCCTGGTGAACAGGGCGTCCAGGAGTTCGCGCTCCACCACCGAGCCGACGATCTCGGCGGCCATCACGTCGGGGTGCCCGGCGCCCGGCTTCACGATCGGCATCTGGGAGACGCCGTACTCGCGCAGGACCTCGATGGCCTGGCCGACCGTCTCGTCCGGGTGCATGTGGACGAGCGAGGGCATCGGGCCCTCCTTGTGGGCGAGCACCGAGTCGACGCGGGCGGAGGGGCCGGTGTCCTCCAGGAAGCCGTAGTCGGCCATCCACTCGTCGTTGAAGATCTTGCTGAGGTAGCCGCGTCCGCTGTCCGGCAGCAGGACGACCACCACGTCGTCGGGGCCGAGCCGCCGGGCGACCTCCAGTGCCGCGACGACCGCCATGCCGCAGGAGCCGCCGACGAGGAGCCCCTCCTCCTTGGCGAGGCGGCGGGTCATCTGGAAGGAGTCCTTGTCCGAGACGGCGACGATCTCGTCCGTGACGGTCCGGTCGTAGGCGGACGGCCAGAAGTCCTCGCCGACACCCTCCACGAGGTAAGGGCGCCCGGAGCCGCCGGAGTAGACCGAGCCTTCCGGGTCGGCGCCGACCACGGTGACCCCGCCGTCGCTGATCTCCTTGAGATAGCGGCCGGTTCCGGTGATCGTGCCGCCGGTGCCGACGCCCGCGACGAAGTGCGTGATCCGCCCCTCCGTCTGCTCCCACAGCTCGGGACCGGTGGTCTCGTAGTGGGAGCGCGGGTTGTTGGGGTTGGAGTACTGGTCGGGCTTCCAGGCTCCGGGGGTCTCACGGACCAGCCGGTCGGAGACGTTGTAGTACGAGTCGGGGTGCGAGGGATCGACGGCCGTCGGGCAGACGACGACCTCGGCGCCGTACGCGCGCATCACGTTGATCTTGTCCATGGAGACCTTGTCGGGGCAGACGAAGATGCACTTGTACCCCTTCTGCTGCGCGACGATGGCGAGGCCGACGCCCGTGTTGCCGCTCGTCGGCTCGACGATCGTGCCGCCGGGCCGCAGTTCGCCGCTCTTCTCCGCCGCCTCGATCATGCGCAGCGCGATGCGGTCCTTCACCGAGCCGCCGGGGTTGAAGTACTCGACCTTGGCCAGGACGGTCGCCTGGATGCCGGCCGAGACGTTCCGCAGCCTGACCAGCGGGGTGTTGCCGACAAGACTGATCATCGAATCGTGGAATTTCACCGTGTACTCCGGGATCTCCGAGATGGTCCGGCCCAGAGTATGCGTACGGGCACCACATTGGGCGAAGCGATTGGACGCGGCCCCCTGCGGGGCAGGTACGTACGTGTACGGCTGAGTGGCGAGAAGGAGGTGGACCGCACGGTGTCGACGGCAAGAGTGGCACGGCGGATCGCGGCGGGCGCCGCGTTCGGCGGCGGCAGCATCGGGCTCATCGGGGCGGCGACGGTCGGCCTCGTCCTGGCCGAGGTGCAGCTCGCGAAGCGGCAGGTGGGCGGCGGTATCGCCCCGGTTCCTCCGAGTGCGGACGGGCGGTACGGCGTCGCCTTCGCCGGGCCCGCCGACCCGCTCCGGCTGGCTCTCCTCGGTGACTCCACGGCGGCCGGTCAGGGGGTGCGGCGGGCCGGGCAGACACCGGGGGCGCTGCTCGCCTCGGGGCTCGCGGCGGTCGCCGAGCGGCCGGTGGACATGCGCAACGTGGCCCTGCCGGGGGCCAGGTCGGACGATCTGGAGCGGCAGGTGGCTCTGCTGCTGGCCGATCCGTCGGGTCATCCGGACGTGTGCGTGATCATGATCGGCGCGAACGACGTCACCCACCGGATGCCCGCCACGCAGTCGGTGCGCTGTCTGAACACCGCCGTGCGGAGGCTGCGGACGGCGGGCGCGGAGGTGGTCGTGGCGACCTGCCCGGACCTCGGCACGATCGAGCCGGTCTACCAGCCGCTGCGGTACCTGGCCCGCCGGGTCAGCCGGCAGCTGGCGGCGGCCCAGACGATCGGCGCGGTGGAGCAGGGCGGCCGCACGGTCTCGCTGGGCGACCTGCTGGGGCCGGAGTTCGAGGCGAACCCGCGCGAGCTCTTCGGCCCGGACAACTACCACCCCTCCGCCGAGGGGTACGCCACGGCCGCCATGGCGGTGCTTCCGACGCTCTGCGCGGCGCTCGGGCTCTGGCCCGAGACGGACCACCTCGACGGCTCGCGGCGCGAGGACATGCTGCCGGTGGCGAAGGCCGCGTCGCAGGCGGCCCGGGAGGCCGGTACGGAGGTCACGGGGGCACGTGCTCCCTGGGCCCTGCTCAAGCACCGCAGGCGGCGGCGCCTCCCCGCGCACACGGAGCCCCACCCGCACCCGGCGGACCGGACGACGGGCCGGGCGACGGAGCACCCGGACGAAGCGGAACACCCACCGGAGCGTACGGCGGAGCACCAGCCGGAGGACCGGCCCGGGCACCGGCCCGAGCGCGCGCCGGACGGGCAGCGGCCCGGGGAGACCGGTACGCCGCAGGGCCCGGGGGCGGACCAGGCACACGGCTCCGGTTCCGGTCCCGCCGTCCCCGGGGCGAACGCCGACGCGCGGGCACGGGCGGCCCGGCGGCGCCCGTGAGTGGGCGTGGCGGACGGGGCGTGGCGGGCGGGGCGTCGGACCGGGAGGCCGAACGGCGCGTGCACGGCCCGACCCGCTCCGAGCAGGCTGAGCAAGCGCTTAGAAAAGAGGCCCGCATCACACGGCCAGGCCGGTGACCCCGGCCTGGCCGCCGGGTAACTTCCCAGACAGTGATGCCGGAACGGTCCGGCGGGGGGCCGCCGTCTGCGGCGGTCCCGCCGGCCGCCCGACCGGCCGTCCGGTCGCGTCCCGCCCGGCCACGGCCGTACCGTCGTTGAGCCTTCCCCTCCCCATGGAGCCGCGTGATGCCCGAAGCCGTGATCGTCTCTGCCGCCCGTTCGCCCATCGGCCGTGCCTTCAAGGGGTCGCTCAAGGACCTCCGGGCCGACGACCTGACCGCCACCATCATCCAGACCGCTCTGGCGAAGGTCCCCGAGCTGGACCCGAGGGACATCGACGACCTGATGCTCGGCTGCGGCCTCCCCGGCGGCGAGCAGGGCAACAACCTGGGGCGCATCGTCGCCGTCCAGATGGGGATGGACCACCTGCCGGGCTGTACGGTCACCCGCTACTGCTCCTCCTCGCTCCAGACCAGCCGCATGGCGCTGCACGCCATCAAGGCCGGCGAGGGCGACGTCTTCATCTCCGCCGGTGTCGAGATGGTCTCCCGCTTCGCCAAGGGGAACTCCGACAGCCTGCCGGACACCCGCAACCCGCTCTTCGCCGAGGCCGAGGCGCGTACCGCGGCCCGCGCCGAGGCGACCGGCACGGACTGGCACGACCCGCGCGAGGACGGGCTGATCCCGGACGCGTACATCTCGATGGGGCAGACCGCGGAGAACCTCGCCCGGCTCAGGGGCATCAGCCGCGCGGAGATGGACGAGTTCGGCGTACGGTCCCAGAACCTCGCCGAGGAAGCCCTGAAGAACGGTTTCTGGGAGCGTGAGATCACCCCGGTCACGACGCCGGACGGCACGGTCGTCGCCAAGGACGACGGCCCGCGCGCGGGCGTCACGCTGGAGGGCGTCTCCGGGCTGAAGCCCGTCTTCCGCCCCGACGGCCTCGTCACCGCGGGCAACTGCTGCCCGCTCAACGACGGCGCCGCCGCCCTCGTGATCATGTCCGACACCAAGGCGCGCGAGCTGGGTCTGACCCCGCTCGCCCGGATCGTCTCCACCGGCGTCTCCGGCCTCTCCCCCGAGATCATGGGATACGGGCCGGTCGAGGCCAGCAAGCAGGCGCTGAAGCGGGCCGGGCTGACCATCGACGACATCGACCTCGCCGAGCTCAACGAGGCCTTCGCCGCCCAGGTCATCCCCTCCTACCGGGACCTCGGCCTGCCGCTGGAGAAGGTCAACGTCAACGGCGGCGCCATCGCGGTCGGCCACCCCTTCGGCATGACGGGCGCCCGCATCACCGGCACCCTGATCAACAGCCTCCAGTTCCACGACAAGCAGTTCGGCCTGGAGACCATGTGCGTCGGCGGTGGCCAGGGCATGGCCATGGTCATCGAGCGCCTCAGCTGATCCGCCGGTCCGGGCCGGCCCCGGCCCGGCTCACGGCAGTGGCCCGGCCGGGGCCGGGCGGAGGGATTCCCTCCGCCCGGCCCCTTCGCGTGCGCCGCCGTGGCTCGCGGGCGAACCCCGCCGAGCCCGCACCGTGACCGAATCTGTCCCAGGATGTGATGTGCGTCCCCCGACGTCATCGTTTCCGCAGGTCAGAGCGGACCGGCCGGATGCGCCGGGACCAAAGCCCCGTCCAGTTCATGACGTTTTGCACTGACGACGAGCAGAGGGACGGGACAAGCTGATGTAGGAAGTCGGGGGTATCGATAGAGACCGGGAGTATGTCAGTGAGCGCCATGTCGTTTGCCCTGTTGCTGACCACCGCCGCCGCCACGGCCGTGGGCGCCGCTGCCGTGTACTCCGCTCGCGGGCTGCACCGGCAGATCGCCGGGCTGCGCGACGAGCTCGCCCGGGACAGGGACCGCGCCCGTACGGTGCCTGCGCAGAGCCGTACCGGCGCCGCGCCCGCCGACGAGATACGCGCGGCCGTGTCCGAGGCCCTCGCCGAGGAACGGGAGCGGGAACTGGCCGAGGCGCGCGCCTTCTGGGCGGCGCAGGAAGCCCGTGACGCGGCCGACGCCCCGTCGCTGCTGGGCGGACTGGCCGGGCTGGGCGAGGACGCCGCGTACTTCCTGCCCCGGCAGGCGGACTTCGCCGGCCTGGAGGCGCTGACCTTCCCGTACGCCGAGGAGGCGGACGAGACCGACGAGACCGGCGAGACGGCGTTCACCGCCTTCGCGGACCGTCCCGCCCACCCCGACGACGCGGCCGTGACCGACGCGATGCAGGAGTTCGCCGAGCTGGCGGAGGAGCCGGGGGCGGCGGAGTTCGCCGACGACTCGCCGGAGCTGGCCGCCGCCCGTCGCCGTCACCCGTCCCACCCGGACTTCGTCCCGGTCCGGACGCCGGTGATCACCGACCACGAGCGCACGGTGAACCGCCTGGAGGAGCTCGCCGACACGGGCACCGCGCTGGCGGACGTACGCCCCGGTCCGCTCGGCACCCTGGACGTGTACGTCTTCGCCGACGGCACCACGCTCTGTATGACCCCGGGCCACCGGGAGACGGCCGAGCGGCTCGCGGACTCGCTGCGCGCGGGCGAGCAGCCCGTCCTGCTGGGCGGTTCGGGCGTCTCCGGTGCCTACGCCCTGACCTTCTCCTGCGGCGCGGACAACGTCTACATCCTCGCGGACCGGGTCATCGCCTCGTTCTGACCCGGCCCGCTCCGGACGAAGGCCTCTACGCGAAGGCCTCCGCCGCCGCCTCCGTCACGTACCGCACGGCCTCGTCCAGCTCCTCGGGCGGGGCCGTTTCCAGTGCCACGGCCAGATCGTGGCCGGCGACGGCCACCTGGTCCCCGACGCCGAACATCCCGCCGTCCGGCATGACGTACGGCTCCTGCCCCGGCCGCTCCACGCGCTGCGCGCGGGCGCTCAGCTCCCGCGCGGCCTCCAGCGCCCGTGCGGCGGTGCCCTGCTGGAGGCGGCTCTGCGGGGCGGCCCGCAGCCGGTCGGCGAAACGGTCCACGGCGGTGATCAAGGGGGTTGTATCAAGCACTCCGCGACCCTACGCGCCCCGCACCCGCCCCGGCACACGCGGACGGCCCGCAGACACAGTGCCTGCGGGCCGTCCGTGGACCGGCGCGACGGAGTCGGCGCTACGGAGTCAGCGGTACGGGATCAGTCGTCGCCGCTGAGGATCGCGACGAGTCGCAGCATCTCCAGGTAGATCCAGACCAGGGTCACGGTGAGGCCGAAGGCGGCTGTCCACGCCTCCTCGCGCGGAGCGCCGTAGGCGATGCCGTCCTCGACCACCTTGAAGTCCAGGGCGAGGATGCAGGCGCCGATCACGATGGCGACGATGCCGAAGACGACACCGAGCGCACCGCTGCGGAAGCCGAGGCCGTCGCCGCCGCCGAACACGGCGAAGAGGGCGTTCACGACCATGAGCAGCACGAAGCCGATCAGGGCGGCCATGACGAAGCCGTAGAAGCGGCGGGTCACCCGGATGAGACCGGTCCGGTAGGCGAGCAGGACGCCGCCGAAGACGGCCATGGTGCCGAGCACGGCCTGCATGGCGGCGCCGGGGCTGACGTAGGCGTCGACGACGTTGCTGACGACGCCGAGGAAGATGCCCTCGAACGCGGCGTAGGCCAGGATCAGCGGCGGAGACGGCTTGCGCTTGAACGAGTTGACCATCGACAGGACGAAGCCGATGACCGCGGCGCCGACGGCGATGCCGTAGGACTTGCCGAGGTTCTCGGTGTCGATCGGCAGGAGCCACCAGGCGAGCACGGCGCCGACGACGACCGTGCCGAGCGTCATCGCGGTGCGGCTGACGACGTCGTCGATGGTCATCGCACCGGAACGGACCCCGGGCGGCGTCTGCTGTGCGTAGGGGTTGGTGGCGTACGGATGGGCGGTGCCCTGCGCGTAGGGGTTCTCACCCGTGACGGTGGCCCCGGCCTGCGGCGCCGCGTACCCCGCGGTACCGCTGTCGCGGCTGAACCCACGTCGCGAGAAGACCGGGTTGCTGCTCCTCATCTCACTCCTCCATGGCCACACAGCGTGGCCTTGCGACCAGAGTAATGGGTAGGCAAAGGATGCACCCTCGTGCCGAGGGAGGATCTTTACGGGTTCGGAACGCCGGATCACCCTCGTCCAGGCTCCGCGGCCTTCGCCCCCGCACCTCTCCGTCCCTTCCCGTTTCCCGGTCCCCTGCCCGGAAAGCGCCGGGACAACCCGTTCCGGGGAGGTCGGAGCGGCACGCGGTGTTGACGCGGGACCCCGGAGCCGGACCCAACCCGGGTGCCGTACGTCAACCGGCGGAAGCGCCCCGCGCACCGGCGGGGGTGGGACGGGTGCGCGGGGACCGGGGCGGGACCGTTAACGTGCCGCGCATGACGACTGCACTGATTACCGGCGCGACGGCGGGCATCGGCGCCGCGTTCGCGCGGCGGCTCGCGGGACAGGGGCACAACCTCGTGCTGGTCGCCCGGGACACCGAGCGGCTGCGGGACCAGGCCACCGAACTGCACGACCGGCACGGCATCGAGGCCACGGTGCTCACCGCGGACCTGTCCGCGGACGCCGGGATCGCGGCCGTCGAGGAACGTCTCCGCGACCGCGACCATCCGGTCGAACTCCTCGTCAACAACGCGGGGTTCGGCAACAAGGGGCGTTACCTGGAGGTGCCGCTCGACGACGAGCTGGCGATGCTGAAGGTGCACTGCGAGGCCGTGCTGCGGCTGACCTCGGCCGCGGCGGCCGGGATGCGCGAGCGCGGCCGGGGCGGGATCGTCAACGTCGCCTCGGTCGCGGCGTTCGTCCCCCGCGGTACGTACGGGGCGTCGAAGGCGTGGGTCGTCCAGTTCACCCAGGGCGCCGCGAAGGACCTGGCCGGGTCCGGGGTGCGGCTGATGGCGCTCTGCCCCGGCTTCGTGCGGACGGAGTTCCACCAGCGGGCCGGGATGGGCACCGGGAACATCCCGGGCTGGATGTGGCTGGACGTCGACAAGCTGGTGACCGCCGCCCTCGCCGACCTGGCACGCGGCCGGACGGTGTCGGTGCCGGACGCGCGGTACAAGGCGCTGATGGGACTGGTGAAGGTGACCCCCCGCGGCCTGCTGGGCGACATGACCTCGCGGACGGGACGCAAGTACGGCCCGAAGTGAGGCGACCGGCAGGATCCGCCCGGCGAACGGCGGCGCCCGCCCGGAAAACGGCGAGGTCCGGTGCCCCCGCGACGGGGGCACCGGACCTCGCACCGCTCACCGGCCCGGAAGCCGGCGGGCGACCGTACTAGTGGGAGTGACCGTGGCCGTGACCGGCCTCGGCCTCTTCCTCGGCCGGCTTCTCGACGACCAGGGTCTCGGTCGTGAGCAGCAGCGACGCGATGGACGCGGCGTTCTCCAGGGCGGAGCGGGTGACCTTGACCGGGTCGATGACGCCGGCCTTGATCAGGTCGCCGTACTCACCGGTGGCGGCGTTGAAGCCCTGGCCCTTGTCGAGGTCCGAGACCTTCGAGGTGATGACGTAACCCTCGAGGCCGGCGTTCTCGGCGATCCAGCGCAGCGGCTCGACGGCGGCGCGGCGCACGACCGCGACACCGGTGGCCTCGTCGCCGGTCTTGCCGAGGTTGCCCTCCAGGACCTTGACGGCGTGGACGAGGGAAGAGCCACCACCGGAGACGATGCCCTCCTCGACCGCGGCGCGGGTCGCGGAGATGGCGTCCTCCAGACGGTGCTTCTTCTCCTTGAGCTCGACCTCGGTGGCAGCACCGACGCGGATCACGCACACGCCGCCGGCCAGCTTCGCGAGGCGCTCCTGGAGCTTCTCGCGGTCCCAGTCGGAGTCCGTGTTCTCGATCTCGGCCTTGATCTGGTTGACGCGGCCCTTGACGTCACCGGCGTCGCCGCCGCCGTCGACGATGGTCGTGTCGTCCTTGGAGACGGTCACGCGGCGGGCGGTGCCCAGCACGTCCAGACCGGCCTGGTCGAGCTTGAGGCCGACCTCCTCGGCGATGACGGTCGCACCGGTGAGGGTGGCGATGTCGCCGAGCATGGCCTTGCGGCGGTCGCCGAAGCCCGGGGCCTTCACCGCGACGGCGTTGAAGGTGCCGCGGATCTTGTTGACGACGAGGGTGGAGAGCGCCTCGCCCTCGACGTCCTCGGCGATGATCAGGAGGGGCTTCGAGCCGCCGGCCTGGATGACCTTCTCCAGCAGCGGGAGCAGCTCCTGGATCGAGCCGATCTTGCCCTGGTGGATCAGGATGTACGGGTCGTCGAGGACGGCCTCCATACGCTCCTGGTCGGTCACCATGTACGGGGACAGGTAGCCCTTGTCGAAGGCCATGCCCTCGGTGAACTCGAGGTCCAGGCCGAAGGTGTTGGACTCCTCGACGGTGATGACGCCGTCCTTGCCGACCTTGTCCATCGCGTCCGCGATGAGCTCGCCGACCTGCGGGTCCTGCGCGGAGAGCGCGGCCACGGCGGCGATGTCGGACTTGTCCTCGATCGGGCGGGCGGTCGCGAGGAGCTCCTCGGACACGGCCTTGACCGCGGCGTCGATGCCCTTCTTCAGGGCGGCCGGGGAGGCACCCGCGGCGACGTTGCGCAGGCCCTCGCGGACGAGCGCCTGGGCGAGGACGGTGGCGGTGGTGGTGCCGTCACCGGCGACGTCGTTGGTCTTGGTGGCGACCTCCTTCACCAGCTGGGCACCGAGGTTCTCGAACGGGTCGTCGAGCTCGACCTCGCGCGCGATGGTGACACCGTCGTTGGTGATGGTGGGCGCGCCGAACTTCTTGTCGATGACGACGTTGCGGCCCTTGGGGCCGATCGTCACCTTGACCGTGTCGGCAAGCTTGTTGACGCCGCGCTCAAGGGCGCGACGGGCGTCCTCGTCGAACTTCAGAATCTTCGCCATGGGCTGTTTTCCCTCTCGAACGAACTGCGCCCCTCGCCACCCGGCTTGTTATTTCGCAGGGGGCCAGGGGCGCAGAACACACAGCAAATGTGGGTGAATTACTTCTCGATGATCGCGAGGACGTCGCGGGCCGAGAGGACGAGGTACTCCTCGCCGTTGTACTTCACCTCGGTGCCGCCGTACTTGCTGTACAGGACGACATCGCCGGTCTTGACGTCGAGCGGAAGGCGCTCGCCGTTCTCGAAGCGGCCCGGGCCCACGGCCAGGACGACGCCCTCCTGGGGCTTCTCCTTGGCGGTGTCCGGAATGACCAGGCCGGAAGCCGTGGTCTGCTCGGCGTCGAGCGGCTGGACCACAATGCGGTCCTCGAGCGGCTTGATCGCAACCTTGGAGCTGGTGGTCGACACGATCCGGTCTCCCCCTTCGGAGATCTCACGGGGTTTAACAGTCTGGGGTCGCGCCGGGCCGGATCCGTCGTCGCGGGTGCCGGACCTGCCCTGTCGCGCGGTACTGCTGGCACTCTCCAGTGGGGAGTGCCAGCACCGAGACTATGACCGCGATTAGCACTCGGTCAAGCGGAGTGCCAATTCAGTACCCGTGCGTGGCGCCGCCCGCGCGCCGGGGCGGTCCGTCCGGGCGGCGGCGCGCCCGGGGCCGGGGCCGCGCCTCCGCCGTACCGGCCCGGTCTCCGCCGGGAGCCCACGGGGACAACGCCGGGGCGGTTCGCGGCGTTCCGGGCGCCCCCCCGGGGGTCAGACGTAGTCGTCCAGCCGGGCGACCGCGTACCCCTTCTCCGTGATGACCTTCATGACGTTGCGGATCATGTCGGCCATGGTCCCCTTCCACTGCTCGGGCCCCTGGAAGTGGGTGAGGACGATGTCGCCCGGGTGCAGGTCCCGGTCCCACTCCCGCCAGTCCATGTGGTCGGGGAACGCCTCCTCCGCCCACAGCGGCACGGCCTTGATCCCGCAGGACTTGGCGACGACGAGGGTGTCGCGGTTGTAGTTGCCGTACGGCGGCCGGAAGAGCACCGGCCGCTTGCCGAAGTGCTTCTCGATCCGGTCCTGCTGGTCGCAGATCTCCTTCTTCTGCTGGGCGTAGGAGAGCCCGGGGAGGTAGGGGTGGGTGAGGGTGTGGTTGTTGAGGGTGACGCCCTTCTTCTGCATCCCGGCGAAGTACCCGTAGTCCTCGCTCGCGAGGTAGTCGCTGAGGAAGGCGGTGTACGGGATCTTCAGCTCGTCCATCATCCGGATCAGCTCGGGATCCTTGTCGGCCCCGTCGTCGATGGTGAGGAAGACGATCCGCTGGTCGGTGGGGACGGTCGTGAAGACCTGCGGCAGGTCCTCGCCGTCGTCGACCTCGAACCCCTCGCGGCTGGTGATCTCCGGCTTCTCGGCGGGCGGCGCGGGAGCGACCAGCGGGACCTCGGCCAGCCCCCACTTCTTCGCGACGGCGACCCGCTGCGCCTGGCGCCGCTTCAGCCGTTCGGCGTACGAGACGAGGGCGCCGGCCGGGCCGGCCTGCGGGGCCTTTCCGGCCGCCGCCCTGCCGCCCGCGCCCGCCGCGCCCTGGCGGGTGGAGTGGTCGCCACCGGAGGGGCTCTGGCCGCATCCGGCGGCGAGGGCGGCGCCCAGCAGGGCCGCCAGGACGACCGTGCCGGATCTGCGCCGCTTCATAGTCATTTTTTCCTTTTGTCGTACTGATTGCATGGCGCCGCATCCTGCCAGCCGGTCCCCGGCTCCCCGTCCCGACACCGCCGCCCGTCGGGCCGGGTCCCCCGCCTGGCGGACAGCCCGGGCGGGGGCGGCCCCCGCCGTCCGCTGGCCCACAATGGGACGGGTGAACGCACCTCTCCCCGCCGGTGACGGCCCCACCGGCCCGCTCGCCTCCTTCGCCGCCCTGCGTACGCCCGAGGGCACCGCCCTCCTGGACGAGTTGCGGGACCACGATCCGGCGCGCGAACTGGCCACCGCCACCCGGCTGCGCCGAGACCACGCCCCGGACCTGGTCTCGGCCGCCCTGGGGCAGGCCAGGCTGCGGCAGCGGGCGGTGACGAAGTTCGGCGCCGAGGACGCGTACCGGATGTTCTTCACGCCCAACGGCGTCGAGCAGGCGACCCGTACCTCCGTCGCCACGTACCGCGCCGGACGGTTCGCGGCGCTGGGCGGGGTGCGGCGGGTGGCGGACCTGTGCTGCGGCATCGGCGGCGACGCGATCGCGCTGGCCCGGGCGGGCATCGCGGTGCTGGCCGTCGACCGCGACCCGCTCACCGCCGAGGTGGCCCGCGCCAATGCCGGGGCGCTCGGCCTCGGCGGGCTGATCGAGGTCCGGTGCGCCGACGTGACCGGCATCGACACCGCCGGGTACGACGCCGTCTTCGTGGACCCGGCCCGGCGCGGCGGGCGGGGGCGGATCTTCGACCCGGAGGCGTACTCGCCGCCGCTCTCCTGGGCGACCGCCGCCGCGCTCAAGGCCCCGCGCGCGGCCCTGAAGATCGCGCCGGGCATCCCGCACGAGGCGATCGGCCCGGAGGCCGAGGCCGAGTGGATCTCGGACGGCGGGGACGTGAAGGAGGCGGTGCTCTGGTACGGCGAGGGCTTCGAGGCCGGTTCCTACCGGGCGACCCTGCTGCCGTCCGGCGCCACCCTTGCCACCCGCTCCCCGCTGCCTGCCCCGCCGGTGGGCCCGGTCGGCCGCTATCTGTACGAGCCGGACGGCGCGGTGATCCGCGCCAGCCTGGTCGCCGACATCGTGGCCCGGTGCGACGGGCGGCTGATCGACGAGACGATCGCCTACGTCACCAGCGACGAGCCGTACTCCTCCCCGTACACCTCCGGGTACGAGATCACCGACCAGCTCCCGTTCAACATGAAGCGGCTGAAGGCGCTCCTGCGGGAGCGGGAGGTGGGGGTGCTGACGGTGAAGAAGCGCGGTTCGGCGGTGGAGCCGGAGGAGGTGCGCCGCCGGATGAAGCTCGCGGGGCCGAACTCCGCGACGGTCCTGCTGACCCGGGTCGTCGGCGCCCCGACCATGCTGATCGGCCGCCCTTTCCGGCCGGCCGGCTGATCAGCCCGCCCGGCGGGAACGGTCAGCCACGGCCCAGCACCCGCACCACCCAGCGGCGGTACGAGGCGGCGGTGACCGCGCCGGTCAGTCCGGTGATCCATGCGCAGAGGCCGGCCCCCATGGCGAGGACCACCGGGCCGTACCGGTCCTCGCCCGGCGTGGCAGCCGCCGGGACGGCGAAGCAGACGAAGAGGCCGGCGGCGCACAGGGCGTAGGACACCAGCAGCCAGGCGAGCCCGAGCCCGGGCCTCCGCAGCGCCCCGTCCCGGTCGGGATCGCGGTCGAGCGCGCCCCAGCCGGCCAGCAGCGCGCGGACCTTGCGGGCCCGCGCGATGTCGAGGCCGAGGAAGACGGCCGCCGGTACGAGTACGGCGATGCCGGCGAGGAGGGTGACGCCCGCGATCAGTTCGCTGACCGGGTCCGGGGACTCCTCGATGAAGGCCATCGCCGAACCGATGAGCGCCCAGCCGAGGGCGGTGAGTCCGCCCCAGGTCAGGAGGAGGGCGAGTCGTCCGCCGCCGACGTGCAGCCTCACCAGCGCGCCGAGGACCTCGGCCCGGTCGGCGAGCAGCGAGGCGCGGTCCGGCCAGGACCGGATCTCCACGGGCGGCGGAGGCGGCGGCAGCGGGGCTCTGGAAGGCATGACCCCGACCCTACCGACCGGTCGGCAACGGCCCTACGCCCGTGGGCGGTTGCCGCCTCCGGACCAGAAAGCCCGGCGCACGGCGACCGGTTGCCGGCCGCCGACCGCCTGTCGCCCGGCGCCGGGTCCGCCGTCAGGCGTTGAGCAGCGCCTCCACGTCGAGCTTGCCCATGCCCATCATCGCCTTCATGGCGCGGTCGGCACGGTCCCGGTCGGGGCCACCGATGATGTCGGGGAGGGCGCGCGGCACGATCTGCCAGGACAGCCCGAACCTGTCCTTGAGCCAGCCGCACCGGCTCTCCTCGCCGCCCTCGGTGAGCGCCGCCCACAGCCGGTCCACCTCGGCCTGGTCCGCGCAGTCCACGGAGAGCGAGAGGGCCTCGGTGAAGTGGAAGGCGGGTCCGCCGTTGAGGCCGAGGTACTCCTGGTCCGCGAGCAGGAAGCGCACGGTCATCACGGCACCGGCCTCGCCCGGGGAGCCCTCGGGGTAGTGGCTGGTCTCCAGGACGCGCGAGTCGCCGCCGAACACGGAGACGTAGAAGTCGGCGGCCTCGGCGGCCCGGCCGTCGAACCAGAGACAGGGAGTGATCTTCTGCATGGTCTTCTCCTCCAGGGGTCCCACCGGGTGGTGTCCGGGCCCGTCGCCGGTCCCGGGGCTCTGGAAGGTAGACCCGGCGGCGGCCCGGAACTCATCGGACACGCGGGGCCGCCGCCCGTACGGCGGCGCGCGGCCCCGGAGGAGATCCGTCCGTCGGGCACGCCCTTCAGGAGTCGACCGGCCCCAGTGACTCGAAGCGCCAGCGGTGCACCGCGCGGGTGATCAGCCGTTCGTCCGGCTCGGGGAGTTCCGGCAGCTGGTCGCCGTACTCCCCCGGCCACCAGGTGATCACCAGCACCCGGTCCCCCGGGGCGCGCAGCAGCTCGGTGCGGAGCGGGGTACGGGCGAGTTCGCCGGCCCGGGCGCGGGCCCACTCCAGCAGTTCGGTACCCCGCCCGTCGGTGGCGCGGGCCTCCCACATCAGCGCGACGGTCATGAGTACAGGTTGTCCTTGCTGATCTCGTGCACGTGGTCGTGATCGTGGGTGTGGCTGTGCTGCGCGCCCGGTACGTGCGGGTCGGTCACCGGCAGCGAGGAGTCGGCGGAGAGCTCCCAGTCGGAGGCGGGCCGGTTGCGCGCGACCATCTCGGCGCCGAGGGCGGCGACCATCGCGCCGTTGTCGGTGCAGAGTCCGGGGCGGGGGACCCGGAGGCGGATCCCGGCGCGCTCGCAGCGTTCCTGGGCGAGGGCGCGGAGCCGGGAGTTGGCCGCGACGCCGCCGCCGATCATCAGGTGGTCGACGCCCTCGTCCTTGCAGGCGCGGACGGCCTTGCGGGTCAGGACGTCGACCACCGCCTCCTGGAAGGACGCCGCCACGTCGCGTACCGGCACCTCCTCGCCTGCCGCGCGCTTCGCCTCGATCCATCGGGCGACCGAGGTCTTGAGCCCGGAGAAGGAGAAGTCGTACGCGGGGTCGCGGGAGCCGGTCAGGCCGCGCGGGAACGCGATGGCCTTGGGGTCGCCCTCCCTGGCCAGCCGGTCGATGACCGGACCGCCGGGGAAGCCGAGGTCCAGCACGCGGGCGATCTTGTCGAAGGCCTCGCCCGCCGCGTCGTCGATGGTGGCGCCCAGCGGCCGTACGTCGCTGGTGATGTCCGGGGCGAGCAGCAGCGAGGAGTGGCCGCCGCTGACCAGCAGGGCCATCGTCGGCTCGGGGAGCGGGCCGTGCTCCAGCTGGTCGACGCAGATGTGCGAGGCCAGGTGGTTCACGCCGTAGAGCGGCTTGTTCAGCGCGTACGCGTACGCCTTGGCGGCCGAGACGCCGACGAGGAGTGCTCCGGCGAGGCCCGGACCGGCGGTGACGGCGATGCCGTCCAGGTCCCGGGCGCTGACCCCGGCGTCCCTGAGGGCGCGCTCGATGGTGGGGACCATCGCCTCCAGGTGGGCGCGGGAGGCGATCTCCGGGACGACTCCGCCGAAGCGGGCGTGGGTGTCCACGCTGGACGCGACGGCGTCGGCGAGGAGGGTGGTGCCGCGCACGATGCCGACGCCGGTCTCGTCGCAGGAGGTCTCGATGCCGAGTACGAGCGGTTCGTCAGCCATTGCCATCAGCCATTCTCTGTTCCTTGTACGTGGAGGCGCATGACGAGTGCGTCGATGTTGCCCGGCTGGTAGTAGCCGCGCCGGAAGCCGATCGGCTCGAAGCCGAAGCGTTCGTAGAGCTTCTGGGCGCGGGTGTTGTCGACCCGGACTTCGAGCAGCACGGTGGCGCATTCGAAGGCGGTGGCGTGCTTCAGCAGGTCGGTGAGGAGTTCCGAGCCGAGGCCGCCGCCCCAGTGGTCGCGGGTGACGCCGATGGTCTGCACGTCGGCGAGGTCGCCGGCGGCGGCGAGTCCGGCGTAGCCGACGATCCGCCCGGTGGCCGGTTCCTCGGCGACGACGTACCGCCGGGTGGCGTGCGGGCCCCGGGCGTGGGCGAGTTCGGACCAGAACATCCCGGCCGACCAGGCGTCGTCGGGGAAGAGCTCGTGTTCGAGCTCCAGCACCGGTTCGATGTCCCACCAGCGCATCTCGCGCAGTTCAGCGGTCGGGACGGTCACTTCGGGGTGACCACCTTGTAGTTCTTCGGGACCTGCGCGTCGGGCCTGCGGAGGTAGAGCGGCTGCGGGTCGAGCAGCTTCTCACCGGCGGCGAGGCGTTCGGCGGCGAGCGCGGCGAGCGCCCCGGCCGCGACGTGCTCGGGTCCGCGCGCGTCCGGGAAGGAGTCGGGGTAGAGCACCGCTCCGGCGCCGACGACGGGCAGGCCGGCCAGCTCCTCGGCGATGTCGGCGGGCCGGTCGACGGACGGGCCGCCGGTACGGGTGCGGGGGTCCGTGTACCGCGCCCAGTAGACCTCCTTGCGGCGGGCGTCCGTGGCGACGGCGAAGGGCCCGGTGATCCCGGCCTCGCCGGCGGCGTACGCGAGTCCGTCCAGGGTGCACAGCCCGTACACGGGGACGGAGAGCGCGGAGGCGAAGGTCGCGGCGGTCACGAGGCCGACGCGCAGCCCGGTGTACGGGCCGGGGCCGACGCCGACGACGATGCCGGACACGGCGTCGAGGGTGGTCCCGGCCTCGGCGAGGACGCGGTCGACGGTGGGGAGCAGCAGCTCCCCGTGGCGTCGGGCGTCCACCTGGCCGGACTCCGCGACGACGGAGGTGCCGTCGTGGAGGGCGGCGGTGACGGCGGGGGTGGCGGTATCCATGGCGAGCAAGAGCACGCAAACAGCCTACGGCTCTCCGGCGACCGGGTCATCGCGCCCGTACGTCGTCCCGGTCCGTCCCGCGGCTGCTGCTACCGTCACCCGGGATACGCGAGTACGACGTAAACCTTGTACGACATGCGACAGGCGGCATGCGGCGGACCGCATGCGAAAGGGGAGCTCAGGTGGCAAGGGGCAGCTCGGGAATCGTGGCCGGGCTCACTGCGGCGGCCGTCGCGGCGGTCGCATTCCTCGCTTACCAGGCGTCGGCGAACGCCCCGGATTCGGTGGCCGCCCCCTCGACGAGCGTCTCCGCCTCCGCGTCCGCGAAGCCGTCCGCGAAGCCCTCCCCCGAGGTCGATCCGCTCGCGGTGCCGGACGGCTCCGGGAGCGGCCTCCGGGTGGTGTACGCGCTCAGGGAGCGGCGGGTGTGGCTGGTCGGCGAGGACGGCAAGGCGTCGCGGACGTTCAAGGTGGTGGCGAGCAGCGTCAGCCCCGAGCCGGGTTCGTACGCGGTCTTCTCCCGCACCGGCACGGTGACGGGCTCGGACGGCGTGCCGATCGAGCACGTGGTGCGGTTCGCCGAGGTGGACGACACGGTGATCGGCTTCAGCGCGGCGCAGGACGGTTCGCTGCCGACCCCGGACCCGACGCTGAAGACCGGCGGGGTGCGGATGAAGCGGGCGGACGCCGACGCGATGTGGTCGTTCGCCACGGTCGCCGTGAAGGTCGTCGTCGTCCCGTAGAGGGGCTTCCTCCACCGGGTTCGCGGGACTCAGGCCGCTTCGCGCCGCGCGGGCGGCCTGATTCCGTGCACCGTGGCCGAGAGCTCGGTGTCCTCCTCGGCCACGGCCTCGCCGTCGTCCGCCGCGCGCGCCGCAGGCGCCTCGGGCGGGGTCGACACGGCGCTGGCCGCCGCACACGAAGCGAGCAGATCCTTCATCGGCACCCCGGAGGGGGACGGGTACCGGACTTCTCGCTCGGGCGTCGGCATGGATGCCTCCTGGGCTCCGCTGGAGGAGTAGTTAGGTAAACCTAACCATTTCGCCACCCCATACCACCACGGGCGGGGTCGTCTGCGCAACATTTTACCGACAGCTTGTCGGAAACCACCCCGGGAACCCGTCCCCTGCACCCCCGGACACGCCTGCGGGGCGCCCTCCCCGTAAGGAAGACGCCCCGCAAGGGGTGTGCCGAATCAGGCCAGGGAGGAATCGGGCCCGGGAGGAATCGGGCCCGGGAGGAATCGGGCCCGGGACGAATCGGGCCCGGGACGGAATCAGGCCCGGGACGGAATCAGGCCGGGCGGAATCAGGCAGGAAGGAGCCGGGCCAGGAGAGCCGGCCCGGCTGGAATCCTCAGGCCGGGTCCCCGCCGATCCGGGTCCGCAGGTCCGCCCAGCGCGCCCCGACCCCCGCGAGGGTCACCTCGCGCCGGTCGTCGTCGGTGTCGCCGGTGGCGCGGTCGATGACCACGTGGAGCCGGTCGTCGGAGAGCTCCTCGACCTTGCCGTCGCCCCACTCCACGACCACCACCGAGTCCGGCAGCGACACGTCGAGGTCCAGGTCCTCCATCTCGTCGAGCCCGCCGCCCAGACGGTAGGCGTCGACGTGGACCAGGGCGGGGCCGTCGCCCAGCGGGGGGTGGACCCGGGCGATCACGAAGGTGGGGGACGTGACGGCGCCCCGCACCCCGAGCCCTTCGCCGAGGCCCCGGGTCAGGGTCGTCTTTCCGGCGCCGAGCTCGCCGGTGAGCATCACCAGGTCGCCGGGGGCCAGCAGCCCGGCCAGCTCCCGGCCGAGCTCGGTCATCTGCTCGGGTGACTCGACGGCGATGCGTACGGTGACGGCGTCCGGGGCCGCCGCGGTCTCGGCGGCCGGGCCGTTGTGCGGTGCTTCCATGTCAGACCACGTTAGCCGGAGCGGGTACGGCTCCGATCCGCACCAGCAGGTCCGCGAGCCGGTCGGTCACCGTCTCGGGGTGTTCCAGCATCACCAGATGGCCCGCGTCCGGCACGATGACCAGCTCCGCGTCGGGCAGCACGTCGGCGATGGCCTCGCTGTGCGAACTGGGCGTGACCAGGTCCTTGTCGCCCGCCAGGATCAGTACCGGCATGTCCCGGAAGACGGGCAGCGCGGCACTCTTGTCGTGCTCGGTGAACGCCGGGTAGAACTCCGCGACGACGTCGATGGGGGTCGCCTCGATGAGCCGCTCGGCGAACCGGGCGACCGCCGGGTCCACGTCCCGGGAGCCGAACGAGTACCGCTTGATCAGGCTCGCGAAGAGGTCGGCGGTGGCCCGGCGGCCCCGCTCCACCAGCTCCGTCTGCGTACCGAGCGCCTTCAGCACCCCGGGGAGCACCCGGCGCACCGCGTTGACGCCCGCGACCGGCAGGCCGAAGCTGACCTCGCCGAGCCGGCCACTGGAGGTGCCGACGAACGCGGCGGCGGCGACCCGGTCGCGGACGAGTGCCGGGTACTGGTCGGCGAGCGCCATCATCGTCATGCCGCCCATCGAGTGCCCGACCAGCACGAGGCGTCCCTCGGGGGCCGCCGCGTCGATGACCGCCTTCAGGTCCCGGCCCAGCTGGTCGATGGTGACCGGCACCCCGTCGGCCTGGGACCTGCCGCGCGCGGACCGGCCGTGGCTGCGCTGGTCCCAGTGGACGGTACGGACCAGCCCGCGCAGCGCCGCCCGCTGGAAGTGCCAGGAGTCCTGCGCGAGGCAGTAGCCGTGGCTGAAGACGACGGTGACGGGTCCGGGGGACTTGCGGCCGAAGAGGCGGCGCTTGCGCGGACCGGTGGAGCCGGTGTTCGATCCGGCCGCCGGTTCGGCCTCGTCGATCTCGTAGTAGAGCGCGGTGCCGTCGTCGGCGACCGCCTGGCCCGGGGTGCCGCGCAGCGCGCCGTACGGCCCGGAGGCGTCCAGCGCGAGGCGCGCCTTCTTCCGCATGCCCCGGCCGACCGTGAGGCGCTCCACGGCGACCCCGGCCGCCGCTCCGGCCGCGAGCACCCCTATGGCGGCCCCGGCGAACCCGGCCCGGCGCCATCCGCCCGCCGTGGCCGCGGCGGCCGCCGCCACCACGTCCCCCGCGGCTCCCGCGCTGCTCTCGCTCACCGTGCCCGCTCCTCGTCCGTGGTCGTGGTCCGTGCTCGTCGGTGGTGCCGTACGGCGAGGCCGCCGCTACTCGCCGACGTGTACCCGGGGGACCCGCGTACCGATCCTGGTGACGATCTCGTACGCGATGGTGTCCGCCGCCACCGCCCAGTCCTCGGCGGTCGGCTCGCCCCGGTCGCCCGGCCCGAAGAGCACCGCCTCGGCGCCCGGTTCGGTGCGGTCGCCCTCCAGGTCCACGACGAACTGGTCCATCGCGACCCGTCCGGCGACCGTCCGCACCCGGCCCGCGACCAGCACGGGGCCTCGCCCGGAGGCATGGCGCGGGATGCCGTCGGCGTACCCGAGCGGCACCAGGGCGAGGGTGGTCTCGGCGGGGGTCGTGTAGTGGTGGCCGTAGCTGATGCCGTGTCCGGCGGGGACCTGCTTGACCAGGGCGACGGAGGCGGCGAGCGTCATCACCGGGCGAAGCCCGAAGTCGGCGGGGGTGCCCAGCTCGGGGCTGGGCGAGATGCCGTACATCGCGATCCCGGTGCGCACCAGGTCGAAGTGGGACTCCGGCACGGTCAGGGTGGCCGGGGAGTTGGCGATGTGCCGGACCTCGGGCTCCACGCCGGCCTTCTCCGCGTACGCCACCATGTCGCGGAAGACCGTGAGCTGGGCGGCGATCGAGGGGTGGCCGGGCTCGTCGGCGCAGGCGAAGTGGGACCACAGGCCGGTGACGCGGACGGCCCCGCCCGCCTCGGCGGTACGCGCCTCGGCGACGAGCTCGGGCCAGTCGGCGGGCTGGCAGCCGTTGCGGCCGAGCCCGGTGTCGGCCTTGAGGTGGATACGGGCCGTCCTGCCCGCCTCCCCGGCTGCGGCGACGACCTCGCGGAGCGCCCAGAGGCCGCTGACGGAGACGTCGATGTCGGCCTCGATCGCCTCGCGCCAGGGGCCGCCGGGCGTCCACAGCCAGCACATGATCCGGGAGTCGAGACCGGCCGCGCGCAGCGCCAGGGCCTCCTGCGGGGTGGCGGTGCCGAGCCAGGTCGCGCCGGCTTCGAGTGCGGCGCGCGCGCAGGGCACGGCGCCGTGGCCGTAGGCGTCGGACTTCACCACGGCCATGAGTTGGGCCCCGCCCGCCCGCGCGCGCAGCTCGCGCACGTTGGCGCGGAGTGCGGCGAGGTCGATCTCGGCCCGGGCTCTCAAGGACGCTTTCTCGTTCATCGCGGCCCAGTGTCTCAGGTCGCCGGCCGGGAACCCGGCGCGCGGGGGCCTTCCCCCGCCGTGTGCTCAGGCGTCGTCCGGCCGGTGGGCCCGCGCGTGCTCCAGGTACTCGGCCAGCACCGGCACATGGCTGGCGTCGATGTCCTTGACGGAGGTCACCAGGGTCACGGGGGTGTCCCCGTCCAGCAGGCGCAGCAGGGTGGTGACGGCCTCGGTGTGCGCGGGGTCGTCGAGTTCGGCGCGGTAGCGGTCGACGAACGCGTCGTGCCGGGCGCCGGAGCGGTCCTCGTGGTACCAGCCGCGCAGCTCGTTCGAGGGGGTGATGTCCTTCAGCCACCGGTCGACGGCGGCCCGCTCCTTCGACACCCCGCGCGGCCAGAGCCGGTCGACCAGCACCCGGACGCCGTCCGCGCGCGGTTCGGGCGGGTCGTAGACCCTGCGGACCCGGATGCCGCTCTTCCCCATGGCTGCCACCTCCCGGTCGGTGTCCGTCGCCGCTTCCAGGGTGGTCCCGGCGGGCGGGCCCCGCACGCTCAGCCCCTGCGTACGTCGCGCCAGGCGGCCGGGATGCCCTCGGCGATGTCCTGCGCGGAGACGGGCGCCCCGTCCGCGCCGTGCCGTCCGGCGAGGCCGTGCAGGTGGGCACCGACCGAGGCCGCGTCGCGCGGGGCGAGGCCGGCCGCGAGCAGTGAGCCGATCAGCCCGGAGAGCACGTCCCCGCTGCCCGCCGTGGCGAGCCACGCGGTCCCGGTCGGATTCACCCGTACGGGAGTGCCCGGGGCCTCCGCGATCAACGTGGTGGACCCCTTGAGGAGGACCGTGGCGCGGTAGCGGGCGGCGAGTTCGCGTACGGCGGTGAGCCGCCCCGCCTCCACCTCCGCGCGCTCCACGCCGAGCAGGGCGGCGGCCTCCCCGGCGTGCGGGGTGAGGACGGTGGCGGCCGTGCGGGCACGCACCGCGTCGCCGTCCATCAGCCGGAGTCCGTCCGCGTCGATCAGTACGGGTACGTCGGTGGCGAGTACGTCCTCGACGGCGGCGGTGGCCGCCCGCCCGTCGCCGAGACCGGGCCCGACCACCCAGGACTGCACCCGGCCCGCCTGCGAGGGCCGCCCCTCGTGGACCAGGGTCTCGGGGAACCGGGCGATCACCGTCTCCCCGCCCGGACCCGCGTACCGCACCGCACCGGCGCCGCCGCGCAGCGCCCCGGCGACGGCGAGGACCGCCGCGCCCGGGTACCGCTCCGAGCCGGCGACCACGCCGACGACGCCCCGGCCGTACTTGTCGCTCTCCGCGCCCGGCAGCGGCAGCAGCGCCGCCACGTCCGCGAACTGGAGCGCCTCCAGGTCCGGGGTCTCCGGCAGCTCCGGGCCGAGGCCGATGTCGACCAGCCGCAGCCCGCCCGCCCGTTCGGCGCCGGGGTCGACGAGCAGGCCGGGCTTGTACGTGCCGAAGGTGACGGTGGCGTCGGCGCGTACCGCCTCGCCGTGCACCTCCCCGCTGTCCGCCTCCACCCCGCTGGGCAGGTCCACCGCGAGGACCGGCGCCCCGTGCCCCTCGGTGACCGCCTTCACCAGCGCGGCGGCCTCCGGGCGCAGCCCGCCCCGGCCGCCGATGCCGGTGATCCCGTCCACCACGAGGTCCACGATCCCGGCCTCCTCGGGCCGGTCCAGCACCCGTCCGCCGGCCGCCCGCAGCGCGGCGAGCCCGCCCGCGTGGGCCTTTTCGGGGGCGGTGAGCAGGACGCTGACACCCGCCCCGCGCCGGGCGAGGCGGGCGCCCGCGTACAGGGCGTCGCCCCCGTTGGCGCCGCTGCCGACGAGGAGCAGCACCCGGGACCCGTACACCCGGCCGTTGCGCCGGAGCAGGTCCCCGCAGGCGACGGCGAGCCCGGCGGCGGCGCGCTGCATCAGGGCGCCCTCGGGCAGCCGCGCCATCAGGGCCCGCTCGGCGGCCCGTACGGTCTCCACGCTGTAAGCGGTACGCATCGGTCAGCCCTTCACGCTTCGGGGAGCAACAGGTCCGGTGATGATCATCCGGCGGGTCGGCTCACACGTACCCGTACGCCCGCCCGCACAAGCCCCGGCCCACCCTCTCAACCTTCCGCGACCACCATGGCCGACGCCACCCCCGCGTCGTGGCTGAGGGAGAGGTGCCAGTTGCGGACGCCGAGGGCCTCGGCGCGGGCGGCGACCGTGCCGGTGACCCGGAGGCGTGGCTGCCCGCTCTCCTCGACCCAGACCTCGCAGTCGGTCCAGAGGAGGCCGCCGGGCGCCCCGAGGGCCTTGGCGACGGCCTCCTTGGCGGCGAACCGGGCGGCGAGCGAGGCGATGCCGCGCCGCTCGCCGCCGGGCAGCAGCAGTTCCCGGTCGAGGAAGAGCCGCTCGGCCATCTGGGGCGTACGTTCCAGCGCGGCGTCGAACCGCGCGATCTCGGCCACATCGATCCCGACCCCGATGATCACGGGCCCACCCTCGTTCTGTTCTCGGTGCCTATTCCACGGTCACGGACTTCGCCAGGTTGCGCGGCTGGTCCACCTCGTTGCCCCGGGCCGTCGCGAGTTCGCAGGCGAAGACCTGCAACGGGACCGTGGCGACCAGGGGCTGGAGCAGCGTAGGCGTCGGAGGAATCGTAATGAGGTGGTCGGCGTAGGGGGCGACGGTCTCGTCGCCCTCCTCCGCGACGACGATGGTGCGGGCGCCCCGGGCACGGATCTCCTGGATGTTGGAGACGATCTTGTCGTGCAGGACGGACCGCCCGCGCGGGGACGGGGCGACGACGACGACCGGCAGGTCCTCCTCGATGAGCGCGATCGGCCCGTGCTTCAACTCCCCCGCGGCGAACCCCTCGGCGTGCATGTACGCGAGTTCCTTCAGCTTCAACGCCCCTTCCAGCGCCACCGGGTGGCCGACGTGCCGGCCGAGGAAGAGCACAGTGTCCTTGTGCGCGAGGGAGCGGGCCAGCTCGCGGACGGGCTCCATGGTGGCGAGGACGCGTTCGACGGCGTCGGGGATTTCGGAGAGCTGGCGGACGACCGTACGGATCTCGTCGCCGAACTTCGTCCCGCGCACCTGCCCGAGGTAGAGCGCGACCAGGTAGCAGGCGACGAGCTGGGTGAGGAACGCCTTGGTGGAGGCGACCGCCACCTCGGGTCCGGCGTGCGTGTAGAGGACGGCGTCGGACTCGCGCGGGATGGTCGAGCCGTTGGTGTTGCAGATGGCCAGGACGTGCGCGCCCTGCTCCCGGGCGTGCCGGAGCGCCATGAGGGTGTCCATGGTCTCGCCGGACTGCGAGATCGCGACGACCAGGGTGTTCGGCGAGAGGATCGGGTCGCGGTAGCGGAACTCGCTGGCCAGCTCGGTCTCGCAGGGCAGCCGGGTCCAGTGCTCGATGGCGTACTTGGCGATCAGACCCGCGTGGTACGCCGTACCGCAGGCCACCACGACCACCTTGTCGATCTCCCGCAGCACGCTCGGCGGCAGCCGTAGCTCGTCCAGGGTCAGCGCGCCCTCGCCGTCGATCCGCCCGAGGAGGGTGTCGGCGATGGCCCGGGGCTGCTCGGCGATCTCCTTGAGCATGAAGGAGTCGTACCCGCCCTTCTCGGCGGCGGAGGCGTCCCAGTCGACGTGGTACCCGCGCACCTCGGCGGGCGTACCGTCGAACCCGGTGACGGTGACCCGGTCCCGGCGCACCTCCACCACCTGGTCCTGGCCCAGCTCGACGGCGTCCCGGGTGTGCGCGATGAACGCGGAGACGTCCGAGGCGAGGAACGCCTCACCGTCCCCGACCCCCACCACCAGCGGCGAGTTGCGCCGCGCGCCGACGACGGTGTCCGGCTCGTCCGCGTGTACGGCGACCAGGGTGAAGGCCCCCTCCAGCCGTCGGCAGACCCGCCGCATCGACTCGGCGAGCCCGCTGCCCGCCTCGAACTCCTCGGCCAGCAGGTGCGCCACCACCTCGGTGTCGGTGTCCGAGGTGAGGTCGTGCCCGCGCCGGGTCAGCTCGGTGCGCAGCGTGGCGAAGTTCTCGATGATCCCGTTGTGCACGACGGCGACCTTGCCCGCGTTGTCCAGGTGCGGATGCGCGTTGGCGTCCGTCGGCGCCCCGTGCGTCGCCCACCGGGTGTGCCCGATACCGGTGAGACCGGCGGGCAGCGGGTGGTCCTTGAGCTCCTTCTCCAGGTTGACGAGCTTGCCCGCCTTACGGGCGCTGGCGAGCCCCTGGTCCGCCAATACGGCGACCCCGGCGGAGTCGTACCCCCGGTACTCCAGCCGCTTCAGCCCCGCGACCACGACTTCCTGCGCCGACTGCGCCCCGACGTAACCCACGATTCCACACATATCGGCACGATAAGGCGAGAGAGGCGGTCAGGGCGGGGGTTACGGAAGGGGTGGGCGTGGGCCGGTCCGGCCACACCGGCCTCAGCGGGTGGCGGCGAGCCAGGCGGCCACGGCGGCGAGCACGATCAGCGCGGCGTTGAGTCCTGTCTCCTTGACCTCGCCCCGGGACAGGTGCAGCCCGCCCGCGAGGAGTTGGAGCACGACGAGGCCGAGCGCGGCGACCAGCGCGAGGGCGGGGGCGATCCCGGTGAGCGGCGGCAGGATCAGCCCGGCGGCGCCGAGTATCTCGACGGCCCCGATCCCCCGGACCGCCCACATCGGCACGGTGTCCACCCAGCCCATCATGGGCGCGAGTTGCTCCTTGCTCTGCGCGGCCTTCTTGCCTCCGGCGTAGAGGTAGAAGAACGCCAGCAGCCCTGCGACGATCCAGTACGCGATGTCCATCCTCGTCCTCCGTCATGATGGTGAGCAGACCGGTGCGGACCCACATGATGGGCGCGGACGGAAGCGCCCACAAAAGGCACACCGGTGTGCGTGAGCGGAGAAGGGGACGGCTGTCCATGTCGAAGAACCGCGGTTCCTGCCTCATCCGGGGCGACGGCGGCCGGACGATCCGGGGCCTCCTGGACCGCATCGGCGACCGCTGGTCCCTGCTGGTCGTGGCCACCCTCGACGGCGAGCGCCTGCGCTTCGGCGAACTCCAGCACCGCGTCCCCGGCATCTCCCAGCGCATGCTCACCCGCACCCTGCGGAACCTGGAGCGGGACGGCCTGGTGCGCCGGACGTCCTACCCGGAGGTGCCGCCCCGGGTCGAGTACGAGCTCACGGCGCGGGGGCGGACCCTGATCGGGCCGGCGGTGGTGCTGGCGGAGTGGGCGGTGGACCACGGGGCTGCGGTGGAGGCGAGTCGGGCGGAGTACGACGGCGCGTGAGCTCGCGCGGCAGGGCGCCGACCGGGCGATGGGCTTCAAGCATCACGCAGCGCGTCGGCGACGCGGGCGGTACGGACACGCCCGAGGAGTTCGCCGTCACGCGCCGGGCACCACCATCGCCCTCTTCGCCATCACGGCCGCCGTGGGGACGGAGGCCCCCGGGGAGCCTCGCCGTACCGCCCGCGGTCGTCGGGACACAGGCAGTGGCGCTGCCCCGACCCGCGGGCCGGCCGCCGTCGGCCCGCCCTGCGGGCCCGTACGCCACCCCGGGTGCGGGCCCGCGGTCGATTCCCGAACCGCGCCCCGCGCAACCCCCACGCCCGCGTGAGGGACCCCACCCCCCGCTCCGTTCAAACTCCCGTAACAATGAATACGTGATCACAACGCCGCCCCGTGGCAGCCAGCGTCGCACCGAGCACGGGCCGACGCCCTACGTCGACCTCTCGCGCGCCGAGTGGAGTGCCCTCCGGGACAAGACCCCGCTGCCGCTGACCGCCGAGGAGGTGGAGCGGCTGCGCGGGCTCGGTGACGTCATCGACCTCGACGAGGTGCGCGAGGTCTACCTCCCGCTCTCCCGGCTGCTCAACCTGTACGTCCAGGCCACCTCGGGCCTGCGCGGCGCCCTGAACACCTTCCTGGGCGACGCGGGCAACGGCCACGGGGCGCAGCGCGGTACCCCGTTCGTCATAGGGGTCGCGGGGAGCGTGGCGGTCGGCAAGTCGACCAGCGCCCGGCTGCTCCAGGCGCTGCTGGCGCGGTGGCCGGAGCACCCCCGGGTGGAGCTGGTGACGACGGACGGGTTCCTGCTGCCGATGAAGGAGCTGCGGGCGCGCGGGCTGACCTCGCGGAAGGGGTTCCCGGAGTCGTACGACCGGCGGGCGCTGACCCGGTTCGTCGCGGACATCAAGTCGGGGAAGGAGGAGGTCACCGCCCCCGTCTACTCGCACCTGATCTACGACATCGTGCCGGGCGAGCGGCTCACGGTGCGCCGCCCGGACATCCTGATCGTGGAGGGGCTGAACGTCCTCCAGCCGGCACTGCCCGGCAGCGACGGCCGGACCAGGGTGGGGCTCGCGGACTACTTCGACTTCAGCGTGTACGTGGACGCGCGCGCGGAGGACATCGAGAGCTGGTACCTCAACCGGTTCCGCAAGCTCCGCGAGACGGCGTTCCAGGACCCGTCCTCGTACTTCACGAAGTACACCCAGGTCTCCGAGGAGGAGGCCATGGAGTACGCCCGCACCACCTGGCGGACCATCAACAAGCCGAACCTGCTGGAGAACGTGGCGCCCACCCGCAGCCGCGCCACCCTGGTGCTGCGCAAGGGCCCGGACCACAAGGTGCAGCGGCTCTCCCTGCGGAAGCTGTAGCGAGCACCGCGGCAGAACGACGGCGGGGCGGCTCCGCAAGGAACCGCCCCGCCGTGACGCCGGACGTCGTGACCCGCCGTCAGGAGCCTCAGCCCAGCGCCGACTTCACCACGTCGGCCAGCCGCCCCGCGATGGCCTGGGCCTGGCCGAAGTCGGCGGCCTCCACCATGACGCGCACCAGCGGCTCGGTGCCGGACTTGCGGAGCAGCACCCGTCCCGTGGCGCCGAGTTCGCGCTCGGCCTCGGCGACGGCGGAGGCCAGTTCGGCGGAGGTCGAGACGCGGGACTTGTCGACGTCGGGGACGTTGACGAGGACCTGCGGCAGGCGCTGCATGACGCCCGCCAGCTCGGCGAGGGTACGGCCGGTGGCGGCGACGCGGGCCGCCAGCATCAGGCCGGTCAGGGTGCCGTCGCCGGTCGTGGCGTGGTCCAGCACGATGACGTGGCCGGACTGCTCGCCGCCGAGCGCGTACCCCTCGGCCTTCATGGACTCCAGGACGTACCGGTCGCCGACCGCGGTCTGGACGAGCTCGATGCCCTCGCGCTCCATGGCCATCTTGAAGCCGAGGTTCGACATGACGGTGCCGACGACGGTGTTGCCGCGCAGCTGTCCGGCGTCGCGCATCGCGAGGGCGAGGACGGCGAGGATCTGGTCGCCGTCGATCTCGTTGCCCTGGGCGTCGACGGCGAGGCAGCGGTCGGCGTCGCCGTCGTGCGCGATGCCGAAGTCGGCGCCGTTCTCGACGACGGCGGCCTGGAGGAGGGAGAGGTGGGTGGAGCCGCAGCCGTCGTTGATGTTGAGGCCGTCGGGGTCGGCGCCGATGGTGACGACCTCCGCACCGGCCCGGGCGAACGCCTCCGGGGAGACGTAGGCGGCGGCGCCGTGCGCCTCGTCGAGCACCACCTTGAGGCCGTCGAGCCGGTTCGGCAGGACGCCGATGAGGTGGGCGACGTACCGCTCGAAGCCCTCGGTGTAGTCGGTGACGCGGCCCACGCCGGCGCCGGTGGGGCGGGCCCAGGGCGCGCCGGTGCGGTGCTGGTCGTAGACGGTCTCGATGCGGTCCTCCAGCTCGTCGGCGAGCTTGTGGCCGCCGCGCGCGAAGAACTTGATGCCGTTGTCGGGCATGGCGTTGTGGCTGGCGGAGAGCATCACGCCGATGTCGGCGCCGAGCACGCCGGTGAGGTACGCCACGGCAGGCGTGGGCAGCACACCGACCCGCAGGACGTCGACGCCCGCGCTGGCGAGCCCCGCCACCACGGCGGCTTCGAGGAACTCTCCGGAGGCCCGGGGGTCGCGGCCGACCACGGCCGTGGGACGGTGCCCCTCGAAGGTGCCCGCTTCGGCGAGTACGTGCGCCGCCGCGACCGACAGACCGAGCGCCAGCTCGGCCGTGAGATCCGCGTTGGCGACCCCGCGCACGCCGTCCGTACCGAAGAGTCGTCCCACTGGTGTCCTCCGAAATGCTCCGACAACCGCAAAAGCACAACAATTAACAGCAGACAGAAGAGCGCCAACCGTCACACTTCGCGCCCTGAGGGTGCGATGGCCCCGGATGTGCCGATGAACGTCTTATGCCGTTATACGCCCGTGAGAGGCGATAAACGAACGCCCCGACAGCACGGTGTGTGCCGCCGGGGCGAACGTGTGAAGCAGACGAGCAGGCGGGATTTAGCGCTTGCTGTACTGGGGGGCCTTGCGGGCCTTCTTGAGACCGGCCTTCTTGCGCTCGACCGCACGGTCGTCGCGGGAGAGGAAGCCGGCCTTCTTCAGCGTGGCGCGGTTGTTGTCCACGTCAGCCTCGTTCAGCGCACGGGCGACGCCGAGGCGCAGGGCGCCGGCCTGACCCGAGACGCCGCCACCCGAGATGCGGGCGATGACGTCGTAGCGGTTGTCGAGCTCGAGCACCTTGAAGGGCTCGTTGACTTCCTGCTGGTGCACCTTGTTGGGGAAGTAGTCCTCAAGGGTGCGACCGTTGATCTTCCACTTGCCGGTGCCCGGAACGATCCGGACGCGGGCGATGGCGTTCTTGCGACGGCCAAGGCCGGCGGCGGGCTGCGGGTCGCCGAAGCGGCCGGCGAGCGACTCGGAGGTGTACTCACCCTCGACGGGGACCTCGGACTCGAAGGTGGTCACCTCGGCGAAGGTCTCCTCGCCCTCGGTGCCCTCGACGGTCTCAACAGTGGTCTCGGCCACGATTCTCCTCAGATCTTTCTTATGGTCTTAGGGGGAGGCCGGAACTACTGCGCGACCTGGGTGATCTCGAACGGGACCGGCTGCTGCGCAGCGTGCGGGTGCTGGTCGCCCGCGTAGACCTTGAGCTTCGACAGCATCTGCCGACCCAGGGTGTTCTTGGGGATCATGCCCTTGATGGCCTTCTCGACGGCCTTCTCCGGGTTCTTGGAGAGCAGCTCGTCGTAGCGGACCGAGCGGAGACCACCCGGGAAGCCGGAGTGGCGGTACGCCATCTTCTGGGTCTTCTTGTTGCCGGACAGGTGAACCTTGTCGGCGTTGATGATGATGACGAAGTCGCCCATGTCCATGTGGGGGGCATAGATCGCCTTGTGCTTGCCTCGGAGGAGGTTCGCGGCCGTGGTGGCCAGACGACCCAGGACGATGTCCTGAGCGTCGATGACGTGCCACTGGCGCGTCACATCTCCGGGCTTGGGGCTGTACGTACGCACGGTCGTAGCCTTCGCTTCTTCAGTGAGTGGAGTCCTGACAAGGCCACCCGGACGATTCCACCAGCCTTGGCGGCGCTGCGGGGACGCAACCCGAGTGCCTGCCGCTGGTCATCGGCCCGGTGGACCGGCGTAAGGGCCCCTCGCGTGAGAACGACCAAGCCAATACGCATAACAAACCAGAAGAATACCCGGGGGCCCCCGCACGGGTCAAAATGGCCCCCGACCGGCCCCGTCGAACCCCCTGATTACGGGGCGGACGGGGCTCCGGCGGAAGATCGGCAGTGGGCCGGACGAAGATCGACGCGGCCGGGACCGGGCCCGGCGGCGGCCCCCGGGAGCCCGGACCGCCTACCGCGCCCGCTCGACCCGTCGCTCGTCCCACACCGGTTCGGTCGTCTCGCGCACCACGCCGTCCGAACCGAAGACGAGGTAGCGGTCGAAGGACTTCGCGAACCAGCGGTCGTGCGTGACGGCCATCACGGTCCCGTCGTACGCCTCCAGACCGTCCTGGAGGGCCTCCGCCGACTCCAGGTCCAGGTTGTCCGTGGGCTCGTCCAGCAGCAGGGCGGTGGTGCCGGAGAGTTCGAGCAGCAGGATCTGGAAGCGGGCCTGCTGTCCGCCGGAGAGCTTCTCGAAGGGCTGGTCGCCCTGGCGCTCCAGCTCGTACCGGCGCAGTACGCCCATGGCGGCGCCCCGGTCCTTGGCCTGCTCGCTCCAGAGGATCTCCACCAGCGTCTTGCCGAGCAGTTCCGGGTGGGCATGGGTCTGCGCGAAGTGGCCGGCGACGACCCGTGCGCCGAGCTTGAACTCTCCGGTGTGCGCGACCGGCTCCCCGGCGAGCAGCCGCAGGAAGTGGGACTTACCTGAGCCGTTGGAGCCGAGGACGGCGACCCGCTCGCCGTAGAAGATCTCCAGGTCGAACGGCTTCATCAGGCCGGTGAGCTCCAGCCCGGTGCAGGTCACCGCGCGCACTCCGGTGCGTCCGCCGCGCAGCCGCATCCGGATGTCCTGCTCGCGGGGCGGCTCGGGGGGCGGTCCGGCGTCCTCGAACTTCTTGAAGCGGGTCTGCATGGCGTGGTAGCGGTTGGCCATGTCGGGGCTGATGGCCGCCTGCTGCCGCAGCCGCAGGGTGAGGGCGCGCAGCCGGGCGTGCTCCTCCTGCCAGCGGCGCAGCAGCTCCTCGAAGCGGGCGAACCGGTCCTTGCGGGCCTGGTGGTAGGTGTCGAAGCCGCCGCCGTGCACCCAGACGTCGCTGCCGCTCGCGCCGGGCTCGACGCTGACGATCTTCTCGGCGGCCCGGGAGAGCAGCTCGCGGTCGTGGGAGACGAAGAGGACCGTCTTACGGGTCTCCTTGAGCTTCTCCTCCAGCCAGCGCTTGCCGGGGACGTCGAGGTAGTTGTCCGGCTCGTCGAGGAGCAGCACCTCGTCGGGTCCGCGCAGCAGCGCTTCGAGGACCAGGCGCTTCTGCTCGCCGCCGCTGAGGGTGCGCGCCTCGCGGTACTGCGCCTTCTCGTACGGGACGCCGAGCGCGGCCATGGTGCACATGTCCCAGAGGGTCTCCGCCTCGTAGCCGCGCACCTCCGCCCAGTCGCTGAGGGCCTGCGCGTACTTCATCTGCGCGGCCTCGTCGTCGACGGTGAGGATCAGCTCCTCGGCCGCGTCCACGGCCTGGGCGGCGACCTTGATCTGCGGCTGTGCCACGGAGACCAGCAGGTCGCGGACGGTCTGTCCGTCGCGTACGGAGCCGACGAACTGGCCCATCACGCCGAGCCCGCCGCTCACCGAGACCGTGCCGCCGTGCGGCTGGAGCTCGCCGGAGAGGAGGCGCAGCAGTGTCGTCTTGCCCGCGCCGTTGGCGCCGACGAGGGCCACCACGGCACCGTCGGCGACCCGGAAGGAAGCGTCGCCGAGCAGCACCCGCCCGTCCGGTAGGTAGTACTCCAGGTGGCCCGCTTCGAGATGTCCCATACCCGCATTGTCGGGTGCACGGGCGCTGCGACCCAAACGGATTCCCGGAGCGCTCGTGCGACGACCGACGCTCACTGTCCGAGAACCTCTAGGATGCGCCCCATGAGCTTTGGGCATGGGGGGCCCTCCTGGGGGCCCGGGGGCAGTCGGACTCCGGACTGGGCGGCGCTGGCCGAGGAGTCCGCGGCGAAGAGCAGGCGCCGGAAGTGGCTGCTGATCGGGGGCGGGGTGCTGGCGACGGCGGCCGTCGCGGCGATCGTGGCGACCGCGGTGGTGTCGGCCGGCAAGGGTGATCCGGAGGCGGGTGCGAGCGCGAGTCCGCTGCCGGGTCCGGCCGATCTGCCGCCGGAGTCCGCGGAGCCCGCTCCGTCCTTCTCCTCGGTGGCCCCGGCTCCCCCGCCGGACCCGATGGACTTCATCACGGACGAGAAGAAGGACAAGCAGCCGATCACGGTGGACGGCTTCTTCCCCGGCAAGAAGCTCACCTCCGGCGACCGCGTCCACCTCAAGGGCCCGACGGCCCGCACCACGAAGTGCGCCGCGGGCACCCAGGGCGCGCTGGGCGCGGTGCTCACCAGGAACGGCTGCGACCAGCTGATCCGCGCCACCTACACCAGGGACGGCGTCGCGGTCACGGTCGGTGTCGCGGTGTTCGGTACGGAGGCGCAGGCGAAGAAGGCCGTCGAGGAGTCCGCCGGCGGGGTCGCCTCGCTCAGCGGCGGCGGGGTGCCGGTCTTCTGCCGGGCCGGTGTGATCTGCCGCCGTACGGCCAACTCCTACGGCCGGTACGCGTACTTCTCGGTGGGCGGCTTCACCAATGGCACGAACGTCACCAAGGACGACAACGCCGTGTTCACCGCGGGCGACGACCTGACCAACTTCACCTTCCACCAGATCCGGCACCGGGGCGAGGTCCAGGCGTCGGCGGCGGCCTCCGCGTCCGCGGCACCCACCGTCTGATCCGCCCGGACCGTCGGCCCGGCGGTTCGCCGGCTCCCGCCCCACGCGGTTGAGCCGTACCGAGGACACCTCCAAGTCACGGCTGTATAAGGTTCGGTTCATCCGCCCGGGACCCGGGGCGGCGACGATTCTGGAGTGGGCTGTGGCAGTCAAGGTGACGGTGGTTGTCCCGACGTACAACTCGGGAAGCCACATCGAGCCGCTGGTCCGGTCGATGCTGGACCAGACGCTGTCGGCCGGCGAGTTCGAGGTGCTGTTCGTCGACGACGGCTCGACCGACGACACCCCGGCCCGGCTGGCGGAACTCGCCGCCGAGCACGCCCATTTCCGTACCACCTCCATCCCCAACTCGGGGTGGCCGGGCAGGCCGCGGAACATCGGGGTCGAGCAGGCGCGCGGTGAGTACGTCCAGTTCGTGGACCACGACGACCTGATGGCCCCCGAGGCGCTGGAGCGTCTGCACGCGATGGCGGTCCGCAACGGCTCGGACATCGTCATCGGCAAGGTGGCCAGCAACTTCACCAGCCGGGGCGTGCCGTACGGCCTGATGAGCACCACCCGCGAGAAGTGCACCGTGCGCACGGCCTCGCTGATCGACAGCCTCACCCCGCACAAGATGTTCCGCACCGCGTTCCTGCGCGAGCACGGCATCGTGCACCCCGAGGGCCCGTGGATCCTGGAGGACCAGCTCTTCCTGGTCCGTTCGTACCTCAAGGCCGAGGTCGTCTCGGTGCTGGGCGACTACGTCTGCTACACGTACTGGGCGCGCGACGACGCGGCGAACGCCGGTACCCGGGCGATGGACCCGCGCCGGTACTACGCCAACCTCCGCGAGATCATGGCCACGGTGGCCGACGGCACCGAGCCCGGCCCGGACCGCGACCGGCTGCTGCGGCGCTTCTACCGGGGCGAGATGCTCGGCCGGCTGGGCGTTCCGGCGCGCGGAGCGGTCATCGACCCGCACTTCGACGCCGACCCCTTCGAGGCGGTACGGGAGCTGGCCGACACCTTCGTCACCGACGGGGTGCACGCCTCGCTCGCCGCGAACCAGCGGGTGCGTTCGGACCTGCTGCGGGCGAACAGGCCCGCCGAGCTGACCGAGTACACCCGCCGGCAGACCGATCTGACCGCGCTCACCACGGTCGGGGAGGCGCGCTGGGACCGCGACCGGCTGAAGGTCTCCTTCACCGCCCGCTTCGCCGAGCGGGAGGACGGCCCGGGGCTGCTGCTGGCCCGCCGGGGCGACCGGTACGTCCTCGCTCCGGCGCTCACCGACGGCGTCCTCGACAAGCCGGTCGACGTGACCGACGAGCTGAAGTCGTTCCGGGTGGACGTCCTGCTCCGGCACTCGGAGACCGCGCACCTGTGGCCCGCCCTCGCCACCGTCCGGCTCACCCTGGAGGAGGAGACGGATGCGGACGGCACCGTGCTGGTACGGCCGGTGCTGACGGGGACCGCCTCGCTCGACCCGGTGCGCGGTGCGGGCGGCAGCCCGCTGGCCGCCGGGACGTGGGACGTGCGGATCCGGGTGATGGGAGCCGGGTTCGACCGTACGGTGCCGCTCGGCAACGCCGGTGCCGAGGCGTCCGCGCTGCCCGCCGGGGAGGTCCTGGCCGGGCACCGCACCGGGCCCGCGGTCGTCGCCGACGCCATGGGCACCGGTACCGGGCTCGCTCTCACGGTCGTCCCCACCGCGGATGCCCCGCGCCCCCGCGGGCCGAAGGTCAGCGTCGTCGTGCCGACCGCCGGGGCCACCGCGGAGGCGCTGCGCGAGACGCTCGCCTCGCTGGACGCGCAGAGCCTCCCGCAGGAGGAGTTCGAGACCGTCCGCGTCGGGGACGGCGAGGGCGAGGTACGCCCGGAGGCCGGTACCGAGCCCCGCAACGCCGGGATCGACGCCGCGCGCGGCGACTACATCCTCTTCGTGGAGCCGGGCGACCGCCTCGCCCCGGAGGCGCTGGAGCGGATGTACGCATACGGCATGGCCAACGACACCGACATCGTGGTCGGGAAGCTCGCGGGCAAGGACCGCTCCCTGCCCAAGGAGCTGTTCGTCCGCGACCGGCCGCGCGCCAGTCTCGCCAAGGACCCGCTGGCCGACAGCCTCACGGTCAACAAGCTGTACGACCGCGCGTTCCTGCTCCGGCACGCCCTGCGGTTCTCCGCCGAGGACCTGCCACTGGCGGACCAGGCCTTCGCAGCGGAGGCGTATCTGCGGGCCGTGCACGCCTCGGTGCTGGGCTCCTACGTCTGCTACCACTACGGCCCGAAGCGGAACACCCCGGCGCCGTCGCCCGCCGACTTCTACGCGGCGGTCGCCCGGCTGATGAAGACCACCGACAGCGTCTCCGAGCCGGGCCCGGCCCGCGACCGGCTGCACCGGCGCTGGCTGCGCGTCGAGGTGCTGGACCGGATCAGCGGCAAGGCGTTCCTGGAGATGGAGGAGGAGGACCGGATCTCCCTGGTGCGCGACGTCCGGGCCGCCCTCGCGGGAGTCGCGTCGGCCGGCGCCGTCGCCGGGCTCCCCCTGGCCCGGCGGGTCACCGTCGGCCTGATCGAGGACGACCGGCCCGAGGACGTGGTCCGGCTCGCCCGCTGGGACCGCTCCCTCGCCTGCGAGCCCTCGCTGACCGGTTTCGAGCGGCGGGAGGACGGGGTCTTCCGGCTGTCGTTCACCGGCACCCCGCGTGCGGCCGAGGGCCCGGTGGGCGTGGTCACCGACGAAGAGGGGCGCCACACCCTGGCCCCGGCCGGACTGCCGCAGACCGTGCTGGACCGGTTCGCCGGGGAGTCGCTGACGGGCGGCGCGGTGCCGGACAAGGCCACCGCCGTGCTGGTGCTGCGGGAGCGCGAGACCGGTGCCGAGTACCGCCTGGACACCACGTCCGAGGTGCGACGCACCCTGGACGGCGGCCTGACGGTCGCCGGGACGGCGGAGCTGGACCCGTCCTCCGCGGCCGGCGGCTCCGCGCTCGACGACGGCCCCTGGGACCTCTACGTCCGGCTCACCGCGCTCGGCTGGACGAAGACGGCCCGGCTCGGCCGGGACCGGACCGCCGAGGTCTCCGAGGAGCTCACCGCGGCCCCGCACCCGGCCGACCCGGCCCGGACCATCACCCCGTACTGGACCAGGCCGCACCGCGACCTCTCGCTCCGGGTGGAGACACCGGAGCCCGCGCCGGCCCCGCCCAAGCAGGGGCTGCTGCGCCGGGTCGCCAAGGCCCTCAAGGGCAAGTAGCCCCCGGGACCCGGGCGTCGGGCCGCATCAGCAGCAGCCGAAGCCGTCCGGGTCCACGCTGCCGTCGGGCAACGACCGTACGTTACGGGCCTCCTGGGCCCGGGCGGCCAGCAACTCGTCGGCCGGGTAGGCCACTTCCTCCAGGGTGAGGCCGTGCGGCTTCACCACGTGGACGCCGGGGTCCCGCACCCTGGCCGCCAGCACCTCGGCGGGCCAGGGCGCGGGGCGCCGCCCGTCGCCCACGAACAGGGCGGCGCCGATCAGCGCGCGCACCATGTTGTGGCAGAAGGCGTCGGCCTGCACGGTCGCGGTGAGGACGCCGGACTCCTCGTCCCGCACCCAACTCAGCTTCTGCAGCGTGCGGATGGTCGTCGCCCCCTCACGCTTCTTGCAGTACGCCGCGAAGTCGTGCTCGCCGACCATCGGCGCGGCAGCCTCGTTCATCACGTCGATGTCCAACGGCCGGTCGTGCCACAGCACATGACCGCGCGTCAGCGGGTCGACCCCGCCTGGGCGGTCGGCCACCCGGTAGGCGTACCGCCGGTGCATCGCGGAGAAGCGGGCGTTGAACCCCGCCGGGGCCTCCGCCGCCCGCCAGATCCGTACGTCCAGCGGCAGCCGCCCCGCCATGCGGCGCAGCAGCTTCTCCCGGTGCTCCTCCCACACCTCGGCCGGCAGGTCGACGTGCGCGACCTGCCCCCGGGCGTGCACCCCGGCGTCCGTACGTCCCGCCACCGTCAGGTCGTACGTGCGCGAGGAGCGGGTCACCGTGCGCAGGGCGTCCTCGATCTCCCCCTGCACCGTCCGCCGGGACGTCTGCTTCGCCCAGCCGGAGAAGTCCTTGCCGTCGTAGGACAGGTCCAGCCGTACGCGTACCGAACCGGGCTCTGGCTCGTCGCTCACCCGCGCATCCTCTCAATCCCAGAAATCCGGGAAGTCCCAGAAATCGCGGCGCCCGCGGAAAACCGCGGGGCCGCAGAAACGGAACGGGCCCGCACCGCCCCGAAGGGTGATGCGGGCCCGGACAGTGGTGTCAGAACGCTCAGGCGTCCTTGGACTCCGCGTCGGCCTCGGCCGGCTTGGCGTCCTCGGTGGACTCGGCCTTGGCCGCGTCCTCCTTGACCGCACGCTTGGTGGCGGCCTCGGCCTCACCGGTGGCCTGCTGGGCCACGGTCAGGGCCTCGACGAGCTCGATGACGGCCATCGGGGCGTTGTCGCCACGACGGTTGCCGATCTTGGTGATACGGGTGTAACCACCGGGGCGGTTCTCGTACCGGGGAGCGATCTCGGTGAAGAGCGTGTGGACGATGCTCTTGTCCGTGATCGTCTGGAGCACCAGGCGACGGTTGTGGATGTCGCCCTTCTTCGCCTTCGTGACGAGACGCTCGGCGACGGGGCGCAGACGACGGGCCTTGGCCTCGGTCGTCGTGATGCGGCCGTGCTCGAACAGCGACTTCGCGAGGTTCGCGAGCAGCAGACGCTCGTGCGCGGCGCTGCCGCCCAGACGTGCACCCTTGGCGGGACGCGGCATGGTGTTTCTCCTTGTGTGCTGCACCGGCCGTATCAGGTACCGGTGTCAGTTCCCGTGAAGCGGTCGCTCCGCGGAAGTCCATGGATCGAGGACCGGGGTCCTCACGGACGGGCCGACACTGACGCGCCGGCCCGTCCGGGGGTGTTCTAGTACTGCTCGGTCTCGACGAAACCGGCGTCCGCGTCGTCGTCGGCGCCGAAGGCGTCGGCGGCGGCGGTCGGGTCGAATCCGGGCGGGCTGTCCTTGAGGGCCAGGCCCATGCCGGCCAGCTTCGCCTTGACCTCGTCGATCGACTTCGCACCGAAGTTGCGGATGTCGAGCAGGTCGGCCTCGGAACGCGCCACGAGCTCACCCACGGAGTGGATGCCCTCGCGCTTGAGGCAGTTGTACGAGCGGACCGTGAGCTCGAGCTCCTCGATCGGCAGCGCCAGATCGGCGGCGAGCGCGGCGTCCGTGGGCGACGGGCCCATGTCGATGCCCTCGGCGTCGATGTTGAGCTCGCGCGCCAGACCGAACAGCTCGACCAGGGTCTTACCGGCCGACGCCATGGCGTCACGGGGACGCATGGCCTGCTTGGTCTCGACGTCGACGATCAGCTTGTCGAAGTCGGTGCGCTGCTCGACACGGGTCGCCTCGACCTTGTACGTGACCTTGAGCACCGGCGAGTAGATGGAGTCGACCGGGATACGGCCGATCTCCTGGCCCGCCTGCTTGTTCTGGACGGCGGAGACGTAGCCGCGACCGCGCTCGACGGTCAGCTCCATCTCCAGCTTGCCCTTGCCGTTCAGCGTGGCGAGGACGAGGTCCGGGTTGTGGACCTCGACGCCGGCCGGCGGCGCGATGTCGGCAGCGGTGACCAGGCCGGGACCCTGCTTGCGCAGGTACATCACGACCGGCTCGTCGTGCTCCGAGGAGACGACCAGCTGCTTGATGTTGAGGATGAGGTCGGTCACGTCCTCCTTGACGCCCGGCACGGTGGTGAACTCGTGCAGGACACCGTCGATCCGGATGCTGGTGACAGCGGCACCGGGGATCGAGGAGAGGAGGGTACGGCGCAGGGAGTTGCCGAGGGTGTAACCGAAACCGGGCTCGAGCGGCTCGATGACGAACCGGGAGCGGAACTCGTCGACGACCTCTTCGGTCAACGACGGACGCTGAGCGATCAGCATGCTGATTCCTTCAGTCGTGGGCACCCACTATTTGATGCCCGACAGATACAACAAGGGTACGGGCGGTACACCCCCGAAGGGAGGTACCGCCCGGTCCCACAGGTGTGCGTGAACACAGACGGCCGTCACCGGCCGTCATGCGTCAGACGCGGCGACGCTTCGGCGGACGGCAGCCGTTGTGCGGCGTCGGGGTGACGTCCTGGATCGAACCGACCTCGAGGCCCGTGGCCTGGAGGGAGCGGATCGCGGTCTCGCGGCCGGAGCCCGGACCCTTGACGAAGACGTCGACCTTGCGCATGCCGTGCTCCTGCGCGCGGCGGGCGGCCGACTCGGCGGCCATCTGCGCGGCGAAGGGGGTGGACTTGCGCGAGCCCTTGAAGCCGACGTGGCCGGCGGAGGCCCAGGAGATCACGTTGCCCGAGGGGTCCGTGATCGAGACGATGGTGTTGTTGAACGTGCTCTTGATGTGCGCGTGGCCGTGAGCGACGTTCTTCTTTTCCTTGCGACGCACCTTCTTGGCTGCGCCCTGACGACCCTTGGGGGGCATGTCTTACTCCAGATGGAGAGGGGAGGTGATCGGTCCTACAGCGAAGACCGCTGGTTGCTGCTCGGCCGGATGTCCGGACCGCGCAGTGCGTCCGCTGAGGACTACTTCTTGCCCGGCTTCTTCTTACCGGCGATGGCGCGACGCGGGCCCTTGCGGGTACGCGCGTTCGTGCTGGTGCGCTGACCGTGCACCGGCAGGCCACGACGGTGGCGAATGCCCTGGTAGCAGCCGATCTCGATCTTGCGGCGGATGTCGCCCTGGATCTCGCGGCGGAGGTCACCCTCGGTGCGCAGGTTGGCGTCGACGAACTCGCGGATCTTGACGAGGTCCTCTTCGGCCAGGTCACGAACGCGGGTGTTCGGGTTCACGCCGGTCGCGGCGAGGATCTCCTTGGACCGGGTGCGCCCGATGCCGAAGACGTAGGTGAGGGCAACCTCCACGCGCTTTTCGCGCGGGATGTCAACACCTGAAACGCGTGCCATTCAATGGCTCCAGTTGTCATATCGGGGGTCTTCCACAGTGCCGCTCCCGACCGCCGACCGCCCGAAAGAGACGGTGGTACGCCCGGGTCCCCGGCCCCCGCCGGAGGTGTCGTCAGCCGTGGCTTGGACGGGCACTGCGTATGTACGAATTACGTGCGTCGCGCGAAGAACTGCGAGATGCAGGGGGTCGTGCGTCAGCCCTGGCGCTGCTTGTGGCGCAGGTTGTCGCAGATGACCATGACCCGACCGTGACGGCGGATCACCTTGCACTTGTCGCAGATCTTCTTGACGCTCGGCTTGACCTTCATGGGATGTCAGGTTCTCCGGGTCAGTGCCATCACCACGCCGAAGCGGGGCGGGGGCAAGATCTACTTGTACCGGTAGACGATCCGGCCACGCGTCAGGTCGTACGGAGAGAGCTCCACCACGACCCGGTCATCGGGGAGGATACGGATGTAGTGCATCCGCATCTTGCCGCTGATGTGCGCGAGGACCTTGTGACCGTTCTGGAGCTCCACCCGGAACATAGCGTTCGGGAGGGACTCGATCACGGTGCCCTCGATTTCGATGGCACCTTGCTTCTTGGCCACGCTTCGCCTTTCGAATCGGCTACCTTGATCGACTCCCGCTCTGTCCCTGCGACCACCAAGTGGACACACGGATGCACGAGAGCCGACGAGTCAGTCTACGTCAGCGGACCCCAAAAGACGAATCCGTCAAGTTTGCCCACCGGCCGTGATCCTTATGCCAGAACGGGCGAGGGGATCGGCCGGCACCGTCGTACGCGCTCAGGCCAGCGGGTCGGGCGCGGCCTCGACGCCGTACTGGGCGAGCTTCTCCCGGCCGCCGTCCGGGGCCGTCAGCACCAGCGGGCCCTGCTCGGTCAGCGCGATGGAGTGCTCCCAGTGGGAGGACCAGCTGCCGTCGGTGGTGAGCACGGTCCAGTCGTCGCTGAGCACCTTCGTCTCGGCCGTGCCGAGCGAGACCATCGGCTCGATCGCCAGGCAGACGCCGGGGACCAGCTTGATGCCCTTGCCCCGCTTGCGGGAGACGTAGTTCAGCAGGTGCGGGTCCATGTGCATCTCGGTGCCGATGCCGTGGCCGCCGTAGTCCTCGATGATCCCGTACTTGCCGGTGGCCGGGCGGGGCTGGCGGCGGATGTAGCCCTCGATGGCCTTGGAGATGTCGATGAGCCGGTTGTTCACCTTCATCGCGGCGATCCCGGCCCACATCGACTCCTCGGTGACCCGGGAGAGCTCGATCAGCTCCGGAGCGTGTCCGGTACCCACGAAGGCGGTGTAAGCGGCGTCGCCGTGCCAGCCGTCCACGATCGCGCCGCAGTCGATGGAGATGATGTCGCCGTCCTTGAGGACGGTCTTCTCGTCCGGGATGCCGTGGACGACGACGTCGTTGACCGAGGTGCAGATGGTCGCGGGGAACCCGCCGTACCCCAGGAAGTTCGACTTCGCCCCGTGGTCGGCGATCACCTTCCGTGCGACCTGGTCCAGGTCGTGGGTGGAGGCGCCGGGCACTGCGGCCTCTCGGGTGGCGGCGTGAATGGCGGCGACCACGAGGCCCGCCTCACGCATCTTGGCGATCTGCTCCGGGGTCTTGATCTGCACCATTGCTGGGCGCCTCTCTGCATCTGCGTCTGGGGGACGGGGCCGTCCCGCGGGACGGGGCTGAACCGTCATCCACGATACGGCGACAAACAGCCGGCCGCGGCGCCCTGGGGCACCGCGGCCGGCTGTGGAAGTTACTGCGTGGGTGGTGCTCAGCCCTCGTCGGACTTGAGCGCCGCCATGGCCCGCTCGGTCACCTCTGCGACCTTGCCGAGCGCGGGGACGGTCACGACCAGTCCCTGCTCGCGGTAGTAGTCGATGATCGGCTCGGTCTGCGAGTGGTAGACCTCGAGACGCGTGCGGACCGTCTCCTCGGTGTCGTCGTCCCGCTGGTACAGCTCGCCGCCGCAGGCGTCGCAGACGCCCTCGGTCTTCGGCTGGTTGTACACGACGTGGAAGACGTGCGAGCTGTCGTTGCGGCAGATGCGGCGACCCGCGATCCGCTTCACGACCTCGTCCTCGGGGACCTCGAGATCGAGTACCGCGTCGAGGGAGAGACCCTCGCTCTTGAGCATCTCGTCCAGCGCCTCGGCCTGGCCGACGTTGCGCGGGAAGCCATCGAGGAGGAAGCCGCCCACCGCGTCCGGCTGGGACATGCGGTCCTTGGCCATCGCGATGGTCACCTCGTCCGGCACCAGCTGGCCCTTGTCCATGTAGGACCGGGCCTGCTTGCCAAGGTCGGTGCCCTGGCTGATGTTGGCGCGGAAGAGGTCGCCCGTGGAGATGTGCGGAATCGACAGGTTCTTGGCAAGGTACGCGGCCTGCGTTCCCTTGCCGGCACCAGGAGGCCCGACGAGGACGATTCGCATCAGCGGAGGAACCCTTCGTAATTGCGCTGCTGGAGCTGACTCTCGATCTGCTTCACGGTTTCCAGACCCACACCCACGATGATGAGGATGCTCGTCCCGCCGAACGGGAAGTTCTGGTTCGCACCACCGAAGCCTGCCAACGCCATCGTCGGCACCAGAGCGATCAGGCCCAGGTACAGCGAGCCCGGCCAAGTGATCCTGTTGAGCACGTAGCTCAGGTACTCGGCTGTAGGTCGACCTGCCCGGATACCCGGGATGAACCCACCATACTTCTTCATGTTGTCGGCTACTTCTTCGGGGTTGAACGAGATCGCCACGTAGAAGAACGCGAAGAAGACGATCAGGAGGAAGTAGGACGCGATGTAGTACGGGTGGTCGCCCTTGACGAAGTGGTCCTTGATCCAGTTCGCCCAGCCCGCGTTGGAGTTGGAGAACTGGACGATCAGGGCCGGGATGTAGAGCAGCGACGAGGCGAAGATGACGGGGATGACACCCGCCTGGTTCACCTTGAGCGGGATGTACGTGGACGTACCGCCGTAGGAACGGCGCCCGATCATGCGCTTCGCGTACTGCACCGGGATACGGCGCTGGGCCTGCTCGACGAAGACGACGAGGCCGACCATCACCATGCCGATGAGGATGACCGTGCCGAACTCGATCCAGCCGTCGGCGAGCTTGCCGCTCTCCTTGATGGCCCACAGGGCACTCGGGAAGCTGGCGGCGATCGAGATGAACATCAGGATCGACATGCCGTTGCCGATGCCGCGGTCGGTGATGAGCTCACCGAGCCACATGACGCAGGCGGTGCCGGCGGTCATCGTGACGACCATGACGATCGTGGTGAAGATCGACTGGTTGGGGACGATCTGGTCGCCCACCGAGCAGCTGCTGAAGAGCGCGCCGCTGCGGGCGGTGGCCACCAGGCCGGTGCCCTGGAGGATGGCCAGCGCGACCGTGAGGTAGCGCGTGTACTGGGTGATCTTGGTCTGCCCGGACTGTCCCTCCTTCTTGAGGGCCTCCAGTCGGGGGATGACCACGGTCAGCAGCTGAAGAATGATGCTGGCCGTGATGTACGGCATGATGCCGAGCGCGAAGATCGTGATCTGCAGCAGTGCACCACCGCTGAACATGTTGACCAGACCGAAGAGGCTGTTGTTGCCCTTGCTGGCCTGGTCGATACAGGTCTGGACGTTCTCGTAACTCACTCCCGGTACGGGAATGTGTGCCCCGAGCCGATAGAGAACGATGATGCCGAGCGTGAAGAGCAGCTTCTTGCGCAGGTCGGGCGTCTTGAACGCCCGGGCGAACGCGGTGAGCACGGTGCCTCCTGCGACCCCCGCGCTATGCGTAGAGGTGACGGTCTTGAGGGATCTACGGATACAAGAAGTCAAAGTGTCCCAGGGCGGGCGCCCGAGGGGTTAGCACACAACAACGCACGCCACCTTACCGGCGACCATGCCCCCCTAGGAACGACCGAACGGGGATGCCTCTTGAAGAGGCATCCCCGGTCGGGTGTTCAGTACATCGAGTTGTCCGAGTTGTCTCAGACGAGCTCGGTGACGGTGCCGCCGGCGGCGGCAATCTTCTCCTTGGCGGAGCCGGAGACGGCGTCAACCGAAACCTGCAGCGCCACGGAGATCTCGCCCTGTCCGAGGACCTTGACGAGGTGGTTGTTGCGCACGGCACCCTTGGCGACCAGGTCGGCCACCGTGACCTCTCCACCCTCGGGGTAGAGCGTCGCGAGCTTGTCCAGGTTCACGACCTGGTACTCCGTGCGGAACGGGTTCTTGAAGCCCTTGAGCTTCGGCAGGCGCATGTGGAGGGGCATCTGGCCACCCTCGAAACGCTGCGGAACCTGGTAACGAGCCTTCGTTCCCTTGGTACCACGACCTGCGGTCTTACCCTTGGACGCCTCACCACGACCCACACGGGTCTTGGCGGTCTTGGCGCCCGGGGCAGGCCGGAGGTTGTGGGCCTTCAGCGGGCTGTTCTCCGCCATGTCAGTCAACCTCCTCAACCGTCACGAGGTGGCGGACGGTGTGAACCATTCCGCGGAACTCGGGGCGGTCCTCCTTGACAACCACGTCGTGCAGGCGCTTGAGCCCGAGCGAACGCAGGGTGTCGCGGTGGTTCTGCTTGCTGCCGATGTACGACTTCGTCTGCGTGATCTTGAGGCTGGCCATTACGCACCAGCCCCGGCACGCGCACGAAGCAGAGCCGCAGGAGCGACGTCCTCGAGGGGCAGACCGCGGCGGGCCGCGATCTCCTCGGGACGCTGCAGGCCCTTGAGGGCCGCCACGGTCGCGTGCACGATGTTGATCGCGTTCGAAGAACCGAGCGACTTCGACAGGATGTCGTGGACGCCGGCGCACTCGAGCACGGCGCGCACCGGGCCACCGGCGATAACGCCGGTACCGGGGGAAGCCGGCTTCAGCAGCACGACGCCCGCGGCACGCTCACCCGTGATCGGGTGAGGGATGGTGCCCTGGATACGCGGAACCTTGAAGAAGCTCTTCTTGGCCTCTTCAACGCCCTTGGCGATGGCCGCGGGAACTTCCTTGGCCTTGCCGTAACCGACACCGACGGTGCCGTCACCATCGCCCACCACGACCAGCGCGGTGAAGCTGAAGCGACGACCACCCTTCACAACCTTGGCGACGCGGTTGATCGCGACAACGCGCTCAACGTACGCGGTCTTCTCGGCGGCGCTGGGGCCACCGTCACGGCCCTTCCGGTCCCGCCGCTCGCCGCCACCGGCACCGCTTCCGCGGCGCTGGGGTCCAGCCATTGGAATTACCTCTCTCTGTTACGTCCGCTGTGCGTAGGAACCGGGGCTTAGAACTTCAGCCCGGCTTCACGGGCGGCGTCAGCCAGAGCGGCAATCCGCCCGGCGTACTGGTTACCACCGCGGTCAAACACGACGGCCTCGACGCCTGCGGCCTTGGCGCGCTCGGCGACCAGGGCGCCGACCTGCTGGGCCTGAGCGCTCTTGTCAGCCTCGCCACCACGGATGGAGACGTCCAGGGTCGACGCCGACGCGAGCGTGTGGCCCGCGATGTCGTCGATGACCTGGGCCACGATGTGACGGTTGGAACGCGTCACGACGAGGCGGGGACGCTCCGGCGAACCGGAGACGTGCTTGCGGACGCGGATGTGGCGCCGCTTGCGGGCAGCGCGCTTGTACGCGTCGCCCTTGGCGATCTTCACGCCGTATGCCATGGCTACTTACCAGCCTTTCCGACCTTGCGGCGGATGACCTCGCCCGCGTACTTGACGCCCTTGGCCTTGTACGGGTCGGGCTTCCGCAGCTTGCGGATGTTGGCGGCTACCTCGCCGACCTTCTGCTTGTCGATGCCCTCGACGCTGAGCTTCGTGGGCGACTCGACCTTGAAGGTGATGCCTTCCGGAGCCTCGATGAGGATCGGGTGGCTGTAGCCCAGGGCGAACTCCAGGTTGGAGCCCTTCGCCTGGACGCGGTAACCGACACCGCTGATTTCGAGCGCCTTGCTGTATCCCTGGGTCACGCCGGTGATCATGTTCGCCACCAGCGTGCGGGACAGGCCGTGAAGGGCCTTGTTCTGACGCTCGTCGTTCGGGCGGACGACGTTCAGAACGCCGTCCTCACCCTTGGTGACCTCGATCGGCGCGGCAACGGTGTGCGTGAGGGAACCCTTGGGGCCCTTCACCGCGACCGTGCGGCCATCGATGGTGACGTCCACACCGGCGGGAACCTGGATGGGGAGCTTGCCGATTCGCGACATGAGCTATTCCTCCGATTCCCGACTACCAGACGTAGGCGAGGACTTCCCCACCTACGCCCTTCTTGCTGGCCTGCTGGCCGGTCAGGAGACCGTGGGACGTGGAGATGATCGCCACGCCCAGGCCGCCGAGGACCTTCGGCAGGTTGGTGGACTTTGCGTATACACGCAGACCCGGCTTCGAGATTCGCTTGATGCCGGCGATCGAGCGCTCGCGGTTCGGACCGAACTTCAGGTCGAGAACGAGGTTCTTGCCAACCTCGGCGTCCTCGACCTTCCAGCCGGTGATGAAGCCCTCCTGCTGGAGGATCTCCGCGATGTGCGACTTGATCTTGCTGTGCGGCATCACGACGGAGTCGTGGTACGCCGAGTTCGCGTTACGCAGACGCGTGAGCATGTCTGCGATCGGATCAGTCATGGTCATGAGTTGGCCTTCGGCCTCTCTCGCCGGGGTTTCCTGTATGCGCCATCCCTCTCCCCACTCAGTGGCGGGACGGGTGCGGTGCGGGGACCTACGGCGTAGTAAGTCGGTCTTGGGCGGCAGGCGCCCAACCCTTCAAGCCTACGGCATGAAAGGAGGGGCTCCTGCCGACCAGATGCTTACCGAGAGTCTCAAGGTGTTCCCAACGCCCGGAGGGCGAGGGGAAGTTACCAGGAGCTCTTGGTCACGCCCGGCAGCTCGCCACGGTGAGCCATCTCACGAAGGCACACGCGGCACAGGCCGAACTTGCGGTAGACGGAGTGGGGCCGGCCGCAGCGCTGGCAGCGGGTGTACCCGCGGACGCCGAACTTCGGCTTACGGGCGGCCTTAGCGATCAGGGACTTCTTCGCCACGGTCAGTTCTCCTTGAACGGGAAGCCGAGGTGACGAAGGAGGGCACGACCCTCGTCGTCGTTGGTCGCCGTGGTGACCACGGTGATGTCCATGCCCCGGACCCGGTCGATCTTGTCCTGGTCGATCTCGTGGAACATGACCTGCTCCGTGAGACCGAAGGTGTAGTTACCACGGCCGTCGAACTGCTTCGGCGACAGGCCACGGAAGTCACGGATACGCGGCAGCGCGAGCGACAGCGTACGGTCCAGGAACTCCCACATCCGGTCACCACGGAGGGTGACGTGGCAGCCGATCGGCTGGCCCTCGCGCAGCTTGAACTGCGCGATGGACTTGCGGGCCTTGGTAACGGCAGGCTTCTGGCCGGTGATCGTGGTGAGGTCGCGCACGGCGCCGTCGATCAGCTTGGAGTCGCGGGCGGCGTCGCCCACACCCATGTTGACCACGATCTTGACCAGGCCGGGAACCTGCATGACGTTCTCGTACGAGAACTCCTCACGCAGCTTGCCGGCGATTTCCTCGCGGTAGCGCGTCTTGAGACGCGGCGCAGTGGTGGCAGTCATCAGATGTCCTCACCAGTCCGCTTGGCAACGCGGATCTTGTTGCCCTCGTCGTCAAAGCGGTAGCCGACGCGGGTGACGACCTTGTTGCCGTCCTTCTCCACAACCAGCTGAACGTTGCTGACGTGAATCGGGGCCTCGGTGGTGACGATGCCGCCGGTCTGCGAACCGCGAGCCGTCTGACCGGCCTTGGTGTGCTTCTTGACCCGGTTGACACCCTCGACGAGGACGCGGTCCTGAGCGGGGTAGGCCACGATGACCTTGCCCTGCTTGCCCTTGTCCTTACCGGTGATGACCTGAACCAGGTCGCCCTTCTTGATCTTCATGCTTACAGCACCTCCGGCGCGAGCGAGATGATCTTCATGAACTTCTTCTCGCGCAGCTCCCGGCCCACCGGGCCGAAGATGCGGGTGCCGCGGGGGTCGCCGTCGTTCTTCAGAATGACGGCGGCGTTCTCGTCGAAGCGGATGTACGAGCCATCCTGACGACGACGCTCCTTGACGGTGCGAACGATGACGGCCTTGACGACGTCACCCTTCTTCACGTTGCCACCGGGGATCGCGTCCTTGACGGTGGCGACGATGACGTCACCGATGCCCGCGTAGCGGCGACCCGAACCACCGAGAACACGGATGGTGAGGATTTCCTTCGCACCCGTGTTGTCGGCGACGCGAAGTCGCGACTCCTGCTGGATCACGTCTATCTCCTGATCGTCTGCCGGTTCCCGGCGGGGGCCGCTCCGTCTCCGGAACGGACCCCACCGAGCCTGGCGGAACCTGCCTGAGGGGAATCCCCCTCAGGAATTACTTGGCCTTCTCGAGGATCTCGACGATGCGCCACCGCTTCGAGGCGGACAGCGGACGCGTCTCCATGATGATGACGCGGTCGCCGACGCCGGCAGTGTTCTGCTCGTCGTGAGCCTTGAGCTTGTTCGTACGGCGGATGACCTTGCCGTACAGAGCGTGCTTCACGCGGTCCTCGACAGCGACGACGACGGTCTTGTCCATCTTGTCGCTGACGACCAGACCCTCACGGGTCTTGCGGAAACCGCGGTCGGTGTTCGTCTCAGTCACAGTCTTCTCGCTCATCAGGCGCTCTCCACCGTTTCGATGCCCAGCTCGCGCTCACGCATCAGGGTGTAGATCCGCGCGATGTCCTTACGGACGGACTTGAGCCGACCGTGGTTCTCGAGCTGACCAGTTGCCGCCTGGAAGCGGAGGTTGAACAGCTCTTCCTTGGCCTCGCGGAGCTTGTTGAGGAGCTCCTCGTCGCCCAGTTCGCGCAGCTCGGACGCCTTGGTACCGACCGACATCACGACTCACCTGCCTCGCGCCGAACAATCCGGCACTTCATCGGAAGCTTGTGAGCAGCGCGGGTAAGCGCCTCACGAGCAATCTTCTCGTTCGGGTAGGACAGCTCGAACATCACCCGTCCGGGCTTGACGTTCGCGATCCACCACTCGGGAGAACCCTTACCGGAACCCATGCGGGTCTCGGCAGGCTTCTTCGTCAGGGGACGGTCCGGGTAGATGTTGATCCAGACCTTGCCGCCACGCTTGATGTGGCGGGTCATCGCGATACGAGCTGCCTCGATCTGGCGGTTCGTCACGTACGCCGGGGTCAGCGCCTGGATGCCGTACTCGCCGAACGCAACCTGCGTGCCACCCTTGGACATGCCGCTGCGCTTCGGGTGGTGCTGCTTGCGGTGCTTGACCCTACGGGGGATCAGCATTTCGGTCAGGCCTCCGTTCCGGTGCTCTCAGCAGCCGGAGCAGCGGCGGCGGGAGCGTCGGCCTTGGGGGCCTCCGCTGCCGAGCCGGTCTGCTGCGGCTTGCGTCCACGACCGCCACGCTCGCCACCGCGGCCACCACGGCCGGCCGGGCGGTCAGCGCCGCCACGGGCCGGGCGGTTGCCGGCGCGGGCAGCAGCGTTCTCGGCGCGGACCTCGGCGATGTTCTTGACGTCGCCCTTGTAGATCCAGACCTTCACGCCGATGCGGCCGAAGGTCGTCTTGGCCTCGAAGAAGCCGTAGTCGACGTTCGCGCGGAGCGTGTGCAGGGGCACGCGGCCCTCGCGGTAGAACTCCGAGCGGGACATCTCGGCGCCGCCGAGGCGGCCACCGCACTGGATCTTGATGCCCTTGGCGCCGGCCTTCATCGAGCTCTGCATGCTCTTACGCATGGCGCGACGGAAGGAGACGCGGGAGGAGAGCTGCTCGGCGACGGCCTGGGCCACCAGCTGAGCGTCAACCTCGGGGTTCTTGACCTCGAGGATGTTCAGCTGGACCTGCTTGCCGGTCAGCTTCTCCAGCTCGCCGCGGATGCGGTCGGCCTCGGCGCCGCGGCGGCCGATGACGATGCCCGGACGAGCGGTGTGGATGTCGACGCGGACGCGGTCGCGGGTGCGCTCGATCTCAACCTTCGAGATGCCGGCGCGCTCCATGCCCTTCGTCATCATGCGACGAATGGCGACGTCTTCCTTGACGTAGTCCTTGTACAGCTTGTCGGCGTACCAACGGGACTTGAAGTCCGTGGTAATGCCGAGTCGGAACCCGTGCGGGTTTACCTTCTGGCCCATTACCGGGTTCCTTCCTTGCTGCTGACGACCACGGTGATGTGGCTGGTCCGCTTACGGATCCGGTAGGCACGGCCCTGAGCACGCGGACGGAACCGCTTCAGGGTCGGGCCCTCGTCCACGTACGCCTCGCTGATGACCAGCGAAGAGGCGTCGGTGTGGTCGTAGTTGTGTGCAGCGTTGGCGATGGCGCTGTCAAGCACCTTGCCAACCGGCACGCTCGCGGCCTGCGGGGCGAAACGCAGGACCGCCTGAGCCTCCGTGGCATCCATGCCACGGATGAGGTCCACCACGCGGCGGGCCTTCATGGGCGTGACGCGGATGTACCGCGCCTGGGCCCTGGCTTCCATGGTTGTCCCTTCGGTGTGAGTCATAGTCGTTTCCACCCCGCGCTAGCGGCGCTTCGACTTCCGGTCGTCCTTGACGTGGCCGCGGAAGGTGCGAGTCGGCGAGAACTCGCCGAGCTTGTGGCCGACCATCGACTCGGTGACGAACACCGGGACGTGGATCTTGCCGTTGTGCACCGCGATGGTGTGCCCCAGCATGGCCGGGACGATCATCGAGCGACGGGACCAGGTCTTGATGACGTTCTTGGTGCCTGCCTCGTTCTGTACGTCCACCTTCTTGATGAGGTGTCCGTCGACGAAGGGCCCCTTCTTGAGACTGCGCGGCATCTAAACCCGCTCCTAGCGCTTCTTGTTCGTCTTGCGGCGGCGGACGATGTACTTGCTCGATGCCTTCTTCGGCGAGCGAGTACGACCCTCCTTCTGACCCCACGGCGAGACCGGGTGACGTCCACCGGAGGTCTTGCCTTCACCACCACCGTGCGGGTGGTCAACCGGGTTCATCGCGACACCGCGGACGGTCGGGCGAACGCCCTTCCAGCGCATACGGCCGGCCTTGCCCCAGTTGATGTTCGACTGCTCGGCGTTGCCGACCTCGCCGATGGTGGCGCGGCAGCGGGCGTCGACCAGCCGGATTTCACCGGAGGGCATACGAAGGTGGGCCATCGTGCCCTCCTTCGCCAGCAGCTGCACGGAGGCACCCGCGGAACGGGCGAACTTCGCGCCGCCGCCGGGCCGCAGCTCGATGGCGTGGATGGTCGTACCGACCGGGATGTTGCGCAGCGCCAGGTTGTTACCGGGCTTGATGTCGGCGGTCGGGCCGTTCTCGACACGGTCGCCCTGCTTCAGGCCCTTCGGGGCGACGATGTAACGCTTCTCGCCGTCCGCGTAGTGCAGGAGCGCGATGCGCGCGGTGCGGTTGGGGTCGTACTCGATGTGCGCGACCTTGGCCGGCACGCCGTCCTTGTCGTGACGACGGAAGTCGATCACGCGGTAGGCGCGCTTGTGGCCACCACCCTGGTGGCGAACGGTCACACGACCGGCGTTGTTACGGCCGCCCTTGCTGTGCAGGGGGCGGACCAGCGACTTCTCCGGCGTGGACCGCGTGATCTCGACAAAGTCGGCGACGCTGGAGCCACGACGGCCCGGCGTCGTCGGCTTGTACTTGCGGATACCCATGTTTTCTCAGTCCTCGGAAATATTCCGGATCCTGGACGTCCCTACCTCCGTCAGGAGGTCGGGCCGCCGAAGATGTCGATACGGTCGCCCTCGGCGAGGGTCACGATGGCGCGCTTGGTGTTGGCGCGCTTGCCGAAACCGGTCTTGGTGCGCTTGCGCTTACCCTGACGGTTGATCGTGTTGACCCCGGTGACCTTGACCGAGAAGACCGCTTCGACGGCCTGCTTGATCTGGGTCTTGTTGGAGCCCGGCGCGACGATGAACGTGTACTTGTTCTCGTCGAGGAGCGCGTAGCTCTTCTCGGACACGACCGGCTTCACGAGGATGTCGCGGGGGTCCGAGTACGTCTTGCTGGTAACGGTCGCCTCGCTCATCAGGCGTCGCTCCCTTCGGTCTCAGCGGTCTGGGGGCCAGACACGAAGGACTCGAAAGCGGCCTGGGTGAAGACCACGTCGTCAGAGACGATCACGTCGTACGTGTTGAGCTGGCCCGGCTCCAGGATGTGCACCTGGGGCAGGTTGCGCGCGGAGAGCCACGCGGCCTCGTCGGCGCGGTCGACGACCAGGAGCAGGTTGGGGCGCTCCGAGATCTTGCCGAACAGCGTCTTGGCGGCCTTGGTGGAGACTCCACCCTCGACCACGCCGGTGATGACGTGGATGCGGGAGTGACGCGCCCGGTCCGAGAGGGCACCGCGGAGGGCGGCGGCCTTCATCTTCTTCGGGGTGCGCTGCGAGTAGTCACGCGGCTGCGGGCCGTGGACGACGCCACCGCCGGCGAACTGCGGCGCGCGGGTCGAACCCTGGCGGGCGCGGCCGGTGCCCTTCTGGCGGTAAGGCTTGCGGCCACCACCACGGACTTCGCCGCGACGCTTGGTCTTGTGCGTGCCCTGACGGGCAGCAGCCAGCTGTGCGACAACGACCTGGTGGATCAGCGGAACGCTGGTCTTCGCGTCGAAGATCTCCGCGGGGAGCTCGACGGTACCGGCCTTGTCGCCTGCCGGCGAAAGGATGTCAATGGTGCTCATTACCTCAAGCCCCCTTGGCCGCGGTACGGACCAGTACGAGGCCGCCGTTCGGACCGGGGACCGCGCCCTTGATGAGGAGCAGACCCTTCTCCGCGTCAACCGCGTGGATGGTCAGGTTCTGGGTGGTGACGCGCTCGTTACCCATCCGACCGGCCATGCGCATGCCCTTGAAGACACGCCCAGGGGTGGCGCAGCCACCGATCGAACCGGGGGAACGGTGCTTGCGCTGGACGCCGTGGCCGGCGCCGAGGCCCTTGAAGTTGTGACGCTTCATGACACCGGCGAAGCCCTTGCCCTTGCTCTTGCCCGTGACGTCAACCTTGACGCCGGACTCGAACACCTCGGCAGTGACCTCCTGGCCCAGCGTGTACTCGCTGGCGTCAGGGGTGCGGAGCTCCACCAGGTGGCGGCGCGGGGTCACGTCGGCCTTGGCGAAGTGGCCCTTGAGGGGCTTGTTCACCTTGCGCGGGTCGATCTCGCCGAAGGCGATCTGGACCGACTCGTAGCCGTCGCTGTCGTTGGTGCGGACCTGGGTGACGACACAGGGCCCGGCCTTGACGACGGTCACCGGGACAACCCGGTTGTTCTCGTCCCAGACCTGGGTCATGCCGAGCTTCTCGCCCAGGACGCCCTTAATGTTCTTAGCCATCTCGCGCGTCACCTCAGAGCTTGATCTCGATGTCGACGCCGGCCGGCAGGTCGAGACGCATAAGCGAGTCAACCGTCTTCGGCGTGGGGTCGAGAATGTCGATGAGGCGCTTGTGCGTGCGCATCTCGAAGTGCTCGCGCGAGTCCTTGTACTTGTGCGGCGACTTGATGACGCAGTACACGTTCTTCTCAGTGGGCAGCGGCACCGGGCCCGCGACCGACGCACCAGTGCGGGTCACCGTCTCGACGATCTTCTTCGCCGAGGAGTCGATGACCTCGTGGTCGTAGGCCTTGAGCCGGATGCGGATCTTCTGTCCCGCCATGGCTACTAGTAGTCCTGTCTCTCGAAACGCTCTGGAACCCGGGGGTTCTCCTGTCCTCCGCATCCGACCCACGCGGTCGGGCGTGTCGCATCCCCTCTACGAAAATCTCCCGAAGGAGATCCCAACCAAGGGGGTGCGGGCCCAAGAGCCGCGCTGCGCTCAATGAAGAGCTGATCGGGGGCGGAACGCCCACCGGGTGCCTGGCCGGCGCCCCACTGACGCTTCCCGGAAGATTCCCGTACTTCCGACCCTTATAGGGCCGACGAGTACTGTGGGACTCGCTTCCGGTCCTCCCGGCGGGAGGCGCGCAGCATTGACACTCAACCGAGCAACCTGGTCAGTGTGCCACACGGGGAGCGAGCCTGGCCAATCGGCCGAGGATCTTACCCCCCACGGGCGACTGCTCAAACGCGGGCACGCCCCGGTGGGCCCCTCCCGGCCCCTCCGGGCCACGTCAACCCAGTAGTGACGGGCTTCACGCGTGTGAGGGAACGAGGATACGCGCGGGTCCGTGCGCGGGCCCCGGTACGTACCGTCCGCCTCCTGGTGAATTCCTCCCATGAGGCGATGCACCGCATCTTCCAGGAGAACCCGGGCATCTTCACCCGCCCCTTCCGGGCCCTGGGTGTGCGGCTCCCCGAGCCGGTGGCGGTCTCGCAGCTCCCGACCGACCTCACGGAGATCAAACCGTTGGAGCGGCGGCTCGACACCCTGCTGCGGCTGGACACGGCGGACGGCGGCGGATACCTGCCGGCGGTCGAGGCCCGGAGCAGAAGGACCCGGACAAGCACGGGAGTTGGGCGTACTGCCTGGCCCATCCGTACGCGAAGTACCGGCTGGACCCGGTGCTCCTCGTCGTCTGCCAGGAGGAGTCGACCGCCCGACGTGCGTGGTCGGACACGACCGAGGTGCCGGGGCCGCACAACGTACCGGTGGTGCGGGACGTGGCGACCGCGGCCCGGGGTGTCCCGCTCGCCGCGTTCTCGGCTCCGGTTCTGGGTCGACCGCGCCTTCACCGCCACCGCGGCGGGCGATCTCTTCGCGGAGGACTGACGCCACCCGCGACCCGGCCGGGCTTTCCCACCGGGACACCGAAGACGTGGCCCCTACGTCTGGAAGGCTGACCGCCATGAGCGAGTACAGAGCAGTGGGCGTGGTGGGTCTCGGCCGGATGGGGCTGACCCTGGCGGCCGGTTTCCGTATGGCGGTGGCGCCGGGCCCGCTGTTCGCGGCGGGCCGGTCCCCGGCCAGTGTGGCGCGGCTCCGGGAAGCCGTGCCCGCCGCGACGGTCCTGCCGTTGGCGGAGCTGGCCCGGCACGTGGAGGTGATCGTGCTGTGCGTACGGAACGCGGACCTGCCGGCCGTTCTCGCCGGGCTGCGGCCCCGGCTCACCGCCCGGCACCTCGTGATCAGCGTCAACAACGGTCTGCCGCTCCACACCCTCGCGGAGGCCGTCCCCGGCCCGGTGGCCAAGCTGATCCCGAGCGTCGGCAACGAGAAGGGGGCCGGGGCGACCCTGCTGGTCCCCGGCCCGCACCTGTCGGCCGAGGCCACCGAGGACCTGCTCGCCCTGCTCCGGGCCTTCTCGACGCCGTTCGTGATCGAGGAGAGCCAGGGCCGGGCAGCGACCGACCTCGCGTCCTGCGGTCCGGCCCTGCTGGCCGGTGCCGCGCGGGCCATGGTCGACGCCCAGGAGGTACGGGGCGCCCCGCTGCCGAGGGAGCTGGCCGAGGCCCTCGTCACGCAGAGCCTGCACGCCCTGAGCCGGCTGCTCGGGGAGGGCGCCTCGCTGGAGGAGGTCGTGGACAGGGTCGCCGTACCCGGGGGCAACACGGCCGCCGGGCTGGAGGCCGCCCGGGACGGCCTCGCCGGGGCGTGGGAGGCAGCGTTCCGGGCTACAGAGGGGAACGAACGGTCCAAGTCAGCGCCGGAGTTGGGCGCGGAGCGGGCAGAGTAGGGCAGAGGGCGGGTGGACAGCGATCGGCGGCAGGCGGCTGTCGCGGCTGCGGCTTCAGCCCGGGAGCGCACCGGGCCCCCGTGACGGGGTGGTCGGCGCGCACCGGCACGCACCGTGCTCACCTGCGGCGGAGTGCGGGCGCGACAGCCCTCAGGCGTGGACGACCGCGGGGAATGCCTCCGTCGTCTTGACGTAGTACTTGCGGACCAGCGGGCCGAATCCGTCCGGCGACGTGCCGAGGATCATGTTCTTGATGACCTCGGTGCACTTCGCGTCAGTGAACGCCGACACCTTCGCGACGGTGCCCTTGCCGCCGAGGGCGACAGGACCCCACGCCCGCCGGGATTCCGTCGTGGCGCTGACGTCCGGGTCGAAACCCAGAAAGAAGGGGCTTCCGTCGGGCTCCTGCCCGGTGGCCAGAAGCACGATGACGTGAAAGCCGATCCCGTTCTTGGCGAGGAAAACGCTCTTCTCTCCGCCCACGTGCCCGGGCGGCCCCTTCAGGATCACGGCGCGGTCGCCGTGCAGGATCTCGCCGATCCCTGCCCACTTGACCGCGATGTCCGGCGCCACCGCCAGATCCGCGGGGTTGTAATGCCTCCCCTGATCGGAACTGAGCCGGTCACCCACCTTCTTGGCGCGCACCTCGCAGTCCCTGTCCAGCATTGTCGCAATGAGGGAATCAGTCGGCATCTGCAGCCAGACCTTGAGATGTTCGAGAGCGGTGGCCTCCGCGGTCTCGTCTATCGCCTGCGAGATCCGAGCCCGCAGTGTTGCGATCGCCGGAGTGGTCACGTCCCCGGCTCCGACGTACGCCTGCACGATCATGAAAGCTCCCCCCGGTCAACTCCCCTGCTTCCACTATGACTTACGGGGCGTGTCGTCGGTGGTGCAACCGGGGAAGAGGCAGTCGCGGCCGGTGCGGCCAGGTCCGGGACTTCGGCCTCCGGCGTGATCTCGGCGAGCACATCGGCGACCGTCTCCCGCGTGATCCGCAGACGCTCAAGCCCGTCCCGGGCCAGCACCAGCTTCCCGGACAACTCAGTGATGGCTGCCTCCAGCTCTTCCACCCGAACGCGGGCGGCCGCCTCCCGGGCTTCCAACTCCTCGAACAGTGAGCCCATCCACCAGCCCTCCTCCACCATCACGGTAGAGACCCATCAGCCAGGAATACAGGCCGTCAGTGCCCGGGCAGTTCAGCGCTCAAGGCCGGCCCGGACCCCGGCTGCCGTCGAGCACGGCCGCAAGGTCCTCAAGGATCCCGACGAACTCCTCGGTCGGGACCTCCGCCACGAAAACCCTGCCCGCATGGTCTGGCTGCCTGACCAGGTGCTCCTCGCGCCAGAACTGAAGAGTGAGCACCAAGCGGTCCGCGTCCCCGAAGAGATGAGCGGTCACGTTGTCGGTGGTGGGCCCCCAGCTCAAGACCCGGAACCGGCTGCGGAGCCGGTACTCCTCTTCAGTCTCGTCATCAGCGCCCGCACGGTGCATGAGACGCCGATGGGTGGCTTCCGGGGACAGGCCGTCGAACGGCAACGGCGAGCTGGCTCCGGAGCGCAACCACGCCACCGTCTCCACCACGTCGGAGCGGAACTGCCCGACAAGCGCCATGTTGTCGTCGCAGGTCAGCCACTGCCCCGCCGTCCACAGGTCCACCCGGCGCAGTGAGTGCTCCCACTCACCGACCTCAGCAGCGAACCTGTCCTTGTCGCCCAGAAGTACGGTCACGCCCGGACCCTGACAGGCTCCACGCTCATCCGCAAGCAAGCCGATGTCGTGTGCTTCCCTTCAAAGGAACCGCACCCTCCGCGTTTCTGCCCGCCCGCCGGTCACCCCTGGCCCGGCCGCTGCCGGGGCTGATACCTCCGGGCGAACGGCCCGTCCAGCGCCGCCCATTGCAGCAGCATGATCGTCTTGCCGTCGGCGATGCGCCCGTCCCGGGTCATGGCGAGGGCTTCGGTGAAGGGCACTTCCAGGACCTCGATGTCCTCCCCCTCCTCCTCCACTCCCCCGCCGACCCCGGTCCGGTCGGCCGCCGCGTACGGGGCCGCGAAGAAGTGGAGCCGTTCGGTGACGGACCCGGGGCTCATGTACGCGTCGAAGACGTGCGTGAGCGGGCCGAGGGTGACGCCGAGCTCTTCGGCCGCCTCGCGCCGGACGGCGGTGATCGGATCGTCCTCGTCGAGCAGCCCGGCTGCGGCCTCGACGAGCATGCCGTCGGGGTGGTCGTTGACGTATGCCGGGTAGCGGAACTGCCGGGTGAGGAGTACGAGGCCCCGCGCGGTGTCGTGGGGCAGCACGACGGCACCGTTGCCGCGGTCGTACGTCTCGCGCTGCTGCGTCTCCCAACGCCCGTCGCGGCGGCGGTAGTCGAAGGTGGTGCGGCGCAGGACGTGCCAGCCCCGGGAGGTGAGTTCGACGGCCTGGACCACAACGTCAGGATTGCGGTCCAGGCCGCGCCCCGCCCGGTCGAGGCCGGTACGGCCCCGATGGTCGGGGAGATCGATGCCGGGGCGGCCCCGGTGGTCGGGAATGTCGATGCCGGGGCGGGCGGTCATGCGGCCTCGCCCGTCGTACGGCGGGGGATCTCGCCCGCCTCGAAGTAGACGGGCAGGCCACGGCCCCGAGCGGTGGCGACGTCCTGGTCGGCACCGGCGGACTCCCCGGGCAGCCGGAGTACGGCGTCGCAGTGCGCGAGCAGGCGGTGGGCGGTCGGGTAGAGGACCTCGTCCGCCAGCGGGTCGGTGGGACCGGCGCCGGCGGAGCGCAGTACGGGCAGGGCGATCCACTCGCCGATGACGGGGACGTGCCCGGCGGCGAAGACCGGCCAGGCGGCGGCTTCGAGGCGGGCGAGGTTGTCGGCCATGGCCTGCGGGTCGCCGTCGGTACCGGAGCGGTAGGGACCGGCGATCAGGACGAGCATGGGCTTTTCGGTCATCGTGCTGGTCATGACGGCTACACTACATGCAGAAACATGCAAGAACAGGAGAGAGTACGCATGCTGGCTGCTGAACGACACGCCCATCTGCTCGGTCTGCTCGCCCGCGAGGGCAAGATCGTCGCCAAGGACGTCGCCGCCGAACTGGGGATCTCCGAGGACAGCGTGCGGCGCGACCTGCGCGACCTCGCGGCCCAGGGGCTGTGCCAGCGGGTCTACGGCGGTGCGTTGCCCGTGTCCCCGGCGGTGGTCGACTACGAGGCCCGGCAGAGCGTTGCTTCGGAGGGCAAGGCGAAGGTCGCCTGGGTCGCCGCAGGCCTGGTCCGGCCGGGCGGCTCACTGATCCTCGACGGCGGAACCACGGCCCTCGCCGTCGCCCGCGCGCTCCCGACGGATCTCGCCTGCACCGTGATCACGCACAGCCCGACGATCGCCGTGGCCCTGCTCGACCACCCGAAGGCAGAGCTCTTCCTGCTCGGGGGCCGGGTCTTCAAGCACTCGGCGGTGACCTGCGGCGCGGCGGCGGTGGAGGCCGCGCAGAACGTCTCCGCCGACCTCTGCCTGCTCGGCGTCACCGGCGTGCACCCCGAAGCGGGACTGACCACCGGGGACGCCGAGGAGGCGGCGATGAAGCGCGCCCTCTCGGCGCGGGCCGCGGACACGTACGTCCTGGCGTCCTCCGAGAAGATCGGCACCGCCTCGCAGTTCCGCGTCCTCCCGTGGGAGCGGGTCACCGGGCTGATCACCGACGCCGATCCTGGCAACGCGGTGATCGAGCAGCTCGTGACGGAGATCGGGGTGGAGATCCTGGCGGCCGGGTGACGGTTGGCGGTGGGTCGGGGCCGGGGCGCTCCGGGGCCGCCATACCCGCTGAGGTGCACCACCGCCCCGTACCCGCCCGCGCCCCTGCCTGCGGTTGTCAGCTCCCGGCCGCGAACCCGAGGAACGCGGTCCAGGCGGCCGGCCGGAAGGCGAGCTGCGGACCGGGGGCCGTCTTGGAATCGCGTACGTGGACGGCAAAGGTCACCGTCGCGACCTCGACGCAAGAAGGACCATCGTTCGTACTGTGGCTACTTTTGGACCACACCAGGTCCGATGCACATCCGGCTGCGGGCTCGGTGGTCATGCCGCTCCCAGCGGTAGACAACTTCCGGCGGCGAAAGCCACGAAGGCAGTCCAGGATGACGACCGGAGGCCGAGCTGCGGACCCGAAACGTTCTTGGAGTCGCGTACGTGGACAGCGGAGACGGCAGTTGCGACCTCCAGGCAGTCGGAGTTGGCGTCACTGCTGCTGTAGCTGCTCTTGAACCACGTCAAATCCGAGGCTTCTCCAGCCGTGGACTGGATACTCATGTCTCTCCCAGCAGTTTCTCGATGAAGGCCAGTGACTCCCTCGGCGTGAGAGCCTGCGCCCGGATACTCCCGTACTGCATCTCCAGCATCTGCACTTCACGAGGCTCGGTGATCAGCATCGAAAGGTGCTGAACTTCCGCGTATCCCAAGGTAGTACCGCCTCGAAGCCGGATGATACGGAATCCCCCCATCAGCCCTGCGTGGTCCTCCAGGTCAGTTGGCATCACCTGGATCTCCACGTTGCGCAGCTGCCCCAGTTCGAGAAGGCGCTCAAGCTGCCTTCGCTGAACCTCCTTGCCGCCGAGCGGGCGGCGGAGTGTCGCCTCGTCCTGGACGAAACTGAAGACCGGTACGGTCTCCGATCTCTTGATGACCTTCTGTCGAGCAGTCCTGGCCGCCACAGCCCTCTCGATGACATCAGCGGAATACAGCGGTCGGCGGGTCCCGAACAATGCCTTGGCGTACTCATGTGTCTGGAGTAGCGCGTGCAGCGTCTGGTGCGTGTACGCACCCATCTCCACCGCATCCGCTTCCAGCCGAGCCATGTCCCGGACCTTCTTCGGGTACCTCGCCTCCGCCACGTCCTGCTTCATCGCGGCGATCCTGCCTCCCGCGCCCAGGACTTCGTCCGTCCTGTCCAGGAACTCCGGTTTGGGGATGCGCTTGCCGGATTCGACCTTGTAGACCTGGTTCTCGCCGTACCCGATGGCCCGGCCGAGGTCCGCGGCGCGCATGCCGGCCGCCTCCCGCCAGAGGCGGATCTGCCTGCCCACGGCGGCGATCACCGCGCCGGAGTCGTCCTCCAGGCCGAAATCGCCGACGTCCGGTTCGTCCAGCCCGTCCGCCGTACCGTCCCTGCCGTCTTCCTCCTGCATCGGAGTTCCCCGCCTTCTCGACCCGTTGCTCAGGCATGCGCGGTGCCGTACGTACGGAGTGGACAGGGGAGGGCCACGACTGGACAGTCACCGTCCGTACCCGCGTCGGCACTTCTCAGCGTAGTGACCTGCGGCCACGCTGAGTGACGTGAATCGAGAAATCACTCAACCGCGCGCTGCCTCAGGGACGTTCACGCTTCAGCTTTCCGCCACCCGTCAGGGCGCCCGGCTGGCCCGGCTGCGGGCGACGGAGCAGCTGCGTTCATGGGGGCTGCCGACGGACACGCCCGCGCTGGTGGTGGCCGAGCTGGCCGCGAACGCCGTGGTGCACGGGTACGTCGAGGGGCGCGACTTCCGCCTCGGGCTCATCCTCTCGGGGGACACGCTCCGTATCGAGGTGGTCGACACGCGCCGGGACCGGTTGCCGCGTGTACGGGTCTCCGGGCCGGACTCCGAATCGGGGCGGGGGCTGGCGCTCGTGGAGGCGTTGTCCGCGCGCTGGGGTGTGGAGCACGGGCCGTTTCCCCGTAAGACGGTGTGGGCGGAGGTGACGCTCGCCGGGTCCTGACTCCTCGCCCCGCCCGCCTCGTCAAGCGATCGAAGACCGGGCCCCGGAAGTGCGGGGCCCGGTCATGCGTGTCCTAGTTCGGTGGGCATGGCATGTGGCACCGGAAGTTTTGGCAGCAGCACGCGGCAGTCGGCTGCGTCGGCGCCCCACGAGAGGCCCTTGACGTCGACACCGCTGCGCGGGACCGTCGTTGCGCAACTGTGCGCAACTGACTCGTAGGGAGCACGCGAGGGCGTTACGGTTCGTCGGGATCGACCCGAACACCGGCGGGGAAGGTTCGCCGACGGTATGGGTAGAGGAAGAGAGTGCGGACCTGGTCCTTCAGGGCGAGGAAGCCGACAGCCTCCTCAAGGGCATCGTCGGTTCCACCCAATGGGTGGCCGGCCACAAGACGGGTATCCCCACGCACGAGCGGCTGATCCGTATTCCGGCCCGCATGGTGCCGATTCTGAGGGAGGCATGCGATGCCGCTGAACGCGCAGACGCTGAGCACCGCGACGTTCGCTGAGCTACTCGCCGATACTCGCCGCACGGCGGTTCACCTGGAGATGCGCGACGTGTACGCGATCGGTGACGAGCGAGAGGACTTCGAGACCTTTCTGCGCACCGGTGTTCCGAACCTGGACCCCACCCGCTCCTTCTGGCCGCAGTGGACGCCTCTTGTCAACGACGCGGTCGCCCGCGGCGTCCTGATGCGGAGGGCACGGATCGTCTCCGAACCGGTCACTGACTACATCCGATACGAACACGCCATCACCCCCCTCAACTTGCAGGCCGGAGAGGAGGTGCGCTGGTTGCCACGCCGCCTCGCATCCGACATTGCCCTGCCCGGCAACGACTTCTGGCTCCTGGACGGGAGGCTCGTGCAGTTCCACCACTTCACCGGCAGCGGTGACTGGGCGACGGACGGCAAGGAACGCACCGACGACCCCGCCGCGACGGCGCTGTGTGCGACCGCCTTCGAGGCAGTGTGGGAGCGCGGAATCCCTCACGAGAAGTACACCGTCTAGGGTTCCTGAGTTCTCCGTGCCCGCCTCTCCTTCATCCAGTGCGCAAGCAGCCCGTGAGGCGCTTGCCGTGGGGTTGCAGCATCTCCGCAGGGATGCCGGTCTCACCGGGAAGGAACTCTCCGCCCGGTGCGGCTGGCACCCCTCGAAGAGCACCCGCATCCAGAAGGGCGACGTTCCACCCTCCGACGCCGACATCCGCATGTGGTGCGCGGCGTGTGGCGCCGACGACCAGGCCGACGATCTCATCGCCACCGCCCGAGCCGTCGACTCCATGTACGTGGAGTGGCGTCGCCTGCACCAAGGCGGCATGCGCGGTGTCCAACAACACTGGAACACCCTGCACGAGCGCACCCGCATCTGCAGGGTCTACGTCTCCAACGTTCCACCCGGGTTCTTCCAGACCCCTGGCTTCGCAACCGCCCTCATGGAGCGAATCACCGCCTTCCAGGGCACTCCGAACGACATCACCGAAGCCGTCGCTGCCCGCATCGCCCGTTCCCGCTTCCTCTACGAGGGCGGTCACCGGTACGTCGTACTGATGGAAGAGTCGGTCCTGCGCTACCGCACCGCCGGCCCTGACGCCATGCGCGGTCAGCTGCGCCATCTCCTGGCGGTTATGCCACTTGCCTCCGTCTCACTGGGCATCATCCCGTTCACCGTGCAGCGCGCCGTGTGGCCGCTGGAGGCGTTCTACCTTCACGACGACGCCCAGGCCGTGGTGGAGACGCTTACGGCGGAGATCAAGGTCACGCAGCCTCGCGAGATCGCTGACTATGCACGGGCGTTCGCCGGCCTCGCAAAGATGGCCGTGTACGGCGATCCAGCGCGTGCCCTGATCCAGGACGCGATCAACGCCCTGGAGTGAATCTCCGCAATTGCCCGCAACTTCGTTGAGGGCGCGGATCGCCGATGCGTAGCGTCGTACGCACCAACGGACCGCCGGGCGGAAAGGCGGCACCCATGCGCGCTCCCGGCGGGTCCATGACTCCCGAGTGCGCGATGTACGGCACCGCGCCTTGGACCTTCCGGACCGGGCGGGCACCACTCGACACCGAGAGGGGCACCACTATGAGCACCGCAAGCACCGAATTGCGCCGATTCCTGACCATCACCGGCCGACGCTTCAAGGACGGCCTGTCGGCACCCGAGATGTTCTCCCCGGCCGTGGACGCGGCCTGGCACGACCTGCTCGGCACCTCCACGTACGAGGCCTTCTGCCAGGAGACCGCCGGCCAGTCGATCGGCCACGTCTCAAACAGCGGCCACGGCCCGATCTCCTGGGTGAGCGCCTACGAGGAGGCATATGGACCGTTGCCGGAGATCTGGTTCACCGATGCCGACGGCCACGTGAATCAGGACACGCTCGCCCACTACAGGGCCACCGGCACCGTGGTCGCCGAGTGGGACTGCGCCCCGACGGGCGGGGATGCCGACGAGGTCGCACCCGACCGGCCGCAGACCAACCACCGGTGACCAATTCCCGCTCCACCGCAGCGCTCCGGCCCACCGCCGGGGCGCTGCGCCTCATCGAGGCCGGCAGCACCCGCCCGACGACCGTGGACATCGGCGACTACATCCGTCGGATGACCGAGCACTGCCCCTACCTCGCGCCCTCGCTCGAACGGGGCCTGACGACTTGGACCGTCTACCGCGTAGCCGGTGACGCCGACGCCGAGGGGGTCCAGGCGGAGCTGTTCCACGCAGGTGCGGAGGCTGCGGAAAGGCTGCGGCCTCTACTGAACCGGCCGAACGGGCTGCTGCGGTGCGAGAACGTCGTCCTACTGGGCAAGGTGCCCGGCACCTTGCACCGCGAGCTGATGGCCTGGCCGCACTGGGTACTGAAGAACCTGTACGGGCCCGTCGGGGTCATGTTCGGCAAGTTCTACGCGGGCGAGGAGGAGTTCACCGCGAGCGGTGCGCGAGTCCCTCCCGCCCCCGCCTCGTTCCTCCCTGTGAGGGCCGCTGTACGCCACCGAGACCCGCGCTTCCTTCACGCGACCCCGGATCTGGCCGCCGCTCTCTCGACGGCCGCTGACGATGGCCGCGACGTCTTCGAGAGCGTCCCCACCCTGTGGAAGGAGATCCGCACATGGTCCTGCCAGTTCCTCCCCCCGGCGAGGCAATCGACATCCTTACCGGGCACATCGGCCGAATCGACCACATCGGCGATCCCACCTCGATCCAGCTCCTGACCGACCGGCGCGGCTCGCGGGCCTGGCGAGTCCGAGGGCTCCTGGGGACGGTCGCGTTGAAGGCCAACAACCCCGACAGCAACAACTCCGATGCAAGGGCGACCGAGATGGCGCAGGAGGACAACCACCTCCTGCGCCTGACCACAGCCGGCGCCCTCGATCCCGGCTATCGCATCGATGCCGGCACCTTCGACGGCGGAAGGTGGCTGGCCGTCGACTGGATCGACGGCGCACCCCTGTGGCGAGCCCTCGCCCCCGCCCGCAGCCCCGAAGGAGACCACGCCTCGGTCCGCCCCTGGCTCTTGGGCATCGCCCGTACCTGGGCGGAACACCTTGCCCGAATGCACACCGCAGGATGGGCCCACGGCGACGTCCAGCCCACCAACACCCTCGTCGCCGACGACGGCCGCACCACGGTCATCGACTACGCCCTCGCCTGCGGTCCCGTCGGGCCGCCCCGCCTGCCTTACCGTGGCGCGCTCACCCACACCACTGCCCCCGAGATCGCCGCCGCGATTCTCGACACCCCCTCCGAGACTCACATCCAAGCGCAGCCGGCCGCCGACATCTGGAGCCTGGGCGCCTCCCTGTTCTGGTCCTGGACCGGCCACCGGCCCGTCGCCTACGACGACACCACCGACCGGATCGAGAAGCTCGCGGTCATCGCCAAAGGCACCACCACCGCATTCTCCGGCGTCCGGCCGTGGCTGTTCCCCGAGTTCGAGGATGCCATCGCCGCGTGCCTGGCACCCGATCCCACCGACCGCCCGACCGCGAAGGAGCTGACCGCCGCGTGGTGACCCTGCGGCCCATGAGCGTCGAAGACGCCCCCGGACTCACCCGCATCTATAGCGGCGCCTCCGTCCGACACACCACCGGCAGGGTCCTCACTCTCGACCAGGCCCGCGAAAAGATCCGCGCCGCCCTCGAGAGAGCCACCGAACGTCCTCGCGCTCAGTGGAGTTGGGGCATCCTCAACGAGGAAGAGCTGATCGGCCTGATCGCCCTACGCCGACGATCCCCGTCCACGGGCACCCTCAGTTACATCCTCCGCGAGGACACCTGGGGCAACGGTTACGCCACCCATGCCGCCCGGCAGGTCGTCGCTGTCGCGTTCACCACCGCCGGGCTGAATCGGCTGGAAGCCATGCATCACCCCGACGACCCTGCCTCCGGACGCGTCCTGACCAAGGCCGGGTTCATCCACGTCGGCGTGTGCACCCGACGCGCGAGGGATGGAAGTACCGCGCCGCACGAGGTGTACGCCCAGCAGCGCGACAGCATCTGAGGTAGCAGAACGCGTGCGACTCCGCCGTGACGGGCGGCCGGTTCACGAAACTCGCTCGGGATCGAGCAAGCCCACACGCGCCGACCGCGCCACTCACGGGTCCCGTCGCACCGGGTCCTGCCTGCCGGGACCCGGTGCGACGGGACCCCGTTTTCCGTGTCCTGGAGAGCAGGGACACGGCGCTTCGGGACTCCAAAAGCTTGAAAGAACTTGAGAAAGAACCAAACCAACCCCCCTCCCCCACCGGCCGGTTCGAGGGCCGGTCCACCGTCCTCGGCGTGTCCTCACCCGGACGGGTGAGTTTCGGCAACTCGGCTGGAGTTTCGCCTGGTTGGCAGGCATATGCTCCCCCCAGCAACAGGGGCATCCGCCCCGCACCAGACATAGGACGGCCCCCGCCGGGACTGGCATCCCGATCGAGGGCCTGACCAACCAGGAAGAACGACGCTTCCCAATGGATACCCATGAGGTTAGCGCGCACCCGCGCGCCCAGACAGTGGTCATCGACCGCAGTCGCACCCGGACCACCGGACTTTCACACGTGACCGTCCCGCTCACCAGCGAGTTCGTGGTGGTCGGCAACCACCTGGCGCAGCACCCCGAGCTCTCCCTCGTCGCGATCGGCATCTCGGTCCACATCCAGTCGCTGCCACCCGGCCGACGGGTGGGCATCAAGGCGCTCGCCGAGCGCTTCCAGGAAGGCGCCGAGACCATCGCACGGGCCATGCGGGAGCTGGAGCGGTGCGGGTACCTGGACCGCCCCCGGGACCGGGTCGGCGAGGGCCGGTTCATGACGCGGACGATCGCGTACAACCACCCCGACGCCGCCTACCAGGACCGCGCGTCCCGGAAGGCCCTGGCCGAGCTCAAGGCGTCCGAGCGGAAGGCGTCCACCCGGACGGCACTCGGGCGGAAGTCCGCCTCCGTTCCCCGTCAGCGGGCGGGCGCCCCGGCCCCTGCCCAGCGCCACGGCACCCGGGCCGCGCACGGACGGCGCGGTGCGCAGCATCGTCCCGTACGGGAGATGTGCAGGGCGGCCGACGCGCTGCGGGAGCTGTGGGAGCCGGGGATGACCGCTACGGAAGCGCCTGCTGCCGAGGTGCCCGCCGAGGCTCCGCCGCCTGCCCCGGCCGAGGCTCCGCCGCCGCCCGACGCCGTACCCGCCCCGCCTGCCGTACCCGCGCTGCCTGCCGTACCCGAAGCCGAAGTTGCCGCCCCCGATACCACCGTCGCCGCACCCGACGCCTCGACCATCCGCGCCTCCCTCTCCCGGCCCGTTCAGCCGCCCGCACCCTCGGCCGCCGAGCTGGAGCGGCACGCCACCGCCGTCGCGCTGCTCAGTGGGCTGCGGGGCAGGGACGAGCGGCTGAAGCTCAGCGAGAAGGACGTGGCGAAGCTCGCGCCGTCCGTCGGCGTCTGGCTGGAACGCGGAGTGGAGCTGGACACCCTGTACCGGGCGCTCCTCGACGAGCTGCCCAAGGTTGTGAAGTACCCGGTCAAGTTCGTCGGCCGCCGACTGATCGACCTCCTGCCCCCGCCGCTCCCCGCCGATCGCGGTCCCGGCCACCCCCACGGCCGCCGAGAGGCGCCCCGTAAGCCCGCCGTCACGCCCCTGCAGAACTGCGACAGCTGCGACCGGGCGTTCCGCTCCCCAGACCCGGGCCGCTGCCGCGACTGCCGCACGGACTGCGCGGAAAGTACGGACTGCGCGGGGAGCACGGACGGCGCGGGGAGCACAGGCAGCGCGGGACACCCGTGAGCCCCGGCCCCGGATGCTGCCGCCGCCCGCCCGCCGGGCTGGGCAGACGGCCCCACCCTTCCTCCTCCGTAACCCGCTGCGGCGGAGATTTCCACGGACCAGCATGACCGCCATGGACCGACCGAGGCACGTCATCGAGTGCGGAGACTTCGTCCCGCGCCGCTGGCGGGGGCCAGAGCGATTTCGCCGGGGTGTTCACGTTGATCGAGGAGTCTTCGGCCCTGGTCGCCGAGATGTTCACCTTGCCGGAAGTGGAGTACGTGGAGATCGCGCACGACCTGTCGAACACCTCCAGCGCCGCGATACCGAGGCGGTGGGGGTTCACCGAAGTCCCGCGCGAACAGGGAGTGACACCCACGGCTCCCTCGTGCAGCGGGATCGATGTGGTCCGGCGGCTCCACCGTCCTGCATCACCCCTACGAAATCCCGTCGCCGCCCCGCCCCGCCGCTGCGTAGAGTGACGGTCGCTTTTCCATCAGACCGGGGGCCCGACCGCATGCGTACGCCGTATCCGCGCACCCCGCACCTCCCCTGGTCGCCGGGCGCCACCTCCGACGACGTGCGGGTGGTGGACCTGGCGGCGCTCGCCGGGCGCGAGGTCGTCGTGACGGAGAAGCTCGACGGCGAGAACACCACGCTCTACGCGGACGGGCTGCACGCCCGCTCGCTGGACTCCGCGCACCACCCCTCGCGGGGGTGGGTGAAGGCGCTCCAGGGGCGGATCGGTTCCGGCATACCGGCGGGGTGGCGGGTGTGCGGCGAGAACATGTTCGCGCGGCACTCGATCCCGTACGACCGGCTGGACAGCTTCTTCTACGGCTTCTCCGTCTGGAACGGCGACGACGGCGACCGCTGCCTCGACTGGGACCGCACCACCGCGTTCCTGCGCGGCCTCGGCATCCCCGTACCGCCGGTGCTCTGGCGCGGGGTGTTCGACGCACGGGCGGAGAAGGCGCTGCGGAGACTGGCGCTCGACACCGGGCGCCAGGAGGGTTACGTCGTACGGCCCGCAGCCGCCTTCGGGGCCGACGAGTTCGGGCGGGTCGTCGCCAAGTGGGTGCGGCCGGGACATGTCACGACGGACACCCACTGGATGCACGCGGGGGTCGTCCCGAACGCGCTGGGCCCGTCCGCCGCCCTGTGGAACGTACGCTCAGGCGGCGCGGTCGACGCGGACGCCCTGTGCGAGGCGCTCCCCCCGATGGACACGTCAACCGCGCCCGACGCCCGCACGGCCCGCGCCATGGGCGACAGCACGGGCGCCGACGGCTCCGCGCTCTTCGGCGACGAGCGGCTGGCCGGAGTCCTCGCGGGGCTGCTGCACCGCGACCGCCGGACCTCGGTCGCGCCCCGGCTGGCCCCGGTCGTCGGGCTGGCGTCGGCCGTGCGGGTCGCCGATCTGGTGGGGCTCCACCGTTCGCTGCACCGCCCGTACCCGGACGAGGGGCGCCGGACCGGGCTGACCCGCATGTCCTGGGCGGCCGACCTGCCGGCCCTGCACGCGCTCGCGGCCGCGACCGCCCCCACGGACGAGGCGCGCGGGTACGTCGAGTGGTCCGCGCTCCACGCCGAGGAGGTCCACGAACCCGCCGGGCTGCGCGAGGTGTTCGACGGGCTGGAGCCGGACGCGGCCGACCGCTGCCGGGCCGAGGCCCGCGAGGCGTACGCGCTGGGGCGGATCTCGACCGCCGAGGAGGCGGTCGCCGCGACCTGGCGGCTGCGGTCCGGCGACTTCCCGCGCCTGGTGCTGATGTGCGGGCCGTCCGGGAGCGGGAAGAGCACGTACGCCCGCGAACTGCCCGGCGTCACCACCCGCATCGCCCTCGACGACCTGCGCGAGGCGCGCGGCGACCGGGCCGACCAGAGCGCCAACGCCGAGGTGCTGCGGGAGGCGCTGGACCGGCTGGACCGGGCGCTGGAGCCCCGTACGACGACGGTCTGGGACGCCACCTCGCTCACCCCGAGACAGCGCGCGTTGCTGCACGCCGCCGCCGCGCGCCGGGACGCGATGGTCACGCACGTGGTGGCGGTGGTGGGCGCGGAGGAGCTGGCCCGCCGCAACACCCGCCGTACCCACCCCGTGCCGCCGCGGGTGCAGGAGGCGCAGCTGCGGCGGTACGTCCCGCCCTACCCCGGCGAGGCGCACCGGACCTGGTACCTGGGCACGAGCGGGACGGTGGAGGCGAGGGCCTGATGCGGACGAGCGACGAGATCTACCACCGGATCCGGTGGGACGCCCGCTTCGATCCGGCGCGGTTCACGATCGGGGTGGCGCAGCGCGGCCGGGAGCCGAAGCGGGTGCCGTTGCCGCGTTTCACGCCGGGCGGGGAGATTCCCTGGCACCGGGTGCTCTTCTTCGAGGCGGACGGCGAGACGGTGTGGGACCGCGCCTCCGGCCTGGACCGGGTGGACACGGCGGAGGCCGGGCGGGTGCGCGAGGCTCGGTTGCTGCCGTCGCCGTACTTCGCCGCCCGGACCCCGCACAAGTTCGACGGCCGGGCGTGGGCACCCGCACCACCTCGGGCCGAACCCACCCTCCCTGCGGCCGGGTTGACCGTGCTGACGTGGAACACGCTCTGGGACCGGTACGACTCCGAGCACATCGCCACCGACCGCCGCCGCCCGCTCCTGCTCGACGCGCTGCGGGCCGCCGACGCGGACGTCATCGCCCTCCAGGAGGCCGAACCGGCACTGCTGGACCTGCTGGCGGGCAGTGCGTGGGTCCGGGAGGAGTACGCGTTCGGGGCCGCCCTCGACGGGCGGGAGGTCGCCGACTGCGGGCTGCTGCTGCTCAGCCGGCTGCCGGTACGCGAGGCCGGGTGGCATCCGCTGGGACGGCACAAGGCGGTCGCGGCGGTCGTCGTGGAGACGGCGGACGGGCCCGTCACCGTCGCGGTGACCCACCTCAGCAGCGACCACTCCCCCGAGGGAGCGGCCCGCCGCGACCGTGAACTAGCCGCCCTGGCAATGGGGTTGGCGGACCTGGCGGGAGACCTCCTGGTGGTCGGGGACTTCAACGACGGCGGTGCGAACCCGCAGTCCCGGCTCGGCCTGACGGACGCCTGGACGACCGTCCACGGCCCGGACGACCGGACCCCCACCTTCGACCCCTCGGTGAACCCGCTGGCCGCCGTGGGCTCGCTCACCGGCCGCGTCTCACGGCTGGACCGGGTCCTCCACCGCCTGGGGCGGCTCGGCCCGGTGGCGGCCGGGCTGGTGGGCACCGAGCCGGACGCGACCGGGCTGTACGCCTCGGACCACTTCGGCGTACGCGTCGAACTGGCCCCGGCCGGTGCCGAAGCACCCGCCCGCGCAGGCGAGTCGGTCCTCCACCGGGTGGCGGAGGCGCTGCCCGGCGGGAGCGTGCACCTCGTCGGTTCGCGGCGGACCGGCGGTGCGCTGCCCGGCGCGGATGTGGACCTGGTGGCGGCGCTGCCCGCCCCGGTCGGCGCCCGGGCGCTGGGTCGTCGGCTGCCGGACGCCGAGGACGTGCGGGAGGTGGTCGGGGCCCGGGTGCCCGGACTGCGTTTCGTCCTCGACGGCGTACCGGTGGACCTGGTGACGGTCGTCCCGGACAAGGTGCCCCCTGCCGAAGCGGTCGAGCGGCGCGAGGAGCTGGGCGCCGCGGCGGCCGTCGCGCTGAGCGCGGTGAGCGACGCGGAGGCGGTGTGCGCGGCGACGGCCCCGTACCGCCAGGCGTTCACCGGGCTGGCCCACGACGTGAAGGCGTGGGCGCGGGCGCGCGGGCTCGACTCGGCCCCGAGCGGCGGGCTGCCGGGCCTCGCGTGGACGGTGCTCGCGGTCCGGACGGCCCACGCGGCGGAAGCGGCCCGCGCGGCCGGCACGGCGGGGACGGCCAGGCCGACGCGTACGGCGCTGCTGCGGCGGTTCTTCGCGCAGTGGGCGGAGTGGGACTGGGCCCGGCCGGTGGCGTACGCGGACGGCCCCGAGGCCCCCCGTACCGGTGACGCCATCACGATCCTGACGCCGACCGCCCCCGTACGCTCCTGTTCCACGCAGGTGTCGGCGGCCGGCCGGGACCTGCTCGCCGAGGAGCTGTTCCGGGCGTGGGAGGTGCTGGACGCGGTGGCGGACGCCGAGCCGGTCCCGTACGCCCGGCTCTGCGCCCCGCCGCCGCTCCACCTGCGCCACACCGCCTGGGCGCTGGTCTCCGTCCGCGAGGGCGCGGACGAGGGCCGCTTCCGTGGGCGGCTCCTGGCGCTCCTCGACGCCCTCGCCCGGTCCGGCTCCCCCGACGCCCACGCCTGGCCGCGCCCGGTCGCCGGGGGCGCGGACCCGGGGTACGTCCGGTACGCCGTCGGGCTCGGCGCCACTCCCCCGGACGCGCGGCGCCTCACGGAGATCGGCGCGGAGATCCTGCGCGGGCTGCCCGGCGCCCGGGTGAGCCGGCAAGCGGCGCCACCGCGGCTGGGCTGAGCCACGCGGACCGCCCGCTCCCCCGGGCCGAGGCCCGCCTCCGTCCCCACCGGGCCGAGGCGCGCAGGCCGCCGTCTCCCGCTCGCGTGGCCGACTTCGCCGACCGGACGCAGGATGGATGCTCCCGGGGGGAGTGGCGCTGCTACGGCCCGACAGGAGAAAACGATGAGCAACGGTGTGTACCTGGCCTACGACTATCCGGTCCTCGGCGCCTTCTGGACCGCGATGTGGGTCTTCATCTGGGTCCTGTGGCTGGTGCTCCTCTTCCGGATCATCGCCGACATCTTCCGCGACGACGACATGAGCGGCCTCGCCAAGACCGCCTGGCTCCTCATCGTCATCGTGCTGCCCTACATCGGCGTCTTCGCGTACGTCATCGCCCGGGGCAGGGGCATGGGCCGCCGCGAGCACAAGCACGCGAAGGACCAGCAGCACGCCTTCGAGACGTACATCCGCGAGACGGCGGGCGGCTCCGCCACCCCTGCCGAGCAGCTGTCCAAGCTCTCCGAGGTGCGGGCGCGGGGCGACATCTCGGACGAGGAGTTCGAGCGGGCCAAGGCGAAGATCATCGGCTGACGGCCGCCGCACAGCACCACCGGCGGGCCCGGTTACCTCCCCGACGCGGGGTTCATGCGGAACCGGGCCCGGCGCGGCGCGGCGCTGGGGTCAGCTCAGCCCCTGGCCCACTCCGCGACCGTGACGACCTCGGCCTGCCTCGGGAACACCTTCTCCGTCAGGACCTGGTGCACCTCCGGGTCGCCGTCCGCGCAGGCGTCCGAGAGAACGGTGAGCCGGTAGTCGAGGTCGGCGGCCTGGCGCACGGTCGACAGCACCACCCCGCTGGTGGCGATACCGGCGAGGACCAGGTGCTCGGTGCCGCCGGCCCGCAGCACCATGTCGAGGTCGCTGCCCGCGAAGGCGCTCACCCGCCGCTTGACGACCACGATGTCCTCCGGGCGGGGCTCCACCCGGGGGTGGATCGGGTTGGGGTCCACGCCCGCGGGCGCCGCCTGGCGCCCGGCCAGGCCGGCGAACATCTTGTTCCGCGGGTGGATCTCGGGAGCCCCGGGACGGAACCCGACCGTCACGTGGATCACCCGCATCCCCTCGCCCCGGGCGTGCTCGACGGCCTCCTCCACCCGGTCCAGGTAATCCGGCCCGGCAAGCCGCTCGACGATGAGCTTCTGGACGTCCATGATCAGCAGGGCCGCGCGCTCGGACATCGGGTTCCTTCTCTCGTACGGGAGCCAACGGGGGCCGACGAGAGCCACCGAGGGGCAGCAGGTCCGACGGCTGCTCGTCGGGGCGACGGTACTGCGCCCCTTTCCTCAACTCCCCGCAGGGGTGCCGGTCGCGGCACTACATACTTGCCGGATGAACAACAGCACCACCGCCGTCGCCTGGGCCCTGCGCCCCGCACTCCCCGGCGACCTGGAGACCATCGCGGACCTGCGCGCCGAGGCCATGCGGCCGGACCTGGAGCGCCTCGGGCGGTACGACGACCGCCGGGTACGCCAGCGGCTGCGCGACGCCTGGGCGCCCGAGCACACCTCGGTCATCGAGGTCGACGGAGCCTTCGCCGGAAGCGTGACCCTGCGCCCCATCGAGCGCGGCCGCTGGCTGGAGAACTTCTACATCGCCCCCGAGGTCCAGGGGCGCGGCATAGGCACCGCCGTCCTCCGCTCACTGCTCACCCGCGCCGACGAAGCGGGCGCGGAGGTCCGGCTGATCGTCGTCCAGGGCAGCGCCGCCCGCCCGCTGTACGAGCGGCACGGCTTCGTCGAGGAGAGCCAGGACCCGATCGACGTGTACATGGTCCGACGGCCGGTCCGTAACGCCTCGGCGGCCGTCACCGACTGAGGCGTACCGCCCTGGGCGCTCCGGTGCGCGGGGCGCCTCCGGTCCGGGTGCGGTCGCGCGGATGGACCCGCCCGGATCATGGGCAGGCTCCCGTCGCCCGCGCCGCCCGCCCCGGTGATCCGGTCAACCGGAATCACAGATTCCAGGCACGTACGTGCGTACGAATCGGGCTACTGTCGCGGGGAGCGAGTCAAGGAGAAGCATGAACACCCGCATCCGGACCGGTGCACTCGTCGGCGCAGCCTCCGCCCTGCTGCTGGCCACCGCCTGCACGGCCGACGGAACCACCCCCTCCGTCTCGGTGGAGGGCAAACTCGGCACCGCGCAGATCAAGGGCAAGCCGCGCAGGGTCGTCGCGCTCGACAGCGCCAGCGCCGACATCGCGCTCTCCCTCGGCTTCAAGCCGACGGCCATGCCCACCGCCGACGAGGGAATACCCGGCGGCATCACGCCCTGGACGAAGAAGGCGCTCTCCGGCAAGCAGCCCCACCTGCTCCCGGCCGGCGGCGACGTGGTCGCCGAGGTCGCCTCGTACAAACCCGACGTGATCCTGGCGACCAGGGACCGCACCCTCGACCCCGTGTACGCGAAGCTCTCCGCCATCGCGCCCGTCGTCCACTACGTCAAGGGTCCCGACGCCGACCCCTGGCAGACGAGCACCCGCCTCATCGCCAAGGCGCTCGGCGTCAAGGACCAGGGCGCCCAGCTGATCAGCGCCGCCGAACAGACCGCCCTCGACGCCCGCGCCGCCTACCCCGCCATGTCCGGAACCCGCTTCAGCCTGCTGATCTCCCCCATGCCCCACGGGGTCGGCGCGGTGAAATCGCGCGAGGACACCTCCACGCGCGTGCTGCGCAGGCTCGGGATCAAGCTGAACGAGCTCATCGCCCTGCTGCCCGACGCCGGCGACCCGGCCCGCGCCTACCTCGACTACGCCGACGTCGGCCAGGCGGACACCGACATCGTCTTCGCCACCGGTACGACGGACGACCTCGCGATCCTGGAGAAGACCCCCGCCTTCCGGAAGATGCCGGCCGTCACCGAAGGCCGGTACATCCCGCTCGACCCCGCCCTCGCCCAGGCCCTCGCCGAACCGACCCCGCACAGCGTCGAATGGGCGGTGGCGGAACTGGCCCCGAGGATAGGCGCGGCAGCCCTGGCGGCCCGGCGGTAACGCGGTCCCCCGCCCGCCGGGCAGCACGGGACAGCACGGGACAGCACGGGACAGCACGCAAAAAAGAAGGGCCCCGTCCCACCGCTAGCGCGGCGGGACGGGGCCCTTCTCTGTGCTCAGTGAGGAGCAACCAGGTCAGACTCCCAAGTAATTACTTGAGGATCTTGGTGACCTGGCCGGCGCCCACGGTCCGGCCACCCTCACGGATGGCGAACTTCAGGCCCTCTTCCATGGCGACCGGCTGGATCAGCACGACGTTCATGACGGTGTTGTCGCCCGGCATGACCATCTCGGTGCCCTCGGGAAGGGTCACAACGCCCGTAACGTCCGTGGTACGGAAGTAGAACTGCGGGCGGTAGTTGTTGAAGAACGGGGTGTGACGGCCACCCTCGTCCTTCGACAGGATGTAGGACTGGGCCTCGAACTCGGTGTGCGGCGTGACCGAACCGGGCTTGATGATGACCTGGCCGCGCTCGACATCCTCGCGCTTGATGCCACGGAGGAGCAGACCGACGTTCTCACCGGCCTGGCCCTCGTCGAGCAGCTTGCGGAACATCTCGATGCCGGTGACCGTGGTGGTGGTCTTCTCCTGCTTGATGCCCACGATGTCAACGGTCTCGTTGACCTTCAGGACACCACGCTCGATGCGGCCGGTGACGACGGTGCCACGACCGGTGATCGTGAAGACGTCCTCGATCGGCATCAGGAACGGCTTGTCGACGTCGCGCTCGGGCTGCGGGATCGACTCGTCGACGGCGGCCATCAGGTTCAGGACCGACTGGCCCCACTCCTTGTCGCCCTCGAGCGCCTTGAGCGCCGAGACCTTGACGACCGGCAGGTCGTCGCCCGGGAACTCGTACTCGGAGAGGAGCTCACGGACCTCGAGCTCGACGAGCTCCAGGATCTCCTCGTCGTCCACCATGTCGGCCTTGTTCAGGGCGACGACGATGTACGGAACGCCGACCTGGCGGGCCAGGAGCACGTGCTCCTTGGTCTGCGGCATCGGGCCGTCGGTGGCGGCGACCACGAGGATGGCGCCGTCCATCTGCGCGGCACCCGTGATCATGTTCTTGATGTAGTCCGCGTGACCCGGGCAGTCGACGTGCGCGTAGTGACGCGACTCCGTCTGGTACTCGACGTGCGCGATCGAGATCGTGATACCGCGCTGGCGCTCCTCGGGAGCCTTGTCGATCTGGTCGAAGGCCGAGGCCTCGTTCAGGTCGGGGTACGCGTCGTGCAGCACCTTGGTAATGGCGGCCGTGAGGGTCGTCTTACCGTGGTCGATGTGACCGATGGTGCCGATGTTGACGTGGGGCTTAGTCCGCTCGAACTTCGCCTTCGCCACTGGGTCCTCCTGGGGAGTGGTTCTGTACGCCTTGCTTCATCGGCGCCAGGTGATCTTTGCTGGGATGCCGGAACCCGGGGCATCCACCGCCTCAGCTTTCGCATCGACGGTGAATGCCCACCAGGCTCCGGTGACAAGCCTAAAGCGTGAGCTCGGGAGAGTTACTCGCCCTTGGCCTTCGCGATGATCTCCTCGGCGACGTTCCGCGGAACCTCGGCGTAGGAGTCGAACTGCATCGAGTAGCTTGCGCGACCCGAGGTCTTGCTACGGAGGTCTCCGACGTAGCCGAACATCTCCGAGAGGGGCACGAGGCCCTTCACGATGCGAGCACCGTGGCGCTCCTCCATGGCCTGGATCTGGCCACGGCGAGAGTTGATGTCGCCGATGACCTCACCCATGTAGTCCTCGGGCGTGGTGACCTCAACGGCCATCATGGGCTCGAGAATGACGGGAGAAGCCTTGCGCGCGGCCTCCTTGAAGGCCTGCGAACCGGCGATCTTGAACGCGAGTTCGGAGGAGTCGACCTCGTGGTAGCCACCGTCGAGAAGAATGACGCGGACGCCAGTCATCTCGTAGCCGGCCAGGATGCCGAACTGCATGGCCTCCTGCGCGCCCGCGTCCACCGAGGGGATGTACTCCTTGGGGATGCGGCCACCGGTGACCTTGTTCACGAACTCGTACGAGGCGTCGCCGCCCTCGATCGGCTCGATCGCGATCTGCACCTTGGCGAACTGACCGGTACCACCGGTCTGCTTCTTGTGGGTGTAGTCAAGACGCTCGACGGCCTTGCGGATCGTCTCGCGGTACGCGACCTGGGGCTTGCCGACGTTCGCCTCGACCTTGAACTCGCGACGCATACGGTCGACGAGGACGTCGAGGTGGAGCTCGCCCATACCACCGATGATGGTCTGGCCGGTCTCCTCGTCCGAGTGAACCTGGAAGGAGGGGTCCTCCTCCGCGAGACGCTGGATGGCAACACCCAGCTTCTCCTGGTCACCCTTGGACTTGGGCTCGATGGCGACCTGAATGACCGGCGCCGGGAAGTCCATGGACTCCAGGATGACCGGGTTCTTGTCGTCACACAGCGTCTCACCGGTGGTGGTCTGCTTCAGGCCCATGACGGCGACGATGTCGCCGGCGCCCACCGCGTCGATCTCCTCACGCTTGTTCGCGTGCATGCGGTAGATCTTGCCGATGCGCTCCTTCTTGCCCTTGACGGAGTTCAGCACCGCGGTGCCGGCCTCCAGGCGACCCGAGTAAACCCGGATGAAGGTGAGCTTGCCGAGGTGCGGGTCGCTCGCGATCTTGAAGGCGAGCGCGGCGAGCGGCTCGTCCTCCGAAGGCTTGCGGGTGATGACCTGCTCGGCGTCGGAGACCGCGTGGCCCTCGATGCCCTCGACGTCCAGCGGCGACGGGAGGTAGCGGACGACCGCGTCGAGCAGGGGCTGAACACCCTTGTTCTTGAACGCGGTGCCACAGAACACCGGGGTGACCGTGGTGTCCCCACCCTTGCCGGAGGCAATGGTGATGCGACGGACAGCGGCGTAGATCTGCTCCTCGGAGGGCTCGGTGCCCTCGAGGTACAGCTCCATCATCTGGTCGTCGTTCTCGGCGACGGTCTCCACGAGCTTGCCGCGGTACTCGTCCGCGAGCTCCTGGAGGTCGGCCGGGATGTCGACGACGTCGTACATCTCGCCCTTGGACGCTTCGGCGGACCAGACCAGGGCCTTCATGCGGACGAGGTCCACAACACCCTGGAAGTCGGCCTCTGCACCGATCGGCAGCTGCATGACGATCGGGGTCGCGCCGAGGCGGTCCACGATCATGTCGACGCAGCGGAGGAACTCCGCGCCGGTCCGGTCGAGCTTGTTGACGAAGCAGATGCGCGGGACGCCGTAGCGGTCCGCCTGACGCCAAACGGTCTCGGACTGGGGCTCGACGCCGGCAACGCCGTCGAACACCGTCACGGCGCCGTCGAGGACGCGGAGCGAACGCTCCACCTCGACGGTGAAGTCCACGTGACCCGGGGTGTCGATGATGTTGATCGTGTGATCGACATCCTCGAGGGGCCAGTGGCAGGTCGTCGCGGCAGACGTGATCGTGATGCCGCGCTCCTGCTCCTGCTCCATCCAGTCCATCGTGGCAGCGCCGTCGTGGACTTCACCGATCTTGTACGAAACGCCGGTGTAGAACAGGATCCGCTCAGTGGTGGTCGTCTTGCCCGCGTCGATGTGGGCCATGATCCCAATGTTGCGGACCTTGGCCAGGTCAAGCGAAGTGGTAGCCATAAGGCTTCAGTCTTCTCTCGGTCTCGATGTGGGTAACGACTACCAGCGGTAGTGCGCGAAGGCCTTGTTGGACTCGGCCATCTTGTGGGTGTCCTCGCGCTTCTTCACGGCCGCACCGAGACCGTTGGAGGCGTCGAGCAGCTCGTTCATGAGGCGCTCGGTCATGGTCTTCTCACGACGGGCGCGGGAGTAACCGACGAGCCAGCGCAGAGCGAGGGTGGACGCGCGACCGGGCTTGACCTCGATCGGCACCTGGTAGGTGGCGCCACCGACACGGCGGGACTTGACCTCGAGGGCGGGCTTGACGTTCTCAAGCGCGCGCTTCAGCGTGATGACCGGGTCGTTGCCGGTCTTCTCGCGGAGGCCTTCCATGGCGCCGTACACGATCCGCTCGGCGGTGGAACGCTTGCCGTCGAGCAGGATCTTGTTGATCAGCGACGTGACAAGAGGAGAGCTGTAGACCGGGTCGATGATGACCGGGCGCTTCGGGGCGGGGCCCTTACGAGGCATTCTTACTTCTCCTTCTTGGCGCCGTAGCGGCTGCGGGCCTGCTTGCGGTTCTTGACACCCTGGGTGTCAAGGGAGCCGCGGATGATCTTGTAACGAACACCCGGCAGGTCCTTCACACGGCCACCACGCACGAGCACGATGGAGTGCTCCTGCAGGTTGTGTCCCTCACCCGGGATGTAGGCCGTGACCTCGATGCCGGAGGTCAGACGCACACGCGCGACCTTACGGAGGGCCGAGTTCGGCTTCTTCGGGGTGGTCGTGAACACACGCGTGCAGACGCCGCGGCGCTGGGGCGAACCCTCGAGCGCGGGCGTCTTGTTCTTCTCGACCTTGTCCTGCCGGCCCTTCCGGACCAGCTGCTGGATCGTAGGCACTACTTCTCCGGTTTCTGTGTGCCGTTCGTTGAAACTAACCTGGAACATCGCCGACCCACGCGGTCGGGTGTGTCGAATACTGCAGACCCCTGCCGGAAAACAACGGATGAGGCGCAGATTGCGGTGGCCCTTTCGCGGACCCGGCCTGCGGCTGAGGACACGCATGCCGAGCCCAGGCACACCCCAGGCACAAGGCTTGAGCGTACCTACCTCATCGACTTGGGTCAAAACAAATGGGGCGCGGCCGGACGCGCGACGACCCGTCCCCCGACGGGGACACCACCGCGGTGACGTACGGATGACTGGTCCCGGGCCTCTCCGGAGAACGTACCGGGTACAACGGCCCCGTTGATCCGCAACGGCCGGAGCGTGGACGGAGCGCCGGCGGAACACGGGCGGACCTTAGGGTGAGGCCGCCCGCAGACCACCCTCATCAGGCGTACGCGGGGCCCGGCGGCTCGGCGGGGACCGGTCCGCCGTGTCCGGTACCGGAGAAGCCGCCGCGGTCCCCCCGGGGGCGGGCACGGGGGCCGTCGGCCTCCACGTACGCCGGCACCGTCGGAGGAATCGCTGTGATCAATCTCGCCGCCCCGGTCAACCCGGTCCTGCTCTCCGCCGCCCCGCTCCGGTCACCCAGCAGCGTGGCCCAGTCAATGTTCTGGGAAGCGACGGACCAGCTCTGGTACGTGTGCCAGCGCTACGTCACCGAGGGCGACCAGGCCCGTCTGCTGGTCAGCAGGCTGCACGCCGACGGCACGCTGCTGGACTCCATGACCCTCCTGAGGGCCGGCCACGGGGCGAACATCGGTGTCGACCGCCGGAACGACGGCATCTATCTCTGGACCGACGCGCTCGTCTCGGAGAGCCTCTGGGCCCAGGCCATAGCCCGGGTCAGATACGTGCCCGAGGGCGTCGCCGACGCGTCCGACCCGCAGTCCGTCGCCCTGCACCACCCGAGAACCGGCGTGTACCGGGTGTCGGCCACCGTCGACCCGGTCGCCCGGGAGCTGATCTTCCGGAGCCAGAACAGCAACGTCTCCTCCGCCACGTCCGTCGCCCTCGTCGACCGCTACGACCTCGACGCGGCCGCGGAAGGGGTCTTCGAACCCCTCGGGACCGTCAGCCAGGTGTCCGACCGGACGCTCCAGGGATACGCCAGCCTCGGCGGGTACCTCTACACGCTCTACGGCGACAGCGCGCAGGCCAACACCTACATCACCTGCACGGACTGGCGGTCCGGGAAGGTCGTCGGCGACCAGCACATCACCACGCTCAGTTCGCTCTCCGACCGGGAGCCGGAGGGGCTCTGCGTCTATCAGGCGGCCCCCGGGGACACCGCGTCCGCGACCCTGGCCTTCGGCTTCGCGGACGGGGTACCGGGCGGTCGCACGTTCTACGCGGCCCGCTTCCCCCACCCCGGCACGCCCGCGTGGGTCAAGGTCCCCTACGACACCTCCGTGTACGTCCCCAACAGCGACAACTACCCGCCGCAGTACCGGCTGTCCGGGGACCAGGTCCACCTGCACTTCGGGATCTCCCGCATCGACGGGAAGCCCTGGACCAACGGGGAGGTGCTGTTCCGGCTCCCCGTCCCGGCCCGACCCGACCGCACCCAGCGGCTGGTGGGGGTCGTCTCCGGCGCCGGGGTCACCACGGACACCATGGCCGTCCGGTTCGAGGTGACCACCAGCGGCGACGTCATCATCTACGACGAGCGCCCGCTGACCGGCTGGGTGGGCGGGGACCACAGCTTCTGGCGCTGCTGAGGCCGTTCGCCCCCGGAGAGGTGCCCGGCCCCGACCGCGACAGGGGTCAGCCCCTCAGACCGACACGGTCGTCGCGGTCCTCCGGGGGCGCTCCCCCACCATCCGGTCGAAGAGCCGGCCCGTGGCACCGCCCACCGCCGCGTCCAGGTGCTCGGGCTCACCGAGCGCCAGGGCCCAGGCCGGTCCGCCCGACGCGGCCCCTGCGCGCAGGACGAGGCGGCCCCGGCCGTCCTCGTCCACCCGTACACCGTGTCGGGCGCCGGCAGGGTGGCTCGCGTCCGTCCCGTCCTGCCAGGGCCAGGCGCCGGCACCGGGCTCCGTACGCCGGGCCAGCCGGATACCGGCACCGAGGCCGACGGGGCGCCGGCTGAGGAGCCGGGCGGGCCTGCCGTCCGCCGCCGGGGCCAGACGTACCCGCCCCGGGGCGCCGTCCGCGTCGAGAAGCGCCAGGCGTGTCCCGGTCCCGACCGCCGCGACGAGGCCGTCACGCATCTCCCGCGACCAGTTCGCCTCCCGGCCCGACAGCACCACGGCCGTGTAACGGGCCGGATCGACGCTCCCCTCGTGCAGGTCGAGGGCGCTCGCGTAGGTCACGTCGTACCCCGCCTCCTCCACCCAGCGCGCGAGAGCGGTGTCCTGAGGGAGCGCGGCAGGCAGCCCCAGTCCGGCGTAGGGACGGTCAAAGGACACCTGGAGGGGCCCGTCGCCGGACACCGGGCCGGGGGGCAGCGGCCAGGCGTTGTCCGCCTGGTAGCCGGTGAACGGCAGCACGATCAGGACGTCCGAGCCGCGGGACTCCTCGCGGACGACGAAGGGGGTAAAGCTGCGGAACCCGTCCTCCGTGGTGAAGACCGCCAGGAAGATTCCGGAGACCCAGCCGGACGGGACGTCCAGCTTCCAGGAGACGGGCCAGTCGCAGGGGACGGCTCCGGTGCGGCGGGAGACCGCCGGCGCGTCGCGCGGGCCCACCGCGACCGGCTCCCCGGTCAGGAGATGCCGTGCCCCGGCTCCGTTGTAGTGGCCCACCCGGTAGACGGAGACCGTGCACTCCTGGTCCCGGTGGGACGCGAGGTGGAAATCGAGCGAAGCCCCCGGCGCGACCGAGGTGGCGGAGGCGTACCCCTGGATCTCGGGCTTCCGGACGGTCACCCCGCTGGTCTCCCGGTGGCCGACCGACCAGGCGTCGGAACCGGTCGCCAGGTTCTCCCGCACCACCGGGTTGTCCCCGGTACGCGGGCCCGGACGGGCGGCGGACGCGGGGCTCGCGGCGGCCGTCACGCCGCCTCCGGCCACGGTCGCCGCTCCGAGGAAGCGCAGCAGGGACCGGCGCGACACGTACGGCATTTCAGGACCTCCACGGAGCCGTACCGGAAAGGTCGGTCCGGTACGCCGGGGCCGCTGCGGCAGCGACGGCCCCCGGTCCCGTCGCTGATCACTCATCGTAGAACGCCCGCTCGACCGCACCGGCGGTCCGGGTGATCACGAACCGGAAACGCCGCAGGGCGGCCACCCCCAACGGGGTGACCGCCCTGCGGTTGGTCGACGGAGCGACTCGCTTACTGGTTGTACGGACCGTAGTCGTAGTCCTCCAGCGGAACGGCCTGGCCGGAGCCGGTGCCGAACGGCGAGTAGTCGATGTCGTCGTAGCCGACGGCCGAGTACATCGCGGCCTTGGCTTCCTCGGTCGGCTCGACCCGGATGTTGCGGTAGCGGGCGAGGCCCGTACCGGCCGGGATGAGCTTACCGATGATGACGTTCTCCTTGAGGCCGATCAGGGAGTCCGACTTGGCGTTGATCGCCGCGTCGGTCAGAACCCTGGTCGTCTCCTGGAAGGACGCCGCCGACAGCCACGACTCGGTGGCGAGCGAGGCCTTGGTGATACCCATCAGCTGCGGACGGCCGGAGGCGGGGTGTCCGCCCTCGGTGACCACACGACGGTTCTCGGTCTCGAACTTCGAGCGCTCGACGAGCTCGCCCGGCAGGAGTTCCGCGTCGCCGGACTCGATGATCGTCACGCGGCGGAGCATCTGCCGGATGATGATCTCGATGTGCTTGTCGTGGATCGACACGCCCTGCGAGTTGTAGACCTTCTGGACTTCGCCGACCAGGTGGACCTGGACCGCACGCTGGCCGAGGATGCGCAGCACGTCGTGCGGGTTGGTCGCACCGAAGGTCAGCTTCTGGCCGACCTCCACGTGGTCGCCCTCGCGGACGAGCACCTTGGCGCGCTTGGAGATCGGGAAGGGAGTCTCCTCGCTTCCGTCGTCCGGCGTGACGATGATCTTCTTGGTCTTCTCGGTCTCTTCGATCCGGATGCGGCCTGCGGCCTCGGAGATCGGAGCGACACCCTTCGGCGTACGGGCTTCGAAGAGCTCGACGACACGGGGCAGACCCTGGGTGATGTCGTCACCGGCCACACCACCGGTGTGGAAGGTACGCATCGTCAGCTGGGTACCGGGCTCACCGATGGACTGGGCGGCGATGATGCCGACCGCCTCACCGATGTCGACCAGCTTGCCGGTGGCGAGCGAGCGTCCGTAGCAGAAGGCACAGGTGCCGACGGCGGACTCACAGGTCAGGACGGAACGGGTCTTGACCTCCTCGACACCCGCGTTCACGAGGGCGTCGATGAGCACGTCACCGAGGTCCACGTTGGCCGGCGCGATGACCTTGCCGTCGATGACGACGTCCTCGGCCAGCATGCGGGCGTACACCGAGGTCTCGACGTCGTCCGTCTTGCGCAGGACACCGTCCTCGCCCTTGACCGCGATCTTCAGCTTGAGGCCGCGGTCGGTGCCACAGTCCTCCTCGCGGATGATCACGTCCTGCGAGACGTCCACCAGACGACGGGTCAGGTAACCCGAGTCGGCGGTACGCAGCGCGGTGTCGGCCAGACCCTTACGGGCACCGTGCGTGGAGATGAAGTACTCGAGGACGGTGAGGCCCTCACGGAACGACGCCTTGATGGGACGCGGGATCGTCTCGTTCTTGGCGTTCGACACCAGACCACGCATACCGGCGATCTGACGCATCTGCATCATGTTTCCTCGGGCACCCGAGTCAACCATCATGAAGATGGGGTTCACCTTGGGGAAGTTCGCGTTCATCGCCTCGGCAACCTCGTTGGTCGCCTTGGTCCAGATCGCGATGAGCTCCTGCGTGCGCTCGTCCTTGGTGATCAGACCGCGCTCGTACTGCTTCTGGACCTTCTCGTCCTGCTCCTCGTAGCCGCGCACGATGGCCTTCTTGGCCTCGGGCACGACGATGTCGGAGACAGCCACGGTGACGCCGGAACGCGTCGCCCAGTGGAAGCCGGCCGCCTTCAGGTTGTCGAGCGTCGCCGCCACGATGACCTTGGGGTAACGCTCGGCCAGGTCGTTGACGATCTCGGAGAGCTGCTTCTTGCCCACCGAGTAGTCGACGAACGGGTAGTCCTCGGGCAGCAGCTCGTTGAAGAGCGCGCGGCCAAGGCTCGTACGCAGACGGAAGGTGTCACCCGGCTGGTACTCGGGCTCGCCCTCCTCGGCGACCGGCGGCACCCAGCCACGCGGCGGGATGGTGCCCACCGGGAAGCGGATGTCGACCTTCGCCTGGAGAGACAGCTCGCGGGCGTCGAAGGCCATGGTGGCCTCGGCCGTGGAGCCGAACGCGCGGTCCGTGCCCTTGACGTTGCGGCCCTCTTCGTCCGTGGTGAGGAAGAAGAGGCCCAGCACCATGTCCTGGGTCGGCATGGTGACGGGGCGACCGTCGGCCGGCTTCAGGATGTTGTTCGAGGACAGCATCAGGATGCGGGCCTCGGCCTGCGCCTCCGCGGAGAGCGGCAGGTGCACGGCCATCTGGTCACCGTCGAAGTCCGCGTTGAACGCGGTGCAGACGAGCGGGTGGATCTGGATGGCCTTGCCCTCGACCAGCTGCGGCTCGAAGGCCTGGATGCCGAGGCGGTGCAGGGTGGGCGCACGGTTCAGCAGCACCGGGTGCTCGGCGATGACCTCTTCGAGGACGTCGTACACGACGGTGCGGCCACGCTCGACCATGCGCTTGGCCGACTTGATGTTCTGCGCGTGGTTCAGGTCCACCAGGCGCTTCATCACGAACGGCTTGAAGAGCTCCAGCGCCATGGCCTTCGGCAGACCGCACTGGTGCAGCTTGAGCTGCGGGCCGACGACGATCACGGAACGCGCGGAGTAGTCCACGCGCTTGCCGAGGAGGTTCTGACGGAATCGACCCTGCTTGCCCTTGAGCATGTCGCTCAGGGACTTCAGCGGACGGTTGCCGGGGCCCGTGACCGGGCGGCCACGACGGCCGTTGTCGAACAGCGCGTCGACGGCCTCCTGCAGCATGCGCTTCTCGTTGTTCACGATGATCTCGGGGGCACCGAGGTCGAGAAGGCGCTTCAGGCGGTTGTTGCGGTTGATCACGCGGCGGTACAGGTCGTTCAGGTCGGAGGTCGCGAAGCGGCCACCGTCCAGCTGCACCATCGGACGCAGGTCCGGCGGGATGACCGGCACGCAGTCGAGCACCATGCCCTTGGGCTTGTTGCTGGTCTGCAGGAACGCGGAGACGACCTTGAGGCGCTTGAGCGCACGGGTCTTCTTCTGGCCCTTGCCGGAACGGATGATCTCGCGGAGGCGCTCGGCCTCCTCGTCGAGGTCGAAGGACTCCAGGCGCTTCTGCAGCGCAGCGGCGCCCATGCAGCCGTCGAAGTACGTGCCGAAGCGGTCACGCAGCTCGCGGTAGAGCAGCTCGTCGCCCTCGAGGTCCTGGACCTTGAGGTTCTTGAAGCGGCTCCACACCTCGTCGAGACGGTCGATCTCGCGCTGCGCACGGTCGCGCAGCTGCTTCATCTCACGCTCGGCACCTTCGCGCACCTTGCGGCGCACGTCGGCCTTGGCACCCTCGGCCTCGAGCTCGGCCAGGTCGGTCTCGAGCTTCTTGGCGCGGTTCTCCAGGTCGGAGTCGCGACGGTTCTCGACCTGCTGGCGCTCGACGGAGACGTGGGCCTCCAGCGACGGGAGGTCGCGGGTGCGGCGCTCCTCGTCGACGAACGTGATCATGTACGCGGCGAAGTAGATGACCTTCTCGAGGTCCTTCGGCGCGAGGTCCAGCAGGTATCCGAGGCGCGACGGGACGCCCTTGAAGTACCAGATGTGGGTGACGGGAGCGGCAAGCTCGATGTGGCCCATGCGCTCACGGCGCACCTTGGCGCGCGTGACCTCGACGCCACAGCGCTCACAGATGATGCCCTTGAAGCGGACACGCTTGTACTTGCCGCAGTAGCACTCCCAGTCCCGGGTCGGACCGAAGATCTTCTCGCAGAAGAGTCCGTCCTTTTCGGGCTTGAGCGTGCGGTAGTTGATGGTCTCCGGCTTCTTCACTTCGCCGTGGGACCAGGTCCGGATGTCGTCCGCGGTGGCAAGGCCGATCCGCAGCTCGTCGAAGAAGTTGACGTCGAGCACTTGTCGTCAATCCCTCTTTCGGGGGTTCGAGCCCCTCGCCGTGAAGCGTGGAGATGGGGCACTTCAGCAATGGTCTGAACGGGTCCCGGGAGGGCCGGCCGGATCACGTGGATCCGGCCGGCCTACCCGTCAGACCTCTTCGACGCTGCTCGGCTCGCGCCGGGACAGGTCGATACCGAGTTCCTCCGCCGCGCGGAAGACGTCCTCGTCCGTGTCGCGCATCTCGATGGACATGCCGTCCGAGGACAGCACCTCCACGTTGAGGCAGAGCGACTGCATTTCCTTGATGAGCACCTTGAAGGACTCAGGGATGCCCGGCTCAGGGATGTTCTCGCCCTTGACGATGGCCTCGTAGACCTTCACGCGGCCGGTCACGTCGTCGGACTTGATCGTCAGCAGCTCCTGGAGGGCGTACGCGGCGCCGTAAGCCTCAAGGGCCCACACCTCCATCTCTCCGAAGCGCTGACCACCGAACTGAGCCTTACCACCGAGCGGCTGCTGGGTGATCATGGAGTACGGGCCGGTCGAACGAGCGTGGAGCTTGTCGTCGACCAGGTGGTGCAGCTTGAGGATGTACATGTACCCGACCGAGACCGGGTCCGGGAACGGCTCACCGGAGCGGCCGTCGAACAGGTTGGCCTTTCCGGAGGGCTGGACCAGGCGGTCGCCGTCGCGGTTCGGGATCGTGGCGTTGAACAGGCCGCTGATCTCGTCCTCGCGCGCACCGTCGAAGACGGGCGTGGCGACGTTGGTGCCGGGGGCGACCTGGTCGGCGCCGATGGCCTGGAGCCGCTGGGCCCACTCGTCACCGAGGCCGGAGACGTCCCAGCCGCGGCTGGCGAGCCAGCCGAGGTGGATCTCCAGGACCTGTCCCGGGTTCATTCGGGACGGGACACCCAGCGGGTTGAGGATGATGTCGACCGGGGTTCCGTCCTCCAGGAACGGCATGTCCTCGATCGGCAGGATCTTCGAGATGACGCCCTTGTTGCCGTGACGGCCGGCGAGCTTGTCACCATCGGTGATCTTGCGCTTCTGCGCGACGTAGACGCGGACCAGCTGGTTCACGCCCGGCGGCAGCTCGTCGCCCTCTTCGCGGTCGAAGACGCGGACGCCGATGACCTTGCCGATCTCACCGTGCGGCACCTTCAGCGAGGTGTCGCGCACCTCGCGCGCCTTCTCACCGAAGATCGCGCGGAGCAGGCGCTCCTCGGGGGTCAGCTCGGTCTCACCCTTGGGCGTGACCTTGCCGACGAGGATGTCGCCGGCGACGACCTCGGCACCGATACGGATGATGCCGCGCTCGTCGAGGTCGGCGAGGACCTCTTCGGAGACGTTCGGGATGTCCCGGGTGATCTCCTCCGGGCCGAGTTTGGTGTCACGGGCGTCGACCTCGTGCTCCTCGATGTGGATCGAGGAGAGGACGTCGTCCTGCACGAGGCGCTGCGACAGGATGATCGCGTCCTCGTAGTTGTGACCCTCCCACGGCATGAACGCCACGAGCAGGTTCTTGCCCAGGGCCATCTCACCGTTCTCGGTGGCCGGTCCGTCGGCGAGCACCTGGTCGGCGACGACCCGGTCGCCCTCGGAGACGACGACCTTCTGGTTGACCGAGGTGCCCTGGTTGGAGCGCATGAACTTGGCGATGCGGTACGTGGTGTACGTGCCGTCGTCGTTCGTGACGGTGATGTAGTCCGCGGAGACCTCCTGGACCACACCGTCCTTCTCGGCCTTCAGCACGTCACCTGCGTCGGTGGCGCAGCGGTACTCCATGCCGGTGCCGACGAGGGGCGCCTCGCTCTTGATGAGCGGGACGGCCTGGCGCATCATGTTCGCGCCCATGAGGGCACGGTTGGCGTCGTCGTGCTCCAGGAAGGGGATCATCGCGGTGGCGACGGACACCATCTGGCGCGGCGAGACGTCCATGTAGTCGACCTCGGCCGGCGGCACGTAGTCGACCTCACCGCCGCGGCGGCGGACCAGGACGCGGGGCTCGGTGAAGCGCAGCTCGTCGGAGAGGGTCGCGTTCGCCTGGGCGATGACGTAGCGGTCCTCCTCGTCGGCCGTGATGTAGTCGACCTCGTCGGTGACCTGGCCGTCGGTGACCTTGCGGTACGGCGTCTCGATGAAGCCGAACGCGTTGACGCGGCCGTACGAGGCGAGCGAACCGATCAGACCGATGTTCGGGCCTTCAGGGGTCTCGATCGGGCACATGCGTCCGTAGTGGGACGGGTGCACGTCTCGGACCTCGAAGCCGGCCCGCTCACGGGAGAGACCACCCGGGCCAAGTGCCGACAGGCGGCGCTTGTGGGTGAGACCCGACAGCGGGTTGTTCTGGTCCATGAACTGCGACAGCTGGCTGGTGCCGAAGAACTCCTTGATGGAGGCGACGACCGGCCGGATGTTGATCAGGGTCTGCGGCGTGATCGCCTCGACGTCCTGGGTCGTCATGCGCTCACGCACGACGCGCTCCATACGGGCGAGACCCGTACGGACCTGGTTCTGGATCAGCTCGCCGACGTTGCGCAGGCGGCGGTTGCCAAAGTGGTCGATGTCGTCGGTCTCGACGACGATCGAACGTCCGGACTCGCCGACCGTCTCGGTCTCACCGGCGTGCAGCTTGACCAGGTACTTGATGGTCGCGATGACGTCGTCGGTGGTGAGCACGCCGGCGTCCAGCGGCTCGTCGGCGCCGAGCTTCTTGTTCACCTTGTAGCGGCCGACCTTCGCGAGGTCGTAGCGCTTCGGGTTGAAGTAGAGGTTCTCGAGCAGCGTCTGAGCGGCCTCGCGGGTCGGCGGCTCGCCCGGGCGGAGCTTGCGGTAGATGTCGAGCAGCGCGTCGTCCTGGCCCTGGGTGTGGTCCTTCTCCAGGGTGGCGCGCATCGACTCGTACTCGCCGAACTCCTCCAGGATCTGCTCGGTCGTCCAGCCGAGAGCCTTCAGGAGGACGGTGACCGACTGCTTGCGCTTGCGGTCGATGCGGACACCGACCATGTCGCGCTTGTCGATCTCCATCTCCAGCCAGGCACCCCGGGAAGGGATGATCTTGGCGGAGTAGATGTCCTTGTCGGACGTCTTGTCGATCGAGGAATCGAAGTAGACGCCGGGGGAACGGACGAGCTGCGACACCACGACACGCTCGGTGCCGTTGATGACGAAGGTGCCCTTGTTGGTCATGAGCGGGAAATCGCCCATGAAGACCGTCTGAGACTTGATCTCGCCGGTCTCGTTGTTGGTGAACTCGGCGGTGACGAAGAGCGGGGCGGCGAACGTGAAGTCGCGCTCCTTGCACTCGTCGATCGAGTTCTTCGGGGGCTCGAATCGGTGGTCGCGGAACGTGAGCGACATCGACCCGGAGAAGTCCTCGATCGGGGAGATCTCCTCGAAGATTTCCTCCAGGCCGGACTTGGTGGGGACGTCTTGTCCACTGTCCAGAGCAGCCTCGACGCGAGCCTTCCAGGCGGCGTTGCCGAGGAGCCAGTCAAAGCTCTCGGTCTGCAGCGCGAGGAGGTTCGGAACCTCGAGGGGCTCCTTGATCTTTGCAAAGGAGATGCGCAGCGGGGCGGTGCTGGCACCGTTGTTCGTATTCGCGGTCGAGGCGTTGCGCGAGGCGGCCAAGAGGGGGTCCTTCCGAGGGCTCGGACTCACTACGCGCGTACCGGTCCCATGCCGACACGAGGACGGAAATCCCAGTTCAGGGAGGATCTGTCATCGATGCTCAAGCGTGGGCATGCCCCTGGTGACGGGCAGGAGGCAGCTAACAGGCAGCGCAAAGGGACAGTGTAGCCAAGCGGCACACTGATGTCCAGTCGGGGTTCTCAGAGACCCGCGTCGCTGTCAACAGCTGTTCTCAACACCTTTTCAGCCCTCGCGCGGCGTGTGCCGCGCGCTTCTTTACTTCCCGCTTCGCTCTCGATCCATGCCTCGGATACGGACCGAGATGAAGACGCGTCCTGAGAATTGCGCGCCGCGTGCGGTTCGTCAAGGCCCCCCGGCCCGCACACACCTCCTGTGGCCGCGTCCGCGGCTCGGAGGTCCTCTCCGACGCCCTCAGGAGGCGTACGGCGATGATCACCCTACTACCCACCGGCCGAAGAGCAAGGCAGCCGCCTCGGGTACGCCGAAGGGCGACCACCCGGTCGGGTGATCGCCCTTCGCGTTCGCGACGGACCCGCCTCACGGCAGGGACGTCACAGGAGAGTCAGAAGACTCGTGAGGTCACTTGACCTCGACGGACGCGCCGGCGCCCTTGAGGGACTCGGCGGCCTTCTCAGCGGCCTCCTTGGCGACCTTCTCGAGGACGGGCTTCGGGGCGCCGTCGACGAGGTCCTTGGCCTCCTTCAGGCCGAGGGAGGTCAGCTCACGCACGACCTTGATGACCTGGATCTTCTTCTCGCCGGCACCCGTGAGGATGACGTCGAACTCGTCCTGCTCCTCGACGGCCTCAGCGGCGACACCGGCGCCACCGGCGGCGGCAACGGCGACCGGGGCGGCGGCCGTGACGTCGAACTTCTCCTCGAACGCCTTGACGAACTCGGCCAGCTCGATGAGGGTCAGGGTCTCGAACTGCTCGAGCAGCTCTTCCTGGGACAGCTTCGCCATGATGGCGTCCTTCCACTAAGTCGGCAGGTGCCGGATGTATATGTCGGCGGGCGTACGAAGGGCCCGCTGGACCGCTGAGTGGTTACTCGGCAGCCTCGGCGGGCGCCGGCGTACCGGCACCGCCCTGCTCTTCCTTCTTGGCACGAAGAGCTTCCGCGGTGCGGACGAACTTCGAGGGGAGCGCCTGGAAGAGCGCCGCAGCCTGAGACTGCTTGCCCTTCAGTGCACCTGCCAGCTTGGCGAGCAGAACCTCGCGGGACTCGAGGTCCGCGAGCTTCTTGATCTCATCGGCGGACAGCGCCTTGCCGTCAAGGACACCGCCCTTGATGATGAGGTTCGGGTTGTCCTTGGCGAAGTCACGAAGACCCTTCGCCGACTCCACCGGGTCACCGGTGACGAAGGCAACCGCCGTCGGGCCTGCGAACAGGTCGTCCAGCGTGTCGATCCCGGCCTCGTTGGCCGCGATCTTGGTCAGCGTGTTCTTCACCACGGCGTACTGGGCGTTCTCACCGAGCGAACGGCGCAGCTGCTTGAGCTGGGCCACGGTGAGACCCCGGTACTCGGTCAGCACGGCGGCGTTCGAGCTGCGGAACTGGTCCGCGAGCTCGGCTACCGCGGCAGCCTTGTCGGGCCTTGCCATGAGCGTCGGCCTCCTTCCGGGTGATGAGGACCGCTCAGAAGGGGCCGGGAAAGACGAAACGCCCCAGCACAAGTGCCAGGGCGCGGCTCGACCGGCACGAGTCCGGGAGCAGATCCACAGTCACCTGCGCAGGTCGTCCGTCTGTACGGAACCTTCGGTCGATGTCCCTTCTGACGAAGGCACACCAACGACCAGCGGTCTTTGGCTTCTCAAGGAGCGTACGCGACCGGGACCGCGCGGGGCAAATCCGTCCGGAATCCGCAGGGTGCGGGAGGTTTGCGCCCGCACCCCGCAGGCCACCGGAGGGCGTCGGGAAAGGGTCAGGAGGTGGCGGTCTGGGCCTGTCCCGCGATCTCCGTGAAGTCCGCCGTGTCGCTCGCCGCGGGCGCCTGGACGCTCACCGGGGTGCTGTACCCGCTGTAGAAGACGGTGGTGTTCACGTCGCCGGCGGCGCTCTCGGCCCGCTCGGTCTTCTTCACCGGCAGGTCGTTCTTGTCGACCCACAGGTCGATCGTCTCCGTGGTGATGCCGGCCTTGTCGAGCTGCGCCTTGAGCTCCGCGGTCTGCTCCGCGTCGAGGGCGCCGGCCTTCGCGGTGATCGCGGCGGCGTCGACGACTCCGGAGTAGTGAGTGGCGGAAACGCCCCGGACGTCCTCCACGCCGACCTTCTTCACGTCGCCGGCGGCCAGCAGCGTCTTCACGGCTTCCAGTGGCGTGGTGTTCTGCACCTGGTTCTGCAGCGCCTCGCCGGAGGCGCCGGTGAGTGCGGCGAGATCGGCGTAGGCGTACCGGACCCAGTGCTTGCCGCCGAGGGCGGCGGCGAAGGCGTCGCCCATGTTCAGGTAATAGGCGTCCTTCAGGTACACCGTCCGGACCGAGCCGTCCTCGCCCATCTTGGCCATGGCCGATCCCATGGAGCCGCCGGTGTACCGGACGGAGACGTCCCCGGTGAGACCGTTCGACCAGTCCATCGTCCCGGACATCGCCATCGACATGGTGGTGCCCATGTCGACGGTGCTCTCCACCTTGGCGGACGAGACGCCGTCGCTCTTCTGCCGCACCTTCTTGAGGGCGGCGATCGGCGACACGGCGACCGCGGCACCGGCCGGGCTCCTGTCGCCGTTCTTGCCGGCGGAACCCGCGGCCTCGTCCGACCCGCTGCACGCCGCCACCGAAGACAGCGCCACCACCGTCACGACCGACGCGCACACGCGCCGCAGTGTCCTGCTCGTCATCACTGCCCCACCCCTCGTACGTACTGGCGTCCCACCCGTGCACCCTTGCACAGGGGACCGACAGCGACCGATGCGGCCCCGTACCGCCGAACCGCTCCGGATACGAAGACGGGCCCCGCAACCGAATGGTTGCAGGGCCCATCTACACGCGTGACGCGGCTACCTGGTGAGCACGGTGGCTCAGACGGCGGCCGGGTCCTCCTCGACGAGGAGGTTACGGGTGCGGTTCGAGTCCAGCGGGATGCCGGGGCCCATCGTGGTGGCCAGTGCGGCCTTCTTGATGTAGCGGCCCTTGGCGGCCGACGGCTTCAGACGGAGGATCTCCTCCAGCGCGGCGGCGTAGTTCTCCACCAGCTTCGTCTCGTCGAAGGAGACCTTGCCGATGATGAAGTGCAGGTTCGAGTGCTTGTCGACGCGGAACTCGATCTTGCCGCCCTTGATGTCGTTGACAGCCTTGACGACATCGGGGGTGACGGTGCCGGTCTTCGGGTTCGGCATCAGACCACGCGGACCGAGCACGCGGCCGAGGCGGCCGACCTTGCCCATGAGGTCCGGGGTGGCGACGACGGCGTCGAAGTCCAGGCGGCCCTTCGCGACCTCGTCGATGAGCTCGTCGGAGCCGACGATGTCGGCGCCCGCGGCTTCCGCGGCCGCAGCACGGTCACCGGTCGCGAAGACCAGGACCCGGGCGGTCTTGCCGGTGCCGTGCGGGAGGTTCACGGTGCCACGGACCATCTGGTCGGCCTTGCGAGGGTCAACGCCCAGGCGGAAGGCGACCTCGACGGTGCCGTCGAACTTGGTGGTCGCGGTCTCCTTGGCGAGACGGACGGCCTCGAGCGGGGCGTAGACGCGCTCCCGGTCGATCTTCGCGTCCGCAGCGCGGAGGTTCTTGCTGCGCTTCACTGCTGCTCCTGTGTGTTCAGAGTGTGGAGTCGTGGTGCGGACCAGCGCCTGGTCCTACCACTTGAGGCCTGGAAGGCTGGACTCAGCCTTCGACCGTGATGCCCATGGAACGGGCGGTGCCAGCGATGATCTTCGACGCGGCGTCGAGGTCGTTGGCGTTCAGGTCGGGGAGCTTGGTCGTGGCGATCTCGCGGACCTGGGCGGCCGTCAGCTTGGCGACCTTGGTCTTGTGCGGCTCGCCGGAGCCCTTGTCCACACCAGCGGCCTTGAGGATCAGCTTGGCGGCCGGCGGAGTCTTCGTGATGAAGGTGAAGGAGCGGTCGTCGTAGACCGTGATCTCCACCGGCACGACCATGCCACGCTGCGACTCGGTCGCGGCGTTGTAGGCCTTGCAGAACTCCATGATGTTGACGCCGTGCTGACCCAGCGCGGGGCCGACCGGCGGGGCCGGGTTGGCGGCACCGGCGTTGATCTGGAGCTTGATAAGCCCCGTGATCTTCTTCTTCTTGGGAGGCATTGCTCTCTCCGGGTCCTAGTGAGAGTGTTTCGCCGCCATTCCGGTCATCCGGACGGAGGCATACCGCACAACGATAACGGGTATAGCTGCGCAACCAAAAACCGAGCAGGTCAGACCGGCTGCGAAGCCTGTCTGACCTGCTCGGTAGGCATGTGTCCAGAAAGGGGACGGAAACCGTCAGTTCTTCTGGATCTGGTCGAAGCTGAGCTCGACCGGGGTCTCGCGGCCGAAGATCTCGACGAGGCCCTTGACCTTCTTCGAGTCGGCGTTGATCTCGTTGATCGTCGCCTGCAGCGTCGCGAACGGGCCGTCGGTGACGGTGACCGAGTCGCCCACCTCGAAGTCGAGCACCTGGACCTCGACCCGGCGGGCCGGAGCCGGCTTGCCCGCGGCCTCGGCGGCCTCGCGGGCGGCCTTCTCCTCGGCCTCGGGGGCGAGCATCTTCACGATCTCGTCCAGGGTCAGCGGGTACGGGTCGTAGGCGTTGCCCACGAAGCCGGTGACGCCGGGCGTGTTGCGGACGACGCCCCAGGACTCGTTCGTCAGGTCCATGCGCACCAGGACGTAGCCCGGGAGCTTGTTCTGGCGGACGTTCTTGCGCTCGCCGTTCTTGATCTGGACGATCTCTTCCTCGGGGACTTCCGCCTGGTAGACGAACTCCTCGACGTTGAGCGAGACGGCGCGCTGCTCCAGGTTGGCCTTCACGCGCTTCTCGTACCCGGCGTACGTGTGGATGACGTACCACTCGCCGGGCAGGGTGCGGAGTTCCTCGCGCAGGGCGGCGACGGGGTCGACGGGGGCGGCCGGCTCGGCGGCTTCCTCGGACTCCTCGTCGGCGTCGTCCCCGGCGGGCTCGTCGTCGTCGGATTCGGCGGCGAGCGCCTCGTCGGCGTCGTCGGTCTCGTCGGCGTCGAGCTCGGCTTCAGCGCTCTCGTCAGCAGCTTCGACCTGGTCCGAGGACTCGGAGGACTCGGACTCCGAGGCCTCAACGATGTCGTGCTGGTCCTCGGCGGACTCGAAGGCGTCCGTCCCGGACTCGGCGGCGTCGTTCAGGTTCGGGTCAGACACGATGGCTGCTTCTTCCTGGATACAAATGGGTGGAACATGCGAAAGGGGCGCCGGTGAGGCGCCCTCCGCGGGATCAGCCGAAGACGTACTTGATGACCCGCTGGAATCCGAAGTCAATCACGGTAACGAGACCAATCATGACGACTACGAACACAATCACCACGGTGGTGTACGTGCTCAGCTGCTTGCGCGTGGGCCAGACGACCTTGCGCAGCTCGGCGATGATCTGACGGTAGAAGAGCGCGAGACGGCCGAAGGGGCCCTTCTTGCCGCGCTTGCCGCCCTTCCGAGCCTTCTTCGACTCGGGCGCTTCATCCTCAGCATCAGGCATGTCGATGGAGCCCACGGCGTCCGTCACGCTACTCACCTGATTCCGGGTCGTGGCCGTGCCGCGCCCGGTGGAGCCGCACGGCTGTGCAATGAAGTACGTACATGCGCACACATCCTGGCGAAGGAGTGTGTAGCAGGGCCGGAGGGACTTGAACCCCCAACCGCTGGTTTTGGAGACCAGTGCTCTACCAATTGAGCTACGACCCTTTGTGGTTTCCCCAACCTACCGCATGTCCCCTGGTGACCAGGAAGTCATTCCGGTGCGGCTGGTGAAGGCCAACGACAGGTGAGTGTACGTGTTCATGGGCTCCGCGTCGAACAGAAGTTGAGCGGGCCATCCTGACGGGGGTCGGCGGGGCGTGTCCCGGGGCATCCCGGGGGTCTCGTTCCGGCCCTGGCCAGGGCCCGTACGAGGCCCCGCAGGGCCCTGTCCGGCCGTCGGAACAGCCGCGCCGAGGGGGGTCCCGGTCAGGCACCATGGGGGGCATGAGCGCTGCAACTTCTCCGTCCGAACGCCGGGTCTCCGTCCGCGTCGGCGCGATCTCCGAGTCCGCCACCCTCGCCGTCGACGCCAAGGCCAAGGCCCTCAAGGCAGCCGGCCGTCCGGTGATCGGGTTCGGTGCCGGTGAGCCCGACTTCCCGACGCCCGGCTACATCGTCGAGGCCGCGGTCGAGGCGTGCCGCAACCCGAAGTACCACCGCTACACCCCGGCGGGCGGGCTGCCGGAGCTCAAGGCGGCGATCGCGGCGAAGACGCTGCGCGACTCCGGCTACGAGGTCGACGCCTCGCAGGTCCTGGTGACCAACGGCGGCAAGCAGGCCATCTACGAGGCCTTCGCGGCGGTCCTCGACCCGGGCGACGAGGTCATCGTCCCGGCTCCGTACTGGACCACCTACCCGGAGTCGATCCGGCTGGCCGGCGGTGTGCCGGTGGACGTGGTGGCCGACGAGACCACCGGGTACAAGGTCACGGTCGAGCAGTTGGAGGCCGCCCGCACGGAGCGGACGAAGGTCGTGCTGTTCGTCTCGCCGTCCAACCCGACCGGCGCGGTGTACACCGAGGCCGAGGCCGAGGCGATCGGCCGCTGGGCCGTCGGGCACGGGCTGTGGGTGCTGACCGACGAGATCTACGAGCACCTCGTCTACGGCGACGCGAAGTTCACCTCGCTGCCGGCGCTCCTGCCGGAGCTGCGGGACAAGTGCATCGTGGTCAACGGTGTCGCCAAGACGTACGCGATGACCGGCTGGCGGGTGGGGTGGATCGTCGGCCCGAAGGACATCGTGAAGGCAGCGACCAACCTCCAGTCGCACGCCACCTCGAACGTCTCCAACGTCGCCCAGGCCGCCGCGCTGGCCGCCGTCTCCGGGCCGCTGGACGCGGTCGCCGAGATGCGGACCGCCTTCGACCGCCGGCGGAGGACGATCGTGCGGATGCTCAACGAGATCGACGGGGTCCTCTGCCCCGAGCCCGAGGGCGCGTTCTACGTGTACCCCTCGGTGAAGGCCCTGCTCGGCAAGGAGATCCGCGGCCGGCGCCCGGCGAGCTCGGTCGAGCTGGCCGCGCTCATCCTGGACGAGGCCGAGGTCGCCGTCGTACCGGGTGAGGCCTTCGGCACGCCGGGTTACCTCCGGCTCTCCTACGCGCTGGGCGACGACGACCTGGCCGAGGGCGTCTCGCGGATCCAGAAGCTGCTGGCGGAGGCACGCGACTGACCTGGCGCCGAACACGGCAGGGTGCCCTCGGCCCGCGGACTTCATGTCCCGGGCCGGGGGCGCTTTTCTGTTCGCCCCCTCCTCGAAAGGGGGAGCGGCTTCCGCTCCGGGGCGTGGGTGCGGCAGGATCTTCCAATGGAGCGTGATGTACGTCTGTTGCCCAAGGCCCACCTGCACCTGCATTTCACGGGGTCGATGCGGCCGACCACCCTGCTCGAACTCGCCGACAAGTACGGCGTGCGCCTGCCCGAGGCCCTCACCGGTGGTGAACCCCCCGAACTGCGCGCGACCGACGAACGGGGCTGGTTCCGCTTCCAGCGGCTCTACGACATCGCCCGGTCCTGCCTGCGGGAGCCGGAGGACATCCAGCGCCTGGTGCGGGAGACCGCGCAGGAGGACGTCGCCGACGGTTCCGGCTGGCTGGAGATCCAGGTCGACCCCACCTCGTACGCACCGCTGCTCGGCGGTCTGATCCCGGCGATCGAGATCATTCTGGACGCCGTGGACAGCGCCTCCCGGGAGACCGGGCTGGGGATGCGGGTGGTGATCGCGGCGAACCGGATGAAGCACCCGCTGGACGCCCGCACGCTGGCCCGGCTGGCGGTGCGGTACGCGGACCGGGGAGTCGTCGGGTTCGGGCTCTCCAACGACGAGCGCCGGGGCATGGCCCGGGACTTCGACCGGGCCTTCGCCATCGCCCGCGAGGGCGGGCTGATCGCGGCCCCGCACGGCGGCGAGCTGGCCGGTCCCTCCAGCGTCCGGGACTGCCTGGACGACCTGGACGCGTACCGGATCGGGCACGGGGTGCGGGCCGCCGAGGACCCCCGGCTGATGCGGAGGCTGGCGGAGCGCGGGATCACCTGCGAGGTCTGCCCGGCGTCCAACGTGGCGCTGGGGGTCTACGAGAAGCCCGGCGACGTGCCGCTGCGGGCGCTGTTCGAGGCGGGGGTGCCGATGGCGCTCGGCGCGGACGACCCGCTGCTCTTCGGCGCCCGGCTGGCGGACCAGTACGACCTGGTGCGCAAGCACCACGCCTTCACCGACGAGGAGCTGGCGGAACTCGCCCGGCAGTCGGTGCGCGGCTCGGTGGCCCCGGAGGACGTGCGGCGCGGGCTGCTGGACGGGATCGACGGCTGGCTGGCCGCTCCGGCCGCCTGAGCGGCCCGGGCGACCGCGTCAGAGGCTGACGCCGACCGTCACCGGCTCGTTGACGAGGGTCACGCCGAACGCCTCGCGCACCCCGGCCACGACCTCGCGGGCGAGGGCGAGCAGGTCCTCGGTGGTGGCCTCGCCCCGGTTGGTGAGGGCGAGGGTGTGCTTGGTGGAGATGCGGGCGGGACCGGTGCCGTACCCCTTGGTGAAACCGGCCTTGTCGATCAGCCAGGCGGCCGAGGTCTTGGTCCGCCCGTCGCCGGCCGGGTAGGCGGGCGGGGTGACGTCGGGGCCCAGGCGTTCGGCGGCACGGGCGAGGAAGTCCGCGTACTCCCGGTCGTCGAGGACCGGGTTGGTGAAGAAGGAGCCGGCGGACCAGGTGTCGTGGTCCTCGGGGTCCAGCACCATGCCCTTGCCCGCGCGGAGCGCGAGGACGGTCTCCCGGGCGGTGGCGGCCGAGACCCGGTCGCCGGGCTCGACGCCGAGGGTGCGGGCCGTCTCCGCGTACTTGACGGGCGCCGACTGACCGCCCGCGTCCTCCAGTTCGAAGCGGACGCGCAGAACGACGTACCGGTCGGGGTGGTGCTTGAAGGTGCTGTGCCGGTACGAGAAGCCGCACGCGGCGTTGGTGAGGGTGACCGTCTCACCGGTGCGCCGGTCGTAGGCCACGACCTCGGTGATGGTGGTGGACACCTCCTGGCCGTAGGCGCCCACGTTCTGGATCGGCGTGGCACCGGCGGAGCCGGGGATTCCGGCGAGGCACTCGATGCCCGCGAGCCCGGCCTCGACGGTACGGGCCACGGCATCGGTCCAGACCTCGCCGGCCGCGAGTTCAAGGCGGGTACCGGTGAGCTCGAAGCCGGTGGTGGCGATGCGCAGGGCGGTGCCGTCGAAGCCCTTGTCGCCGATGACCAGGTTGGAGCCGCCACCGACGATCAGCAGCGGGGTGCCCGCGTCGTCGGCCTCGCGGACGGCCGCGATCACCTCGGCGTCGGTCGTCGCGGTGACGAGCCGGGTGGCCGGGCCGCCGAGCCGGAAGGTGGTCAGGGGGGCGAGGGGGGCGTCGTGGAGTACCTGCACGGGTCCAGAGTACGGTCCGCGCCCCTGCCGGCCGGGCGGGGGCGCGGACCGTACGACGGCGGGTGCGGCGGTCAGGCCGGGACGGGGACGCCCGGGGCGGTGGACTCGGGCTCCGGGACCGCCGGGCCGCCCCTGCGGCCCGGCACCAGCAGGGCGACCAGTGCGGCGAGCGCCACCACACCGGAGCCGATCCACACGGCGGGCACGGTCCCGTCGGTGAACTGCTGCGGGGAGCCGAAGCCTCCCCGCGCGGAGAAGACGGAGGCCAGTACGGCGACCCCGAGGGCGCCGCCGACCTCCCGCAGCGCGTTGTTGGCGCCGGAGGCGATGCCCCGCTCGCCGGGCCGGACGCTGGACATGACGAGGCCGGAGGCGGGCGCGAAGTACATGGCCATGCCGACGCCGCCGATGATCAGGCCGGGCAGCTGGGCGGTGTAGGCGACGTCGGGGCTGAGGACCCGGGCGAAGAGCGCGAGGCCCACCGCCTGGAGCGCGAGCCCGGTGACGACGATGGGACGGCCGCCGAACCGGTCGCTGAGGTAGCCGGCGACCGGCGCGACCAGGATCGGCATGCCGGTCCAGGGCAGCATCCGCAGCCCGGCCTCGGTGGGCGAGTAGCCGAGGGCGCTCTGCAGGAACTGGCTGAGCAGGAAGATCGAGCCGAACATCCCGAGGAACATCAGCAGGCTCGCGATGTTGATGCCGAAGAAGGCCCGGCTGCGGAAGAGCCGCATGGGGAGCATCGGGCGCTTCGCCCGGAATCCGTGGACGACGAAGCCGGCCAGGAGCACGCTTCCGGCGATCAGACCGGTGAGGACGGGTGCGCTGGTCCAGCCCTCGGAGTTGGCGCTGACGAGGGCGTACACGATCCCGAAGAGGCCGGAGCTGACCAGCAGGGTGCCCGGGACGTCCAGCCGGGCGTCGGGAGCGTACGACTCCGTCAGCCGCAGCCGGGCCAGCGGCAGCAGGACGAGGCCCACGGGCACGTTCAGCCAGAAGATCCACTGCCAGGAGATGTGCTCGGTGATGCTGCCGCCGATCAGCGGTCCGCTCGCCACGGCCAGGCCGGTGACCGCGCTGTAGATGCCGAGCACCGCGCCCCGGCGCGCGGCCGGGACGGCCGCCGTGAGGAGCGTGAGGGTGAGCGGCATCATGATCGCGGCGCCGACGCCCTGGACCGCCCGGAAGGCGATGAGTTCACCGATGCCGGGCGAGAGGGCCGCGGCGGCGGAGGCGCCGGTGAAGACGGAGAGCCCGACGAGGAAGAGCCGGCGGCGGCCGAACCGGTCGCCCAGGGCCGCACCCGTCATCAGGAGGACGGCGAAGGTGAGCGTGTAGGCGTTCACCGTCCATTCGAGCTCCTTCAGCCCGCCGCCGAGGCTCACGCGGATGGACGGCAGGGCCGTGGTCACGACGAGGTTGTCGAGCGCCGCCATGAAGCTGGCGAGGCTGGTGACGACAAGAGCCCAGAGGGCTCCCCCGCGCAGGGCTGTGGGCGTGGGCTGGTTCATGGTTCCCCCTGATGACTGGTGATTAGTTATTGATTACTAACTTCTACGGGCGGAGAACGGGCCGCCCCCGGACGCGCTGCCCGACGGAGCCCTGGTCGCGCTGTTCTCAGTCGGGGAGCGGACCGGCCCCGGGGACCGGGCCGGGGTCGGCGTCGGCTTCCGCGCCGGCTTCCGCGCCGGCTTCGGTTTCCGCGCCGGCGGGTCCGGTCTTCCCGGTGTCGCCGGACACCGGGCGGGCGGAGTCCCAGATGGACGACCAGACCCGGTGGCCGACGGGAAAGCCGAGCGAGGTGAGGGTGTTGATGAGCATGCCGTGGGCGAAGTAGTTCTTGGTCTCCCCGTCGTCGGCACCGAGCGCGAGGTGGACCTCGTCCCACATGCGCGCCCAGCAGGCCCGCACCGAGACGCCGAACTCGTGGTCCCCGGACGCCTCGGCCGCCGCGACGGCCGCGTACGTCTGCATCTGCATGAGCAGCTTGTCGGGATCCTCGGCGAGCAGCCGCCCGTACGCCGCCGCCATGCACTGGGCGGCGTCCTCGGCCTCGCCCGCCTCCAGGAGGATGCTCATGGTGTCCGCCAGGCAGCGTTCGGCGGCGGCGAGGAACATCGCCTGCTTGCTGGGGAACAGACGGAAGAGATACGGCTGCGAGACGCCGACGGCCCGTGCGATCGTCTCCGTGGACGTGCCGTCGTACCCGCCGCGGGCGAACGCGGTGATCGCCGCGTGGATGACGCTCTCGCGCCGCTCGTCCGCACTCATCCTCACCATGGGCGTAAGTTATTGCCCAATCACTAACTACGTCAAGGGGTGCGCCCGGGACACGCGGAAGGGGCACCCCCCGAAGCGGATGCCCCTTCCCGTGCGGCCGCGGGCGGCCCGTACCGGGTGCTCAGGCGAGGCGGACCACGGCGCGGGACATGCCCAGCACCTTCTGGCCGTCGCACACGGCGACCAGGTCGACCCGGACCTGGTTGTCGTCCAGCTTGGCGGCGACCTTGCCGCTGACCTCGATCAGCGCGCCCTTGTCGTCGTTCGGCACGACGACCGGCTTGGTGAAGCGCACGCCGTACTCGACGACCGCACCCGGGTCGCCGGCCCAGTCCGTGACCACCCGGACCGCCTCGGCCATGGTGAACATGCCGTGCGCGATGACGTCCGGCAGCCCGACCTCGACCGCGAACTTCTCGTTCCAGTGGATCGGGTTGAAGTCGCCGGACGCGCCCGCGTACCGCACCAGCGAGGCCCGGGTGACCGGGAAGGAACGGGACGGCAGCTCCGTACCGACCTCGACCGACTCGTAAGCGACCTTCGCCGTCATCACGCCTCCTCGGCGGCTCGCGCCACCAGCTTCGTCCAGGCCGTCACGACGTGCGCGCCGGACTCGTCGTGGACCTCGCCGCGGATGTCCAGGATGTCGTTCCCGGCCATCGACTTGATCCGCTCGATCGTCGAGGTGACCGTCAGCCGGTCCCCCGCCCGCACCGGGCGCGCGTAGGCGAACTTCTGGTCACCGTGCACGACCCGGCTGTAGTCGAGCCCCAGCTGCGGGTCCTCGATGACCTGCCCGGCGGCCTTGAACGTGATGGAGAAGACGAAGGTGGGCGGTGCGATCACGTCCGGGTGACCGAGCGCACGGGCCGCCTCCGCGTCGACGTACGCCGGATGGGTGTCGCCCACCGCCTCGGCGAACTCGCGGATCTTCTCCCGGCCGACCTCGTACGCCGGGGTGGGCGGATAGGTCCGCCCCACGAAGGACTGGTCGAGCGCCATGAGCTCGCTACCTCCTGATGAAGTGAAAAAAGGGGTCGAGGGAAGTCGAGTCGATGAAACCAGCCCACGACCCCGTACAACGACACGAGGCCGCCCCCAGTGGGGACGGCCTCGTGTACGAGCCTGTTTCAGCGCGTTTCGCGGTGCGCGGTGTGCGAGTTGCAGCGCGGGCAGTGCTTCTTCATCTCAAGACGGTCCGGGTTGTTACGCCGGTTCTTCTTGGTGATGTAGTTCCGCTCCTTGCACTCCACGCAGGCCAGCGTGATCTTCGGGCGGACGTCGGTGGCAGCCACGTGAGTGCTCCTAAGACGGACGGATGGACGGATGAACGCATAAAAGAGTAGCCGATCGAAGGACCGACCCCACAATCGGCTACCGTTTGTAGCGGTGACCGGACTTGAACCGGTGACACAGCGATTATGAGCCGCTTGCTCTACCGACTGAGCTACACCGCTTTGATGAAAAGGTCCCCCTGCCGAAGCAGGGTTTCCCGATCACCAGAGCCCCAATGCGGAATCGAACCGCAGACCTTCTCCTTACCATGGAGACGCTCTACCGACTGAGCTATTGGGGCGAGCGAGGAAGACATTACACGGTTCTCCGCCGATCCCCCAAATCCGTTTCCGCGCCCCCCCTCGCGGGCCCTGCCGGAGGCGTCCCGGAGGCCCCGCCAGGCCTCTGATCAGGGGCTGAGTCCCGGGGCGCGGAGCCACAGCCGCCCCACGGAACCCTTCCGTCCGGGGCGCCCCGCACCGCCTCGCCGGTATGACTATTTCGCTCCTCCCTGGGACAGGTCGGACTCCGCCCTAGGCTCGGGCCGGTTCGATCTTGAAAACGGCCGTTCCGGCGCGTTCCGGCACCGTTCCGGCGGCTGTCGGAGCGTGGCGGGACCACCACCCCCCAGTGGCGAGACCACCACCCCTCCCAGGAGCGCGATGCCCGACAGCCGGCCGGGGCGACCCGACCACGACCCGGCGGACGGCCCCGGCGCGGCCCCCGAGCCGCTCCTGCTGTGCGGCGCACGGCTCACCGACGGCCGCACGGTGGACGTACGGGTGGCGGGGACGCGGATCGAGGCCGTCGGGGACCCCGGCAGCCTCGGCGCCCGGGGCGCGCGGGTCGACCTGCGCGGCTACCTGCTGCTCCCCGCCCCCGCCGAACCCCACGCCCACGGCGACACCGCCCTCACCGCCTCCGACTGCGACGGTGACCCGCGCGGCCCCCAGGACCTGCGCCGGCGCGCGACCGAGGCCGCCCTGCTCCAGCTGGGCCACGGCGCGACCGCGCTGCGCACCCACGTCCGGGTGGGCGGCACGCAGGGCCTCGCGCCGCTGGAGGCCGTCCTGCAGGCCCGGTACGCGCTGCGCGCGCTGACCGACCTGACGCCCGTGGCGGTCCCCCGACGCCTCACCGGAGCCTCCGGCGGGGACGGCGCGGCTCTGCTCCGGGACGCCGTCGCGATGGGCGCGGGCGTGATCGGCGGGCGCCCGGACCTCGACCCCGACCCGGACGGGCACGCGGAGCGGGCCCTCACCGTCGCCGCCGAGCACGGGCTCCCGGTGGACCTGCACATGGACGCGTCCGACCCCGCCCGGGTGGCCCGGTTCGCCGCGATGGCGGCCGACCTGAGGGCGGGTCCGGGCCCGGAGGCGGGGGCCGGATCCTCACCGCAGGGGCCGAGGGTCACCATCGGCCCCTGCGGCGGCCTCTCGCGGCTGCCGCCGGAGACCGCGGGACGGGCGGCCCGTCAACTCGCCGCGGCCGGCGTGGCGGTCGTCTGTCTGCCCCAGGGCTGCTGCTCGGGTACGAAGCGCCGACTTACCGCCCCCGTGCGCCTGTTGCGCGCGGCCGGGGTGAGCGTGGCGGCGGGCAGCGGGGCGTTGCGCGACACGGTCAACCCGGTCGGGCGCGGGGACCCGCTGGAGGCGGCGTACCTGCTGGCCTCGCAGCACGGACTGCCCGTCAGAACCGCGTACGACGCCGTCGCGAACACCGCCCGGCAGGCGATGGGGCTGCCCGAAGTACGGGTGGAGGCGGGCGCCCCGGCCGAACTCCTCGCCGTGCGCGGCGACGGCCTGGCGGGCGTGCTCTCGCTCGCGTACAGCCGGATCGTGGTGCACCGGGGGCGGATCGTGGCCCGGACGAGCGCGGTGCGCGAGTACTGCGATTCGGAGCTGCCGGAACCGTACGGGCTGCCGCGCCAGGGTCGGCCGGCCCCCGGTCCGGGTCCGGGTTGACCAGGAGCCGGGCGCGCTCCGGGCGGCCGGGCCCGGTCCGGCGTACGGTCGTGACCATGCGCATTGTCATCGCAGGTGGACATGGTCAGATCGCACTGCGGCTGGAGCGCCTGCTCGCCGCGCGCGGGGACGAGGCGGTCGGTGTCGTCCGCGATCCGGGTCAACGCGGGGACTTGGAGGCGGTGGGTGCCCGAGCCGCCGTGCTCGACCTCGAAGCGGCCTCCGTGGACGAGGTGGCCGAGGTGCTCGGGGGCGCCGACGCCGTGGTCTTCGCGGCGGGCGCGGGCCCCCGTAGCGGCGCCGCGCGCAAGGACACGGTGGACCGGGACGCGGCGGTGCTCTTCGCCGACGCGGCCGAACGCGCGGGCGTACGGCGCTACGTCATGGTCTCGGCCATGGGCGCCGACGCCTCGCACCCGGGCGACGAGGTCTTCGACGTGTACCTGCGGGCGAAGGGCGCGGCGGACGACGCCGTGCGGGCGCGCTCCGGGCTCGACTGGACGATCCTCCGCCCCGGCCTGCTCACCGACGACGCCGGCACCGGCCTGGTCCTGCTCTCCCCCTCCACCGGCCGGGGCCCGGTCCCCCGCGACGACGTGGCGGCGGCCCTCGTGGAGCTGCTGGACACTCCGAGCACGGCGGGTCTGACCCTGGAGCTGATCTCCGGCAACGTGCCGGTGGCGGTCGCGGTCAGGAACGTCTCGGGGAACTGAGCGGGCGGGGCCTGCGGCGGCGGTACGGAACCCCGCCGCAGGTCCACGCGCGGCCATCCGCACGAAAGCCCCCGGACATGAAGAAAGCCCCCGTCCACATTGCTGTGGACGGGGGCTTCCCGTTCGGTGGCGGCGCCAGGGTTCGAACCTGGGTAGGCTGAGCCGGCAGATTTACAGTCTGCTCCCTTTGGCCACTCGGGCACACCGCCTCGAACATCACTTCGGAGCCCCGCTGGGGAACTCCTTGGCGACGACGTAAACGATACCCGATGCTCAGGGGTGCTCCGCCACTCGATTGATCAGCGTCCGGACGCGGGACCAGCCTTTAGGCTTTCTCCTGCATCGCATTGCATCCCACGCTTACGACCGATCACGACGCAAGGAGCCACACGTCATGGCCGACTCCAGTTTCGACATCGTCTCGAAGGTCGAGCGGCAGGAGGTCGACAACGCCCTCAACCAGGCCGCCAAGGAGATCTCCCAGCGCTACGACTTCAAGGGCACCGGCGCGTCGATCGCCTGGTCCGGCGAGAAGATCCTGATGGAGGCGAACGGCGAGGAGCGCGTCAAGGCGATCCTCGACATCTTCGAGACCAAGCTGATCAAGCGCGGGATCTCGCTGAAGTCGCTGGACGCGGGCGAGCCGCAGCTCTCCGGCAAGGAGTACAAGATCTTCGCCACCATCGAGGAAGGCATCTCCCAGGAGAACGCCAAGAAGGTCGCCAAGGTCATCCGCGACGAGGGCCCCAAGGGCGTCAAGGCGCAGGTCCAGGGCGACGAGCTGCGGGTCAGCTCGAAGAGCCGCGACGACCTCCAGGCCGTCCAGGCGCTGCTCAAGGGCAAGGACTTCGACTTCGCCCTGCAGTACGTCAACTACCGGTGACGGACGGGCTGTAGCCCGTACCCCCGCGCACGCTCCGGGATTCCCCACGGCGGTGTCGTTCCCGGCACCGCCGTGACGCGTGTCCGGACGCGGGGCGCGTGCGCCGGATGCCTGATGTCGGATTTCCGCCAGCCGGACCGTGCGCCGGTGCCGCAGACTCGTAGGTACGGGGCCACTGCCGGGACCACCCCGGGACCGGGTCGCGCGCGAGAGGGATGACGGTCGATGGGCACGGTGTACACGAGGTTCGACAGCCCGCTGGGCGAGTTGCTGCTGGTCGGCGACGAGGGGTCCGGGGGCCTGCTCTCCGTGTCCGTACCGGAGCAGAAGGGCGGGGCGGTCGTCCTGGCGGGGTGGCGGGAGACGCCGGAGGCCTTCGCGGAGGTCCGGGCACAGCTCTCGGCGTACTTCGCGGGGCGGCTGACGCGTTTCGAGCTGCCTCTCGCGCCGGGGGCGGGGACGGAGTTCCAGCGGCGGGTCTGGGGGGCTCTGGAGGAGATCCCGTACGGCGGGACGGTGTCGTACGGCTGGGTGGCGGAGCGGGTCGGCGTCGCGGGGGCCGGGGTTCGGGCCGTGGGCACCGCGATCGGGCGCAATCCGCTGCTGGTGGTGCGGCCGTGCCACCGGGTGATCGGCGCGGACGGTTCGCTGCGGGGGTACGCGGGCGGACCGGAGCGCAAGGAGCGGCTGCTGACGTTCGAGGGCGCCTGGGCCGACGGCCGGGCGACGGGGCGGGGTACGGCGGAAAGCCCGGCGGTACGCGTGGCCGGGCGGGACTGACCGTGCCGGCGGGGCTGTTCCCGAGGGAGCGGCGGACCATCGCTCCCGGGGCGGTGCACGTGCCGGGGTGGCTGTCGGCGGAGCGGCAGCGGGAGCTGGTGGTGGCCTGCCGGGAGTGGGCGCGGGGGCCGGTGCCGCTGCGGCACACGGAGCTGCCGGGCGGCGGGGTGATGTCGGTGCGGACGGTGTGCCTGGGGTGGCACTGGCGGCCGTACCGGTACGTCCGGACCGCCGACGACGTGAACGGCGCCCGGGTGGCGGACTTCCCCGGGTGGCTGGCGGAGCTGGGCCGGGAGGCGGTGGCCGAGGCGTACGAGGACGAGGCCGCGGGCCGGGCGTACGCGCCGGACGCGGGGCTGGTGAACTTCTACGACGCCACGGCCCGGATGGGCATGCACCAGGACCGGGAGGAGCTCTCCGTGGCCCCGGTGGTGTCGCTCAGCATCGGCGACACGTGCGTCTTCCGGTTCGGCAACACGGAGGACCGGGGGCGGCCCTGGACGGACGTGGAGCTGGAGTCCGGTGATCTCTTCGTGTTCGGCGGCCCGTCGCGGTTCGCGTTCCACGGGGTACCGAAGGTGTACCCGGGGACGGCCTGCCCGGACACGGGGATGCGGGCCGGCCGTCTCAACCTGACGCTGCGGGAGACCGGTCTCGACGACCGGTGACCGGCGGGCGGGTCAGCGGCGTGCGGGTCAGCGGCGTTCGCGTGAGTTGCCGAAGAGCAGCCGGTAGACGATGAGCAGCACCAGGGAGCCCGCGATGGCGGCCACCCAGGTCGCGAGGTCGAAGAAGTCGTCGTTGATGGGACGGTCGAGGAACTTCGCGGAGAGCCAGCCCCCGACGAACGCCCCGGCGATCCCGATGAGGGTCGTGATGATGATGCCGCCGGGATCGCGTCCCGGCAGCAGAACCTTGGCTATGACTCCGGCGACAAGCCCGAGGATGATCCACGCGATGATGCCCATGTGACCCGCCTACCCCTTTCGTGGTGACGGAATCAGGGACGCGCGCGGGGGCGGATCGGTTGCCCCGGAAGGCAGGATCGTCGCACCGGCAGGTTCCGCTACCGGGCCGCGAAGGGCTGGTCGGTGGGGACGACCTCCTTGCCGAACGGCATCAGCGACACCGGGATCAGCTTGAAGTTCGCGATGGCCAGCGGGATGCCGATGATGGTGACGAAGAGCGCGACGCCGGTGACGATGTGGCCGAGCGCCAGCCACCAGCCGGCGAGGACCAGCCAGAGGACGTTGCCGACGCAGGAGGCGCCGCCCGCGTCGCGGCGGTCGACCACCATGTAGCCGAAGGGCCAGAGGGCGTAGAGGCCGATGCGGAACGCGGCCACGCCGAAGGGGATGCCGATGATCGTGATGCAGAGGACGAGACCGGCGGCGAGGTAGCCGAGGCACATCCAGAAGCCGCACAGGACCAGCCAAATGACGTTCAGGATCGTCTTCACGGTCGATGACCTGCCATCTTCTCTAGTCGGGCGATGCGCTCCGCCATCGGCGGATGCGTGGAGAACATCTTGGACACGCCCTGGCCGGGCCGGAACGGGTTCGCGATCATCATGTGACTCGCGGTCTCGATGCGCGGCTCCGGCGGCAGCGGGAGCCGCTTGGTGCCCGCGTCGAGTTTGGCCAGGGCGCTCGCCAGGGCGAGCGGGTCCCCGGTGAGCTGGGCTCCGGAGGCGTCGGCCTCGTACTCGCGGGAGCGGCTCACGGCGAGCTGGATGACGGAGGCGGCGAGCGGGCCCAGGATCATCACGAGGAGCAGGCCGAAGATGCCGGGCCCCTCGTCGTCGCTGGAGCGGCCGGCCGGGATCAGCCAGGCGAAGTTGACCAGGAACATCACGACGGAGGCGAGTGCTCCGGCGACGGAGGAGATCAGGATGTCGCGGTTGTAGACATGGCTCAGCTCGTGGCCGAGGACCCCGCGCAGCTCGCGCTCGTCCAGGATCTGGAGGATGCCGTCGGTGCAGCAGACGGCGGCGTTGCGCGGGTTGCGGCCGGTGGCGAAGGCGTTGGGCGCCTGGGTGGGCGAGATGTAGAGCCGGGGCATCGGCTGGCGGGCGGCGGTCGAGAGCTCGCGCACGATGCGGTAGATCGTGGGGGCCTCGAACTCGCTGACGGGCCGCGCCCGCATCGCCCGCAGGGCCAGCTTGTCGCTGTTCCAGTAGGCGTAGGCGTTGGTGGCGACCGCCACGAGGAGCGCGACGATCAGGCCCGTACGCCCGAAGAAGCTGCCGATGACGATGATCAGTGCGGACAGACCGCCGAGGAGTACGGCGGTCTTGAGCCCGTTGTGCCGGCGGTGCACGGTACGCCCTCCAAGTGGTGCAGCAGGGGAACCCTTGCTCGTTAGGGGTCCACTTCTCAGTGGAGCTTCCCGCTCTGGTCAACGCCAGGCGAGGTGAGCTAGTTCCCTTGTGCACGGGGCCCGGAGGGCGGGTCCGGTGCGGCTGTACGGGGGCGGAGGGGCGGGAAGGCCCCGGGTGAGCCGTACGGGTGGCCGCGGGGCCGTCCGCGGGCTCCGGAGGGCCGTCAGCGCTGGGCGGGGAGCTTCTGGGACCCCGCGGGCTTCCCGGTGAGCTGCTCGGCGAGCGCCACGGCGGCCGGGTCGGGCTCGACCTCACTGGTGCAGTGGCCGCAGCGCGAGGCGATGGCCGGGATGGCGGTGTAGCAGCGCGGGCAGTCGCGCAGGGCCGCCTTGATGTCGGCGGGCTCGTCGGCCTTCTTCGCGGTGAAGCGGTCCTGGACCTTCTGCATGGGGACGACGACGCAGAAGTAGAGCACGGCGGCGGTGATGACGAAGGCGATGGCGGCGGCGATGAACAGGCCGTAGGGGAAGGTGACGCCCTCGACGTCGAACGACGCCTTGTTGAAGTCGCCGGTGCCCCGGGTGATGACGCCGATGAGCGGCACGATGAAGGCGTTGCTGAATCCGGTGACGACGGCGGTGAAGGCCGCTCCCACGGCGAGGCCGATCGCCATGGAGATGACGTTGCCCCGCAGGATGAAGTCCTTGAATCCGTTCAGCACTGCGCTGTCTCCCTCGTTCCGCTCGTCGCGCTCGTCGCGCTCGTCGCGCTCTTCGCGCCGCGGTCTTCGCCCGGCGCCCGGTGCGTGATGCCTGCACGGAGACCCTGCCCTGTCCCGGCCCGCCGGGGCAAACCGCTGAGGTGAGGGCAGGGACGGCGGTCCGGGAACCGTCAGAAAAGCGTTCCGTCGGCGAACCTCAGAACGAGCTGCGGCGCCCCGGAGAGGGCGAGCGCGGCGACGGTGGTGAGGACGAGCGCGGCGACGAGGGGGGCCGGGGCGGTGGCCGTACGGCCCTCCGTGACCAGCGGGGCCGCGGCCGGGGCGGCCTCCGCCGGGCTCGGGACCGCTTCCGTCCCCCGGAAGAGCAGCGCCGTCCACCGGAGGTAGTAGGCGAGGGCGATCACCACGTTGACGGCCATCACGACGGCGAGCCAGCCCAGGCCCGCGTCGACGGCGGACCGGAAGACGGTGACCTTGGCGAAGAGACCGATGATGCCCGGCGGCAGCCCGGCCAGGCAGAGCAGGAAGAAGGCCAGCGCCAGGGCGGTCAGCGGGCTGCGGGCGTAGAGGTTCCGGTAGTCGGTGAGGCGGTTGCCGGGGCTCGTACGGGCGACGAGCGCGGCGACCGCGAAGGCGCCGAGGTTCACGACGGCGTACATCAGGGCGTACGCGACGGTGGAGCCCGCCTGGAGATCACTGGTGTACGCGCCTGCGGCGACCGGCACCAGGAGGTAGCCGGCCTGGCCGACGGAGGACCAGGCGAGCAGGCGTACGGCGCTGCGGGAGCGGGCGGGGTCCTGGCGGAGGGCCGCGACGTTTCCGACGGTCATGGTGAGCGCGGCGAGGACGGCGAGGGCCGGTCCCCAGACGTCGGAGTAGGCCGGGAAGGCGAGCACGGTGACCAGGATCAGTCCCGAGAAGCCGACCGCCTTGCCGACGACGGAGAGGTACGCGGCGATCGGCAGCGGGGCGCCGACGTAGGTGTCGGGGACCCAGAAGTGGAAGGGCGCCGCGGCGGTCTTGAAGGCGAAGCCGACGAGGGTGAGCGCCACGCCCGTCGCCGCGAGGGTGGTGAACCGGGCGGGTACGTCGTCGAGCACGTCGGACAGCTCGGTGAGATGGGTGGTGCCGGCGGCCGCGTACACGAAGCTGACGCCGAGGAGCATCACGGCGGTCGCGGTGACCGACGACAGGAAGAACTTGAGGGCCGCCTCCGAGGAGCGGCGGTCGCCGCGCTTGATGCCGACGAGGGCGAAGGCGGGGAGCGAGGCGACTTCCAGGGCGACGACGAGGGTGATCAGGTCGCGGGAGGCGGGCAGCAGCGCCGCGCCGGCGGTCGAGGAGAGCAGCAGGAACCAGAACTCGCCCGCGGGTAGTTTCCGGGTGTCGTCGAGCGAGAGCAGCGCGGTGAGCAGCGCCCCGACGAGGACCAGGGCCTGGATCACGAGGGCGAAGCCGTCGGCCGTGTAACTGCACGCCCGTCCCGTGCCGGGGGTGGTGACGTCGACGCAGAAGGTGGAGAGGTGGCCGCCCAGCAGGGGGACCAGAAAGGCAAGGGCGACGACGAGCCCGGCGACGGTGGCGTACCCGAGGAGCGGCTTGTGGCGCTCGGCGAGGAAGAGGTCGGCGACGAGGACGGCGAGGGCCAGCACCGCGACGACGAGCGGGGGTGCGACGGCGAGCCAGTCGATGGACTGGACGAGGCCGGCGGCCGACTCCACCCCCTGTGCTCCGGCCGGGCCCGTCGTGGTGGGGCCCGGGGCCGCTCCGACGGCGGCGGTCACGAGGTCCGTGATCACGACTTGCCTCCTGCGAGGAGCTTCTGCACGGCCGGGTCGGTGAGTCCCAGGAGGACGGCGGGCCAGAGTCCGGCGAGGACGGTGAGGGCGACGAGCGGGGTCCAGGCGGCGAACTCGTACGGGCGGACGTCGGCGATCTCCGCGGTGGCGGCCGCCTCGTCGGCGGTGACCGTGGCCACCGCGGTCGCCGTGGTGCCCGTGGAGGCCGCGGGCTCCCGCGGCGTGGTGCCGAGGCCGGTGCCGCCGCTCGGGCGGGCGGGCGGTTCGCCCATGCAGACGCGGCGGACCACGACGAGCATGTATGCGGCGGTGAGCAGGGTGCCGAACGCGCCGATCGCCGTGAACGTCCAGAACGCGGGGCGGCTGAGGCCCCCGGCCGGGTCGAACGCGCCGAACAGGGTGAGCATCTCGCCCCAGAATCCGGCGAGGCCGGGGAGCCCGAGGGAGGCCACGGCGGCGAAGGCGAGCAGGGCGCCGAGGCGGGGCGCACGGCCGTAGAGGGCGGCGCCGGTGGCTCCGGCGAGGGTGTCCAGGTCGGCGGTGCCGTGACGGTCCTTCACCGCGCCGACGAGGAAGAACAGCAGGCCGGTGATGAGGCCGTGGGCGATGTTGGCGAAGAGCGCGCCGTTGACGCCGGTGGGGGTCATGGAGGCGATGCCGAGGAGGACGAAGCCCATGTGGCCGACGGAGGAGTACGCGATCAGGCGCTTGAGGTCGCCCTTGGCGCCCGGGCGGGCGAGGGCGAGGCAGGCGAGCGATCCGTAGACGATCCCGGCGACCGCGAGGGCGCCGAGGTACGGCGCGAAGGTGTGCATGCCCTCGGGGGCGACCGGCAGGAGCACGCGGACGAATCCGTACGTGCCCATCTTCAGCATCACGCCCGCCAGCAGCACCGAGCCGACCGTGGGGGCGGCGGTGTGCGCGTCGGGGAGCCAGCTGTGCAGCGGCCACATCGGGGTCTTCACCGCGAGCCCGATGCCGATCGCCAGAACGGCGACGACCTGCACGGACGTGGAGAGGCCGCGGCCGTGGTCGGTGGCGAGTGCCACCATGTCGAAGGTGCCGCCGCTCAGTCCCACGAGCAGCAGTCCGAGCAGCATGACCACGGAGCCCAGCACCGTGTAGAGGACGAATTTCGAGGCCGCGGCCTGCTTGCCCTCGCCGCCCCAGCGGGCGATGAGGAAGTACATCGGGATGAGGACCATCTCGAAGGCGAGGAAGAAGAGCAGCAGGTCCAGCACGGCGAAGGTCGCCAGCGTGCCGGACTCCAGCAGCAGGATCAGGGCGACGAAGGCCTTCGGGGACGGGCCCGCGGGCATCTTGAAGTAGCTGTACAGCGCGCACAGGAAGGTCAGGAGCGCGGTGAGCACGACCAGGGGGAGGGAGATGCCGTCGATGCCGAGGTGGATGCGGACGTCCAGCGCCGGGATCCAGCCGATGTCGGTGGTGGCCTGCATCGTCGACGCGTGGCCGCGGTCGAAGCCGGCCGCCAGCACCAGGGTGACGAGGAGGATCGCGCCGGTCACGGTCACGCCGTGGCGGAGCACGGCCTGGTCGGGGTCGCGGCCCTTCAGTCCGGGCGGGGCGGGGAGCAGGGCGGCGACGGCGCCCACCAGCGGGCCGACGACGGCCAGCGCCAGAAGGGCCTGCATCACGGACGGGCTGATATCGATCACGGTTCACGCCCCGGCGTTGACGTTGGCATAGACGACGACGGCGATCGTCAGGACGAGCGACCCGGCGAGCAGGGCGGAGACGTAGGTCTGCGCGTTGCCGGTCTGGGCGCGGCGGACGGCGGTGCCGAGCAGCCGTGCGGTGGTGCCCGAGCCGCGTACGTACGTGTCGACGACCTCGCGGTCCAGGAAGCGGACGAGGCGGGCGGCGGAGAGCACGGGGCGTACGAACAGCCGTGAGTACAGGGCGTCCAGGTGGAAGCCGGCGGCCGCGGAGGCGTGCAGGGGTCCGAGCAGCAGGCGTCCGGGGTCGGCCGGGTCGGCGGCGTCCGCGATGTCGCCGTAGACCGCGGCGTGGGCGCTGATGGCCTCGGCCTCCACCAGGGCGGGTTCGACCCGCGGGTGCGCCGTGACGGCGCCGAGGGGGTGGAGCGCGGCGTGCGCGGTGGTGTGCCGCCACGCCGCGTAGGTGACGAGTCCGCCGATGAGTCCGACGCCCGTGGAGAGGACGGCGGTGGTCAGCGTCGGGGTGAGGCGGTGTCCGTCGAACCAGTCGCCGATCACCCCGACGGTCAGGCCGAAGCCGAGGGTGGGCACGGCCAGTACCCAGAGCACCGTGGTCATCGCGGCGGGCTGCCTGCCGTGGTCCGGCACGGCGGGGCCGCGGCCCCGGAAGGTGAGCAGCCAGAGCCGCATGGCGTACCCGGCGGTGAGTACGGCGGCCAGCAGTCCGGCGATCAGGATCGTCCAGCCGGCGGCGGCCGGGGCGACGTGGCGGTCGCCGAGGGCGGTGTGCTCGGCGGCGACGAGGACGGCTTCCTTGGAGAAGAAGCCGGCGAACGGCGGGATGGCGGCCAGCGCCAGCAGGGCGACGGTCATCGTCCAGTAGGCGTCGGGGATGCGCTTGGCCAGGCCGCCCATGCGGGACATGGCGGCGAGCGAGTTGGTGCCGGTGGCGTGGATGACGACCCCGGCGGCGAGGAAGAGGACGGCCTTGAAGGCACCGTGCGACAGGAGGTGGAAGACGGCGGCCCCCCGGTCGCCGACGGCCAGCGCCCCGGCCATGTAGCCGAGCTGGCCGAGGGTCGAGTAGGCGAGGACGCGTTTGATGTCGTCCTGCGCCAGCGCGGCCAGCCCGGAACCGACCATCGTGAGGGCGGCCATCACGGAGAGGACGACGAGGGCGGCGCCGGAGGCGGCGAACACGGGCAGCAGCCGCGCCACGAAGTAGATCCCCGCGGCCACCATCGTCGCGGCGTGGATCAGCGCGGAGACGGGGGTCGGGCCTGCCATCGCGTCGGGCAGCCAGGTGTGCAGCGGGAACTGCGCGGACTTGCCCGCCACCCCCGCGAGCAGCAGCAGCGCGATGAGGGTGGGGTGGTCGAGGCCGCCGCCCGCGACCGCGCCGAGGATGCCGGTGATGCGGAAGGTGCCGGTGTCGGCGGCGAGCGCGAAGAGGCCGATCAGGAACGGGACGTCGCCGAGCTTGGTGACCAGGAACGCCTTGAGGGAGGCGGCGCGTGCCTCGGGCGTCTCCCAGTAGTGGCCGACGAGGAAGTACGAGCAGATGCCCATGACCTCCCAGCCGACCAGCAGCACCATCAGGTCGCCGGAGTAGACGACGAGCAGCATCGCGGAGGTGAAGAGGGAGACGAGCGCCGCGTAGGAGGGGTAGCGGGGGTCGTCGCGGAGGTACGCGAGCGAGTAGACCTGTACGCAGGTCGCGACGAGCCCGACGAGCACGGCGACGAGCACCGCGAAGCCGTCCAGGTGGAGGGCGAGGTCGATCGGCACCGAGCCGGTGGGCGTCAGCCGGGTCGCGGCGTCGATGGCCCGGCCGCCGCCCTGGCCGACGGCGACGACCACGGCGAGCACGGCCGCGGCGAGCACCGGGAGGACGGCGAGCGGCCGGACGAACCCGGGGGCGGTGCGGCCGAGCAGCAGCCCGCCGGCGGCCCCCAGGAAGGGCAGCAGGGGGACGAGGACGGCGAGGGTCGTGGTGGTCACGCGGTGGCCTCTGTCTTCCTTGCCTTCCCCGCCGGGGCGGCCGGGTCTTCGGTGGCGCCGGGGGGTTCGCCGTCGCCGGTCCACTCGTCGGGGAGGGCCTCGGCGGCGTCGGTCTCGGCGGTGTCGCGGAGCCGGTCGATGTCGGAGGAGCCGCGGTTGCGGTACACGGCGAGCACGATCGCCAGGCCGATGCCGATCTCGGCCGCGGCGATGGCGATGGTGAAGAGGGTGAGGGCCTGGCCGGCGTGGAACGCGTCGCGCAGCCAGACGTCGAAGGCGACCAGGTTGAGGTTGACGGCGTTGAGCATCAGCTCGACGGACATCAGGACCAGGATCGCGTTGCGGCGGGCGAGTACGCCGTAGACGCCCACGCAGAAGAGGAGGACGGCGAGCACGGCGGGATAGGCGAGGTGCATCAGCTCGTCCCTTCTTCCCGGGCGTCGGGGGCGGACGGGCCGGTGGATCCGGCCTCGCCCCCGGCACGGGCCCGTCCGGTGGCGGCGGGCGCGCGGCGGTCGGGCTCGCCGCTTCCCGGCTTACGGCTTCCGGGCCTACGGCTGCCGGGCGTACGGCTGCCGGGCTCGCCGCGTCCGGGCTCGCCGCGGGCGCCGGGGAGGGCGCCGCGCGTCTCGGGGTCCCGGCGGGACAGCACGATCGCTCCCACCAGGGCGGCGAGCAGCAGCACGGAGAGCGCCTCGAACGGCAGCACCCAGTGGCGGAAGAGGAAGGTTCCGGTGGCGGCGGTGGAGCCCTGGGCGGGTCCGTCGAGCCCGATCCAGGTGGTGCGGAAGGCGTCCACGACGACCCAGACGAGGGCCGCCGCAGCGGCGGCGGCCACGCCGAGCGCGACCCACCGGTTCTCCGAGTCGGCGTCCGGCGACCGCCCGATCGGGGCTCGGGTGAGCATCAGGCCGAAGAGGAGGAGGACCACGACGGAGCCGACGTAGATGAGCACCTGGACCCAGGCGATGAACTCCGCCGTGAGCAGGAGGTACTCGACCGCCAGGCCGCCGAGCGTGACGACGAGCCAGAGCGCCGCGTGCACCAGCTGACGGGTGGTGACGGAGACGAGAGCCGCTCCGAGGGTGACCAGGCCGACCAGGACGAACGCGATCTCGACGCCGGACGGGGAGAGGAAACCGGGGTGGGCCGCCGCGCTCGCGGCGAGTGCGGGCATCACGCCTGGCCCTCCTGGTCGTGCTGCTGTCCTGCCTGATCCGCCTGTTCCTGCTGGAGGCGCTGGGCCTCCTGGGCGCGCTGGGCTTCGAGCTTCTCCGCAGTCTTGCGGGCGGCGGCGATCTCCTTCGGCTCCTCCGCGCCGGGGTCGAGCGCGGGCGGCTCCGGCACGGTCCACATCCAGTCGCGGAGCTTGTCGCGCTCGTGGGTGAGGTCGCGGATGTCCGTCTCGGCGTACTCGAACTCCGGCGACCAGAAGAGGGCGTCGAAGGGGCAGACCTCGATGCAGATACCGCAGTACATGCAGAGGGAGAAGTCGATGGCGAAGCGGTCGAGGACGTTGCGGGAGCGCTCGCGTCCGCCGGGGGCGGCGGGCGGGCTCGTCTCCTTGTGCGAGTCGATGTAGATGCACCAGTCGGGGCACTCGCGGGCGCAGAGCATGCAGACCGTGCAGTTCTCCTCGAACAGCCCGATGACGCCCCGGGAGCGCGGCGGGAGTTCGGGCTGCGCGTCCGGGTACTGCGCGGTGACCGTCCGCCTGGTCATGGTCCGCAGGGTGACGGCAAGACCCTTGGCCAGGCCGGAGCCGGGGATCGGAGGCACTAGTTGATCGCCACCTTCACGATGCCGGTGAGCGCGATCTGCGCGAGGGCGAGCGGGATGAGTGTGGTCCAGGCGAGCTTCTGGAGCTGGTCCTCGCGCAGGCGCGGGAAGGTGACCCGCAGCCAGATGACGACGAACGCGAGGATCGCCGTCTTCACCAGGGTCCAGAGCCAGCCGAGGCTCTCCCCGCCGAACGGACTGTGCCAGCCGCCGAGGAAGAGCACGGTGGTCAGGCCGCACAGGACGACGATCCCGGCGTACTCGGCGAGCAGGAAGAGCGCGAAGCGCAGTCCGGTGTATTCGGTGTACGCGCCGAAGATGATCTCCGAGTCGGCCACGGGCATGTCGAAGGGGGGCCGCTGGAGTTCGGCGAGCCCGGCGACGAAGAAGATCAGGCCGCCGGTGATCTGCCAGGGCAGCCACCACCATTCGAACGCGTCCACGATCCCGGGCAGCGACACCGTCCCTGCCGCCATCGCCACGGAGGCGGCGGCGAGCAGCATCGGCAGCTCGTACGCGAGGAGCTGGGCGGCGGTACGGAGCCCACCGAGCAGCGAGAACTTGTTGGCGGAGGCCCACCCGGCCATCAACGAGCCCAGGACGCCGATCCCCATGACCGCGAGGACGAAGAAGATCCCCGCGTCGACGGCCTGGCCGACCGCGCCCTCCTGGGGCCCGACCGGGATGGCGAGCACCACCAGGAGGTACGGCAGCAGCGCCACGGCGGGCGCGAGCTGGAAGACGCGGCGGTCGGCGTCGGCCGGGACCACGTCCTCCTTCTGCGCGAACTTGACCCCGTCCGCGACGAGCTGCGCCCAGCCGTGGAACCCGCCCGCGTACATGGGGCCGAGGCGGCCCTGCATGTGCGCCATCACCTTGTGCTCGGTCTGGCCGACGACGAGCGGGAAGACCAGGAAGACGACGAAGACGATGAGGAGCCGGAGGGCGACGTCGAGTACGTCGTTCACGCGGTATCGCCTCCGGAGGAACGGTGATCGGGGTCTTCGGGCACGTCGGGGGTCACGTCGGGACTTTCGGGCTCGGCACGCTCTGCGGGCTCTGCGGGCTCGGCACGCTCTGCGGGCTCTGCGGGCTCTGCGGACGGGGGTTCCGCCTCGGGCTTCGCCTCGGGCTCGGGTTCCGGCTCGGGCCTGGCCTCAGCCTCCGGCTCGCGCTTCCCCGCGCCCGTCCCGTCGTCGAACGCCGGGCGGGCGTGGTGCCAGGGGGCGTCGGCGCTTCCGGCCGTCCGGCGGGGAGCCGGGCTCTCCGAGGTGCCGGAGTCCGTCGCCGGACCGGTCGGGCCGGAGGCCGCCGTGTCCGTCGCGGGGGTCTCCGTACCGTCCGGGGTGCTCTCCGCTCGCTGGCCGGCGGAACCGGCCGAGACGCTGCGGGACCTGCGCGCGGGGCGTGCGGCCGGCGCGCCCTCGGCCGGCGTCGCCGCGTCCGGGGCCGTGCCGGGAGCCGTGTCCGGCGCCGGGGCCTCCGGGGCCGGGGCCGGGGTGTCGGGTCCGGCCGGGGGTCCGGTCGGCGGTGCGGGCGTGGTGCGCTGTCCCGCCGAGCCCTCGGTGACGCTGCGGGCGCGGCGTACCGGTCGCTCCCCGGCAGCGGCTGCGCCGGCGCGGGCGCCCCGCGCGGGGCGGGCCGGGGCGGGGGGCAGCTGGCCCCTGAGCGGGCCCCACTCGTTCGGGTCGGGTACGCCCGGCGGGAGCATGGTGCGGCGCTTGGGCCCGCCGTGCTCGGACTCGCCGGGCTCCTTGGCGCCGGGCCAGGCCTTGGCGACCCGGGCCGCGAGGACGAAGTCCTTGCGCAGCGGGTGGCCCTCGAAACCCTCGGGCAGCAGCAGGGGCACCAGGTGCGGGTGGCCGTCGAAGCGGATGCCGAACATCTCGTGGGTCTCGCGCTCGTGCCAGGCGGCGCCCGCGTAGACGGCGATCGCGCTGGGCAGCACGGCCGTCTCGTGCGGGACGGTCGTACGGACCAGCAGCCGCCGGACCGTACCCGTGGAGAGCGCGGCCACGTGGGCGCCGACCTGGAAGCCGGTGCCCGGTTCGTCGACGGCGCTCAGCCAGTCGAAGTAGGTGCAGCCGAGCCGGTCGCGCGCGGTCTCCAGCGCGGCGGTCCAGGTGTCGGCGGGTACGTCCACGGTGAGCAGGTCGTACGCGTACGCGGCGGTCGCGCCCTCGCCGAAGAGCCCGGTGACGGCCTCGGCGGCGGCGGTCGCGTCGGCGTCGAGCAGCCGGTCGTGGAGGCGCGCGGGGCTCTCGGGGGCGGTCACTGCGTCTCCCGCTCGGCCGGAGCGGCGGCCGGGGCGGCGACGAGCCCGCTGGTCAGCGCGGCGGTCGAGGGCCGGGCGGCGGGGTTCGTCGCGTAACGCTCCGCCAGGGACTCGCGGGCGATGCGGTCCTGGAGCTTGAGGATGCCTTGGAGCAGCGCCTCGGGCCGGGGCGGGCAGCCGGGTACGTACACGTCGACGGGGATGATCTGGTCGACGCCCTTCGTGACGGAGTACGAGTCCCAGTACGGGCCGCCGCAGTTGGAGCAGGCGCCGAAGGAGATCACGTACTTCGGCTCGGGCATCTGCTCGTACAGCCGCTTCACGGCCGGGGCCATCTTGTCCGTCACCGTGCCGGAGACGACCATCAGGTCGGCCTGGCGCGGGCCGGGGGCGAAGGGGATCACGCCGAGCCGCATGAAGTCGTGCCGGGACATCGAGGCGGCGATGAACTCGATGGCGCAGCAGGCCAGGCCGAAGTTGAAGACCCAGAGGCTGTAGCGGCGGCCCCAGTTCAGGACCACCTTCATCGGTTCCGGCGCGAGGCGGGACAGTACGCCGAGCCGTTTGGGCTCCGGCAGCGGGACCGGCCCGGGGCCGCTCACCGCCTCCTGCGTTCCGGTCGCGGGCTGCGGCTCGGGGGTCGGCCGGCTCGTCACGCCCATGTGAGGACGCCCTTCTTCCATGCGTAGAGCAGTCCCACGGCGAGGAAGCCGAGGAAGACGAACATTTCCACCAGGGTGGTCGCGCCGAATCCGGGCGCGGCGAACACGGTCGCCCAGGGGAAGAGGAAGACCGAGTCGACGGCGAAGATCACGTAGAGGAAGGCGTAGACGTAGTAGCGGACCTGGGTGTGCGCCCAGCCCTCGCCCACGGGGTCCACGCCGCACTCGTAGGTGAGGAGTTTCTCGGGCGTCGGCACCACGGGCCTGAGCAGGCGTCCCGCCCCGAAGGCGGCGGCGACGAAGAGCACGCCGACGAGGGCGAGCAGTCCGACCACCGAGTAGCTGTGGAAGTAATCCGACGCGAGAACGGCCGGCTCCGGCAGTTCCGGTACGTCCGCCACGTCCGTTCCTCGCTCCCTCGAACCGTTCGACGATCTGTACGCACGGGAGTCTAGGCCCTGTTAAAGAGACGGTAAGCAGCCGCGTCCCGGGCGGGGACGGACCGGGGGCGCGGCAGGACGCGGGGCAGGGGTGCGCGGCGGGGACGGGGCGGGGTGGGGTTATCCCCACTTCTTCGCACCCACGAGCCCCATGGCGTGCGCGGGGGTCGGACCGGCAGGCTGGGACGCATGACGACGAGCCCCTCCGAGCCCCCCGCCGAGAGCCCTGCCGAGAGCGTCTCCGAGCCGGACGGCCCCCGGCCGCCCCGGCCGCGCCTCGCCCTCGACGTATGGACGTGGAAGGAGATCGCCCATCTGCTGGCGAACCTGCCGACCACGATCATCGGCTTCGTCTACGCGATCGTGCTGGTCAGTGTCGGTGCCGGGCTCTCCGTCACGGTGATCGGGCTGCCGCTGCTCGCGCTCGGCATCCAGGGTTCGCGCGGGCTGGGCCGGTTCGAGCGGGCCCGGGCCCGCGCCCTGCTCGGGGTCCATGTCGGGGAGCCGGGCGCGATCGCCCGGGCCCGCCGCGAGAAGGGCTTCTTCGCCTGGCTCTGGGCGGGTCTCGGCGACCGGGTCGGCTGGCGGACGCTGCTGTATTCGTTCATCCGACTGCCGTGGGGCGTGGTGACGTTCACCGTGACGCTGGTGGGGCTCTTCGTCCTCTGGCCCGTACTCCCCTATGTGACACGGGCGCTCGCCAACCTGGACCGCGCGATGGTGCGGACGCTGCTGGCGCCCTCCGACGAGCTGGAGCGGCGGATCGCCGAGCTGGAGTCGGACCGGGGCGTGGTGGTGGACACGGCGGCGGCGGACCTGCGGCGGATCGAACGCGATCTGCACGACGGCGCCCAGGCCCGGCTGGTGGCGCTCGCCATGGATCTCGGGCTGGCGAAGGAGAAGCTCAGCCACGACCCGGAGGCCGCCGCCCGGATGGTCGACGAGGCGCACGGCGAGGTGAAGGTCGCCCTCCAGGAGCTCCGTGACCTCGCCCGGGGCATCCATCCCGCCGTCCTCACCGACCGGGGCCTGGACGCGGCGCTCTCCTCGATCGCCTCGCGGTGCACGGTGCCCGTCACGGTCGGCGTCGAGCTGCCGGGCCGTCCGGCCCAGGCGATCGAGGGCATCGCCTACTTCACCGTCTCCGAGCTCCTCCAGAACGTCAGCAAGCACAGCCGGGCGCGCTCGGCCGCCGTGGACGTGTGGCGCGCGGGCGACCGGCTGATGCTCCAGGTGCGGGACGACGGGCAGGGTGGCGCGCGGACCGGGGGCGGCACGGGGCTGGCGGGTCTGGCGGAGCGGCTGGGGGCGGTGGACGGTCTGCTGGTCGTGGAGTCGCCGGAGGGCGGCCCGACCTCGGTGACCGCCGAGCTGCCGTGGCGCGACGGCGCGGCCGGACCGGGCTGACACCACCGGAGACGGAAGGCCGGAAACGGCGAGGAGGGCCGGGGCGCGTGCGCTCCGGCCCTCCTCCGTACGCACGGCGCGCACGCCGGGGTGGGGGTAACCCCCCACCGGATACGGAGACCGCCCTCATGGTGCGGAGCGCCCGTACGGAAGAGGCTGGAGTCCTCGGCTGGAAAGCCGTGCGCGGGCCGTGACCACGGGTCCCGCGAGAACGGCACGTGAGGCACGGCCCCCATCGGGCTCCCCCGCGGACTCACCGGAGAACGGAAACGGACGGCAGCGATGACCACGGCATACGGATCGGGCGCACGGGACGGGCGGGGCGGTGGCTCCGCCGCCTCCTGGGACCGCCCCGACGAGAAGCACTTCTTCCCGGCCGTGCTCCGCGCGCCGGTCGAGTCGCGGACCTGGCGGGAGCTGCTGTACCTCCTGCTGAGCCTGCCGATCAGCATCGTGCTCTTCACCGTCGTGGTCACCACGGTCTCGCTGGGCGCGGGCCTGATGGTCACCTTCCTCGGCATTCCGGTGCTGGCGGCCGGCCTGGCGGTGTGCCGGGGCTTCGGCGTCCTGGAACGCCTGCGCGCCCGCGCCCTGCTGCGGCTCGACGTGACCGGCCCCGAGCCGGTTCGGGGCCGTACCGGCGGGGTGTTCTCGTGGGCCGGCGCGGCGCTCCGCAGCGGCACCTCCTGGCGCCACCTGCTCTACGGGTTCCTGCACTTCCCGTGGGCGGTCTTCGCGTTCACCGTCTCGGTGACGGTGGTGACGACCGCGTGGAGCATGTTCACGTACCCGCTCTGGGCCTGGGTCTTCCCGGCGTACGTGGGGGTCGACGGCCTCCAGCTGTACGGGGACGCCTCGCACCGGGTCTACCTGGACTCGCCCTTCGAGCTGACCGCGACCTGCGGTGCCGGGCTGGTCCTCGTGCTGGTGTCGCCGTGGATCGTCCGGGGGCTGGCCTCGGTGGACCGGGTGATGGTCGGCGGGCTCCTCGGGCCCTCCCGGCTGGTCTCCCGCGTGGTGGAGCTGGAGTCGGACCGGGGCGTGGTCGTGGACACGGCGGCGGCCGACCTGCGGCGGATCGAACGCGAACTCCACGACGGCGCCCAGGCCAGGCTCTCCGCCCTCGCGATGGAGCTCGGGCTGGCGAAGGAGCGGCTCGCCGAGGACCCGGACACGGCGGCGCGGCTGATCGACGGGGCGCACGGCGAGGTGAAGGTCGCCCTCCAGGAACTCCGCGACCTCGCCCGGGACATCCATCCGGCGGTCCTCACCGACCGGGGCCTGGACGCCGCCCTCTCCTCTGTCGCCTCCCGCTGCGCGGTCCCGGTCTCCGTCGACGTGGAGCTGCCGCTCCGCCCGGCCCGTGCGGTCGAGAACCTCGCGTACGTCACGGTCTCCGAGCTGCTCCGCAACGTCACCCGGCACGCGGGTGCCACCCGGGCCTCGGTCACGGTGCGTCAGACGGCCGACCGGCAGAAGGGCCACGACCGGTCCGACCGCCCGAGCCGCCTGGACCACCCGGACCACCTGGTGATCCGGGTCGACGACGACGGGCGGGGCGGAGCGGACGTGACGGCCGGCGGCGGACTGGCCGGCCTCGCCGAACGGCTGCGGGCCGTGGACGGCAGCCTCACCGTGCAGTCCCCGGCGGGCGGCCCGACGACGGTGACCGCCCGGCTCCCGTGGCGGGACTGACCGGAGGCGCCCGCGAGGGTCCACGCGGGTACGGAGGCTCCGGTACGGGGCACTGGCGGCTCCCGTACGGGGCACTGGCGGTGAACCGCGTGCCCGGCGCCCCGTACGCGCACCTCCGTACCCCGCCCCTTTCCCGACGACCGGCCTCTCGCATTCACATGATCAGAATTTCCGCATTTCCCTCCGCCGGCCCGAGTCCGGCGAACACCCCCAAAGCACCGAAAACGCCGGGACCGGCAGGCATCGAAATCACGGACACCCAAAAAATGGCCCATACAAATACATGGATGACGGCACCGGAACCCCGCGCGACAGCAATCCACCGACCCGCCCCCCGCACCCTTTCCCATCAGCCCCTTCTCACCCACGGACGAACGCACCGCACGCGCTGTTGACGTACACCCGTTCCCCTGCGGGAAAGGACCCGACCCCGTTCCCCCCGCACCACCCCAGGGCTGGGATGCTGGAGACGGAAGAGAAAGCGCCGGGCGACCGGCGCGGGACGACGACAGCGGTGGGGGAAGCGGCGGCGTGGAGAACAAGGTGCGAGTAGTCATCGCCGAGGATTCGGTGCTGTTGCGGGAGGGCCTGACCCGGCTGCTCACCGATCTCGGGCACGAGGTCGTCGCCGGGGTGGGGGACGCGGAGGCGCTGCTCGCGCTCCTGACGGAGCTCCACGCACGGCAGGAGCTGCCGGACGTGGTGGTCGCGGACGTACGGATGCCGCCGACCCACACCGACGAGGGCGTCCGGGCCGCGGTGCGGCTGCGCAAGGACCACCCGGGCGTCGGGGTGCTGGTGCTGTCGCAGTACGTGGAGGAGCGGTACGCGACCGAGCTGCTGGCCGGCAGCACGCGCGGGGTGGGCTATCTGCTGAAGGACCGGGTCGCCGACGTACGGGACTTCGTGGACGCCGTGGTGCGGGTGGCCGGGGGCGGGACCGCGCTGGACCCGGAGGTGGTGGCGCAGCTGCTGGGCCGGAGCCGCAAGCAGGACGTGCTGGCGGGGCTGACGCCGCGCGAGCGGGAGGTCCTCGGCCTGATGGCGGAGGGGCGGACGAACTCCGCGGTGGCCAAGCAGCTCGTGGTGAGCGACGGAGCGGTGGAGAAGCACGTCAGCAACATCTTCCTCAAGCTCGGCCTCGCGCCGAGCGACGGCGACCACCGTCGGGTACTCGCGGTGCTGACGTACCTGAACTCGTAGTCCGGCGGGTCCGAGCAGGGACACCGCCTGCCCGGGCCGCGATCCGACCCCTCCGAATTCCGGACACCGCGCATTCTTGAACGGTTGTCGGCGCGATCAATCCTCCCCGGAGCGGAAATGTGCGGCCTACGTCGAAAGGACGAGAACGCATGAGTCCTCCGACCTGCCACGGAAGGCTGGATTCGGCAGGAAAATCGGAGCGAACCGGCCTCCCTTCCCGATGTCCCCCATATGATCGACGGAGGAAGGCGCCCCTTACCGACGTAGTGTGGGCCACGGGACCGCCGGCGGGCCGGCTGTTCCGCAGCCGCCGCCCAAGGGAGGTCCAGTTCAGTGACCAGCCAGGTCAGTAGCCAGGCCGATACGACCGACGAGGCTGTCGTGGGGGAGCAACGTGCTCCCCGCGCGACGAATGCGGAGGTCGGCGTGAAAGAAATCCGTCGACTGGATCGAGTCATCATTCGATTCGCCGGGGATTCCGGCGACGGTATGCAGTTGACGGGCGACCGTTTCACCTCGGAGACGGCGTCGTTCGGCAATGACCTGTCGACCCTGCCGAACTTCCCGGCCGAGATCAGGGCGCCCGCGGGGACGCTGCCCGGGGTCTCGTCCTTCCAGCTGCACTTCGCGGACCACGACATCCTCACGCCCGGCGACGCGCCGAACGTCCTGGTCGCGATGAACCCGGCGGCCCTGCGGGCCAACATCGGGGACGTCCCGCGCGGGGCCGAGGTCATCGTCAACACGGACGAGTTCACCAAGCGCCCGATGGCGAAGGTCGGTTACGCCACCTCCCCGCTGGAGGACGGTTCGCTGGAGGCGTTCAACGTCCACCCGGTGCCGCTGACCACGCTGACGATCGAGGCCCTGAAGGACTTCGGGCTCTCCCGGAAGGAGGCCGAGCGGAGCAAGAACATGTTCGCGCTGGGCCTGCTGTCGTGGATGTACCACCGGCCGACGGAGGGGACGGAGACGTTCCTGCGGCAGAAGTTCGCGAAGAAGCCGCAGATCGCGGAGGCGAACGTGGCCGCGTTCCGGGCCGGGTGGAACTTCGGTGAGACGACCGAGGACTTCGCGGTCTCCTACGAGGTCGCGCCGGCCTCGAAGGCGTTCCCGACGGGTACGTACCGCAACATCTCGGGCAACCTGGCCCTCAGTTACGGGCTGATCGCGGCGTCCCGGCAGGCCGGGCTGCCGCTCTACCTCGGCTCGTACCCGATCACTCCGGCCTCCGACATCCTGCACGAGCTGTCCAGGCACAAGAACTTCGGTGTGCGGACCTTCCAGGCCGAGGACGAGATCGCCGGGATCGGGGCGGCGCTGGGCGCCGCGTTCGGCGGGTCCCTGGGGGTGACGACGACCTCCGGGCCCGGGGTGGCGCTGAAGTCGGAGACCATCGGGCTGGCCGTCTCGCTCGAACTGCCGCTGCTGATCGTGGACATCCAGCGCGGCGGCCCGTCCACCGGGCTGCCCACCAAGACCGAGCAGGCCGACCTGCTCCAGGCGATGTACGGCCGCAACGGCGAGGCCCCCGTCCCGGTGGTCGCACCGAAGACCCCGGCGGACTGCTTCGATGCCGCCCTGGAAGCCGCCCGGATCGCCCTGACCTACCGCACCCCGGTCTTCCTGCTCTCCGACGGGTACCTCGCCAACGGCTCGGAGCCCTGGCGTATCCCGGACCCGGAACAGCTCCCCGACCTCCAGGTCACCTTCGCCACCACCCCGAACCACACGCTCGCCGACGGCACCGAGGCGTTCTGGCCGTACAAGCGCGACCCCGAGACGCTGGCCCGTCCGTGGGCGGTGCCGGGGACACCGGGTCTGGAGCACCGGATCGGCGGGATCGAGAAGCAGGACGGTACCGGGAACATCTCCTACGACCCGGCCAACCACGACTTCATGGTCCGCACCCGTCAGGCGAAGATCGACAACATCGCGGTCCCGGACCTGGAGGTGGACGACCCCGCCGGCGCCACCACCCTCGTCCTGGGCTGGGGTTCGACCTACGGGCCCATCACCGCCGCCGTACGGAGGCTCCGCGCGGCCGGCGACACGATCGCCCAGGCCCACCTGCGCCACCTCAACCCGTTCCCGCGCAACCTCGGCGAGATCCTCCAGCGGTACGAGAAGGTCGTCGTGCCCGAGATGAACCTCGGCCAGCTCGCCACCCTGATCCGCGCCAGGTACCTCGTCGACGCCCACTCCTACAACCAGGTCAACGGCATGCCCTTCAAGGCCGAACAGCTCGCCACCGCCCTGAAGGAGGCCATCGATGGCTGACACCGCCCACCCCCTCCTCAAGCTCGTCCCCAAGGCCGAGACGCCGCAGACGATGAAGGACTTCAAGTCCGACCAGGAAGTCCGCTGGTGTCCCGGCTGCGGCGACTACGCCGTGCTCGCCGCGGTGCAGGGCTTCATGCCCGAGCTCGGGCTCGCCAAGGAGAACATCGTCTTCGTCTCCGGCATCGGCTGCTCCTCCCGCTTCCCGTATTACATGAACACCTACGGGATGCACTCCATCCACGGCCGCGCCCCGTCCATCGCCACGGGCCTCGCCACCTCGCGGCGGGATCTGTCGGTGTGGGTCGTCACCGGTGACGGCGACGCCCTCTCCATCGGCGGCAACCACCTCATCCACGCCCTGCGCCGGAACGTCAATCTGAAAATCCTGCTGTTCAACAACCGGATCTACGGACTGACCAAGGGGCAGTACTCCCCCACCTCCGAGATGGGCAAGATCACCAAGTCGACGCCGATGGGTTCCCTGGACGCCCCGTTCAACCCGGTGTCCCTGGCGCTCGGGGCGGAGGCCTCGTTCGTGGCGCGGACGGTGGACTCCGACCGCAAGCACCTCACCGGCGTGCTGCGGGCGGCGGCCGACCACCCCGGCACGGCACTGGTCGAGATCTACCAGAACTGCAACATCTTCAACGACGGCGCCTTCGAGGCCCTCAAGGACAAGGAACGCGCCCAGGAAGCGGTCATCCGCCTCGAACACGGGCAGCCGATCCTCTTCGGCACGGACGGCTCGAAGGGCGTCGTCCGCGACCCGTCGACCGGCGATCTCCAGGTCGTCGCGGTCACCGAGGAGAACCGCTCCCGCGTCCTGGTCCACGACGCCCACGCCGACTCCCCGACCACCGCGTTCGCCCTCTCCCGCCTCGCCGAGCCCGACACCCTCCACCACACCCCGATCGGAGTCCTGCGCAGCGTCGAACGCCCGGTCTACGACACGCTGATGTCCCAGCAGCTGGACACCGCCGTCGAACAGCAGGGCAAGGGCGACCTGGCCGCGCTCCTCGCGGGCAAGGACACCTGGACGGTCGTCGGCTGAGCACCGGCACCCACACCGCGCCCGGCGCGCGAGCCCGGGTCCTCCTGACCGTTCACCACGGCAGGGGGACCCGGGCTCCGTCGTTTCCGGACCTCGGGCCGTGGCTCACGCCTCGCGCGCGTCGTACGCCGACCGCGCGGCGGCGACCGCTTCCACCTGGTGCTCGGACCAGCGGGCCAGCTGCCACACGCGCTCGGCGGCGTCGCGGCCGAGCGGGGTGAGGGAGTAGTCCACCCGCGGCGGGATCACCGGCTGGGCGTCCCGGTGCACGAACCCGTCGCGCTCCAGTGTCCGCAGGGTCTGGGCCAGCATCTTCTCGCTGACGTTCTCGATGGTGCGGCGCAGTTCGCTGAAGCGGTACGGGCGCTCCAGCAGGGCCGCGAGCACCAGCACGCCCCAGCGGCTGGTGACGTGTTCCAGCACGAGCCGGGACGGGCACATCGCGCGGTTCACGTCCGCTTCGCGGGCTGCCGCCGCGACGAGCTCTCCGGGGGTCTCCGTACGTACGGTCATGACGCCACCTTACTTCAAAGTGGGTACTTCCTCTGAGTAAGTACACCTCTTAGGGTGAGTGGAGTAAACAGCCGCGAGACACCCGATAAAGGGTGAATCACCCACGCGGGACCGTGCGAACCCTGCACCACGAAGGAGAACCACCCCATGAGCATCGTCGTCACCGGAGCCACCGGACAGCTCGGACGCCTGGTCGTCGAGCAGCTGCTCGCCACCGTCCCGGCCGACCGGATCGTCGCGGTCGTCCGCGACGAGGAGAAGGCCGCCCCACTCGCCGCGCTCGGTGTCGAGCTGCGGGTCGCCGACTACGGCCGGCCCGAGACGCTCAAGGCGGCCTTCCGGGCCGGCGACCGGGTGCTGCTGGTCTCCGGCAGCGAGGTCGGCAAGCGCGTGGAGCAGCACACCGCGGTGATCGAGGCGGCGAAGGAGGCGGGCGTGGCACAGCTGGCGTACACGGGCATCCTGGGCGGGCCGGCCGCCGACTTCCTGCTGGCCGAGGAGCACAAGGCCACCGAGCGGCTGATCCTGGACTCGGGTCTGCCGTACACCTTCCTGCGCAACGGCTGGTACACCGAGAACTACACGGCGAACCTCGCACCGGTGCTGGAGCACGGCGCGGTGGTCGGCAACGCGGGCGAGGGGCGCATCGCCTCGGCGACCCGGGCCGACTTCGCCGCCGCTGCCGCCGCCGTGCTGACCGGCGAGGGGCACCTGAACACCGCGTACGAGCTGAGCGGCGACACCGCCTGGTCGCTGGCGGAGTACGCCGCGGAGATCGCCCGGGCCACCGGCAAGGAGATCGCGTACAAGGAGGTGCCCGCCTCCGTGCACCAGGAGATCCTGGTCGGCGCCGGGCTGCCCGCGGGCTTCGCCGAGATCCTGGTCGACGTGGACGAGGCGATCGGGCGCGGTCTGCTCGCCGGCACCAGCGGCGACCTGGCCCGGCTCATCGGCCGGCCCACCACCCCGCTCGCCGTGACGGTCGCGGAGGCCGTAGCCGCCGCCTGACCTCTACGCGTACGGGGCGCGTGCGGGCCGTGCACGCGGCGCGCGCGGGCCCCGTACGACCGGAGGACGCTCGTGTCATGACCGTTTCGCGATACGGCAATGACGCGACGCCTCTTCCGGGGCTACCTTCAGGGCGTCGGCGACCGCCGGCCCACGCATGAGGGAGGCCCCGTGGAGGGGAAGGACGAGCAGCGGGCAGGGCTGCTCTACGGAATCGGCGCGTACGGGATGTGGGGTCTCGTCCCCCTCTTCTGGCCCCTGCTGAAGCCGTCCGGGGCGGCGGAGATCCTGGCCCACCGGATGGTCTGGTCGCTGGCCGTGGTCGGCGTCGCCCTGCTCGTACTGAAGCGCTGGGCCTGGATCGGCGAACTGGTCCGCCAGCCGCGCAAGCTCGCCCTGATCACCGCCGCCGCGGCCGTGATCACGGTCAACTGGGGCCTGTACATCTGGTCCGTCAACAGCGGTCACGTGGTCGAGGCGTCTCTCGGCTACTTCATCAACCCGCTCGTCACCATAGCCATGGGCGTGCTGCTTCTCGGCGAACGCCTGCGGCCCGCCCAGTGGATCGCGGTGACGACCGGTCTCGCCGCCGTGCTGGTCCTCGCCATCGGATACGGCCGCCCGCCGTGGATCTCCCTGGCGCTGGCCTTCTCGTTCGCGACGTACGGCCTGGCGAAGAAGAAGGTCAACATGGGCGGCCTGGAGTCGCTCGCCGCCGAGACGGCGATCCTCTTCCTCCCGGCCCTCGGCTTCCTGCTCTGGCTCGGTGTGCGCGGGGAGACCACCTTCACCTCCGGCGGGGGCGCCGGGCACGGGCTGCTGCTCGCCTCCACCGGGCTGGTGACGGCGATCCCGCTGATCGCCTTCGGGGCGGCGGCGATCCGCGTGCCGCTGTCGACGCTGGGCCTGCTCCAGTACCTGGCGCCGGTCTTCCAGTTCGCCCTCGGGGTGGCGTACTTCCACGAGGAGATGCCTCCGGAGCGCTGGGCCGGGTTCGCGCTGGTGTGGCTGGCACTGACGCTGCTGACCTGGGACGCGCTGCGTACGGCACGACGCGGCCGGGCGGAGGCGCTCCGGCTCGCGGCCTCGGCGGCGGCCGCCGCGGTGACGGCGGTGCCGCCCTCGCAGGGCGGTGGGACCGTCGCTCCGGCCACCACCGGCAACCCGTCGGGCTCCCCTTCCGGCACCCCGACGGGCTCGCCCTCCGGCACCCCCGCCGACAAATAGTTACTTGGTTGCTTTTTTGCCTCGGTTGCGTTTCCCTTGGGGGTCTCGTACCCCTGCCCGAGGAGCACCATGACCACCGACGTACCCGTCACCGGCGCACCGGTCACCGACGTACTCGTCGTGGGCGCCGGCCCCACCGGCCTGACCCTGGCGTGCGACCTCGCGCGCCGGGGGATCGGCGTCCGGATCATCGACCGGTCCGCCGTGCATCCGCGCAGCTCCCGGGCGAAGGGGCCGAACCTTCGGTCGCTGGAGGTCCTGGCGAGTCTCGGGGCGGCCGAGGAGGTGCTGGCGTCCGGGTCGCTGCCGCTGACCATGCGCAAGTACCGCGACCACGTCCCGGTCTCCGACTTCGACCCGTACGCCGACCCCGCCCCGGTCCCCGCCTCCGCCTTCGACTGGCCCCGGCTGATCGCCCAGTGGCGCCTGGAGGAGATCCTCCGCGACCGGCTGGCGAAGGACGGTGTCCAGGTCGAGCTGGGCACCGAGCTGACCGGCCTCGACCAGCACTCCGCGGGCGGGGCGGCGGGGGTGACGGCCACCCTCGCCGACGGCAGAGCCGTCGCGGCGCGGTACGTGGTGGGCTGCGACGGCGCGCACAGCCCGGTGCGCAAGCTGCTCGGCATCCCCTTCACCGGTGAGACGCAGACCGACCAGGTGATGGTCTGCGGTGACGTCGAGATCGACACGGACGCGCTCGACCGGGGCATCTGGCACCAGTGGTTCGACGCCACCGGGGCCGTGATGCTCTGCCCGATCCCGGGCACCCGGGACGGCTGGTGGTTCCAGGCGGGGCCCGAGCGGGACGCCGCCGGCGTGCCGCAGCCGCCGACCGAGGAGGGGTTCCGCCGCCTCCTCGGCCGGCACACCGGGCTCCCCGGCGAGGTGCTCCGGCGCGCCACCCTGCTCTCCACGTACCGCGTCAACGTCCGCATGGCCGACCGCTTCCGGGACGGCCGGGTGCTCCTCGCCGGGGACGCGGCGCACGTCCACTCGATCGCGGGCGGGATGGGCATGAACACCGGCATCCAGGACGCCTTCAACCTCGGCTGGAAGCTCGCCCATGTGCTGACCGGGCTCGCGGCGCCGGCCCTGCTCGACACCTACGAGGAGGAGCGGCTGCCCGTCGCCGCCTGGACCCTGGAGTTCACCTCCGAGCGGCTCGCGGAGACGATGGCCGCCATCCGCCTCCCCGGCGGCGGGCTGGACGCGGCGACCGCCGCCGGGGAGGCGAGCGGCCTCTCCACCGGCTACCGGTGGAGTTCGCTCGCCGCCGGGGCCCCCGAGAGCGGGCCCCGCGCCGGGGACCGCGCGCCGGACGCGCCGTGCCGCTCGGTGGCGACCGGTGCGCCGGCCCGGCTGCACCACCTCTTCGCCGAGCCGCACCCGGTCCTCCTCGGCTTCGGCCCGGAGAGCGAGCCGGTCCTCCTCGCGGCGGCGGAGGCGTACGGCGATGCCGTCCGCGTCCACCGGGTGTACGGCCCCGACGAGGCGCCCGACGGCCGGGCCGGCGTGATCGACCACGAGGGCCGGGCCCGCGCCGCGTACGAACCCGGCGCGGGCGGCACCGTCGCGGTCGTCCGCCCCGACCACCACCTCGGGCTCGTCGCCCCGGCGGCGGAGGCGTCCCGGGTGCGGGAGTACCTGGCGCTGCTGTGCGGCGGGGCGGAGGGCGCGGCTCCGCAGGGGTGACGGTCCTGCTCCCGGGGCAGGCACCGTCCCGCTGGGCCGAACGGGCGTCGGAGGATCGTTTCCGCAGGGGCTCACGGTTCCCCCGTGAGCCCGCCCGGGCAGACCAAGGGCACCCCCCTCGTCGGCAGCTCCGCCGGACCCCCGGCCCGTCGGCACCGGTGCCGCCATCGCGCTCGCACCGGTGCCGGGGCACCGGCACCGGCCCCACCGACGCACCACCTCCCGTCGCGGTGCGCGAAGGGCCGGCCCGTACCCGCAAGGGACGACGGAGCGGCCCCGGAAGTCATACCCGTCCCGCCCGCACGCTCCCCCGGGCCGTGCGGGCGACCCGTACAGGCGTCCGACCGGCGCCGCACGGGAGGCAGGGGTTCCGGTTCGCTCCGGTACGCGCTTCCCCCACGGCGCGTACCGGGGCCAAACCCCCAAGACCATCCCTTTTCCGCCGCCCCGGCGGCCGGCCGCGCCCCCTCCGGCCGGAAAGCTGACCGTCACCCCAGGTCAGGGCCGTCCGGCGAAAAGCCGATCTCCCTACGCTGGGACCATGCATTCGTCACCCGCGCCCGCGCACGTCCGGGTCGCGCACACCCTCGTCGCCACCGACCTGGACGGCACCCTGCTGCTGCCCGACGATTCCGTGAGCCCCCGCACGCACGCGGCCCTCCGGCGCGCGGCCGCGGCCGGCGCCCGGCACATGATCGTCACCGGCCGGGCGGTCCCGGGGATACGCGCCCTCCTCGCGGAGCTGGACTACCGGGGACCGGTCGTCTGCGGGCAGGGCACCCAGGTGTACGACCCCGAGTCGGCCCGGATGCTCCGTTCGGTCCCCCTCGACCGGGAGCTGGCCGACATGGCGCTGGGGAAGATCGAGGCGGAGGCGGGCCCGGTCTTCGCCGCCGTCGACCAGGACGGCCCGGCGGGGCTGACCCTGATCGAGCCCGGGTACCGGATGCCGCACCCGACACTCCCCGCCCAGCGGGTCGGGCGCCGTGACGACCTGTGGGCGGAGCCCGTCATCAAGGTGATGGTGCGCCACCCGGACCTGACCGACGACGAACTCGCCGCTCTCGGCCGGGCCGCCGTGGGCGATCTGGCGACGGTCACGATGGCCGGGCCCGGCACGGTCGAGCTCGCCCCCTACGGCGTGCACAAGGGCACCGGGCTCGCGGTGGCGGCGGAACTCCTGGACCTGGACCCGGCGGACGCCATCGCCTTCGGCGACATGCCCAACGACCTCCCCATGTTCGGGCTGGTCGGGCACGGGGTGGCGATGGGCAACGCCCATCCGGAGCTGAAGGCCGCCGCCGACGAGGTCACGCTGGGGCACACCGAGGACGGCATAGCGGTGGTGCTGGAACGCCTCTTCGACTGACCGGCCGCCTCGGCTGACCGGCTGTCTCTTCGGCTGACCGGCTACCTCGGCTGACCGGCCGCCTCTTCGGCTGCCCGGCCCCCGGGGTGCCGGGCGGCCACCCGCCGCCGCGCTCTCAGACGAGACCCGCCTCCGCGACCGGCGCGGCGTCCGGCTCGCCGCCCGACGGGCCGCCCGCCTCCGCTTCCGGCCCCCGCAGCACCACGGCGACCAGTGCGGCGATCGCCGCCTCGTCCTGGGGCGGTTTGCGCAGGACGTGGCGGTAGTACACCGGCCCGTAGAGCAGCTCGACCATCAGCCGCGGGTCGGCGCCGGACGGGATCTGGCCCCGGTCCTGGGCCTGGACCAGCAGGGTGACGGCCAGGTCGACCCGCGGGTCGACGACCCGCTCGGCGAGGTCCCGGGCGAGGTCCTCGTCGTGGTGGAGCTCGGAGAGTATGCCCGCGTACGCCGGTCCGTACGGCGGTGTGCCGAGGAGCTGTACCGCCAGGCCGATGTGGCGGCGGAGATCGGCCTCGATGTCGCCGGTGTCGGCGAACGGGGCGGCGTCGGCGAGGACATCGGTGAAGATCTCCATCAGGATGCCGCTCTTGGCCGGCCACCACCGGTAGATCGTCTTCTTGCTGACACCGGCCCGGGCGGCGATGGCCTCCACCGTCACCCGCCCGTAGCCCCTCTCCGTGCAGAGCTCCAGCGCCGCCTCCAGGATCGCGCGTCGGGACCGTTCGCTGCGTCGCACAGAACTCGGCAATCCGCTCATTCCGTGAGCATAAGACCCCTCTCACCACTCCTTGTTGACAGGTCGTCGCCAAAAGTCGAACATGAGCGAGGCGGAAACGGAACGTACCGTGTCGGCTCCGCCGTTTGCACCGTTCGTGCCGTTCGTGCCGCGACGAGCCGATCGGGGGACGGCTCGGCCGGCCGACGGTACGGACGGCCCGGAGCCGATCGGCCCACCCTCTCCGGACCGGCCCCGGTGCCCCGCGTCAGTGGTCCGCGTTCGCCGCCCGCAGGAGGGCGTCCCGGGTCACCGCACCGACGTAGACCTTGCCCTGATCAGTGACGAGGGCGTTCACCAGGCGCGTGCTGAAGACCGTGCCGGAGCCGAACTTCCCCGTGGCCTTGTCCCCGAAGGCGTCCAGCAGCGAGGAACTCCCCTTCGCCGACGCCAGGTCCGCACCACCGGGCGCCTCGGCCCGCAGGATCGTGGTCCAGCCCTCGCCGACCGTCTCCACACCCCCGGCGGCCGCGCCGCCGTCAGCTCCGTCCGCGCCCTCCAGCCCGGTGAGGCCCCCGGGCAGCAGGTCCGCGAGGGCTCCGCTCCCCTTGCCCGCGGACTCCTGGCCGGCGGCGTCCCCGGCCTCGGTCACCTTGGCGCCCTTCGGCGGCGTGAACTCGAAGACCGAGGCGGCGGGCCTGCCGAAGTCCACCTTGCTGAAGCCCACGTTGACGGCGGCCTTCCCGCCGGAGCTCGGGTTCAGGGTGAACCGCAGCGGGACGCCGTTCTCCGCGTCCACCGCGATCCGGACGGAGCCGATGGTCGAGCCGGACTGCTTCGGCTCGATGAGCAGCTGGTACGCGTCGCGCCCGGCGACCCGCACGGTGCCGTCGACGGTGACCGACGTGGTGTCACCGACCGCCTTCAGCGCCTCCTCGGCGAACTGCTGGGGCGTGCCGGCGGCGGCCCCGTGGCTGCCCTCCTCGTGCCCGCGGGCACCGGTCTTCGCGTGGAAGACCTCGTCGGACCCGCTCTCGTGGGCCCAGACCTCGTCGGTGTCATGGATCAGGCTGTACTCGGAGGAGTTGCCGAGGATGGTCAGCCGCTGCTTGTCGGGGCCGTCGGCGGCCACCTTCAGGGTGTGCGTCCCCGAGGCCAGTTCGGTCAGCCGGTCCTCGGGGGCGGCGCTCCCCGACGACGCCCCGGCGCCCTGGCCGAGGGAACCGGCGAGGCCGCCGAGCGAGGGGATGCCGAGGTCGGTGGTGATCTTCACCGTGCCGGAGAGCCGCTGGGTGTCGGAGGCGGCGATCTTCTCGACGAGCTGCTGCGCGGTGATTTTCGGCAGGTCCGGGTCGCCGCTGTCGGCGAGTGCGGGGACGAGCCCGATGGTCGCGGCGGCCACTCCCGCCACCGCGACGGGTACGAGCGTGCGGGACGCCTTCCGGCGCATGCGGTCGGCGCGCGTGGTCGCGCCGGTGGGATCGCCCTGGTTCTCCGCGCTGTCGATGGGTGCCATGGTGTGCCCTACCTCCGTGGTCGGCGGCTTCCGTCTCTGCGGTCGCGTTCGCCCACTCCCCGCCGCGTCTCTCACCCGACGCTTCTCACCCGATGGGGTCAGGAGGAGTGGTTGTTCTCCATCTGACCGCATCGGGGGATGTCACGCGTCAGCCCGCGGCATCAACTCCGCGTACGGCTCGGGTATGACGTCACTCCACCGGAGGTACGCCAACCCCCGCTGCTTCCCTCGGGGAACGGCGGGGGCAGGCGCCGGAAGGGGCGTCAGCCCGCCCGGTGCACCACGAGGTCGCACAGCTCGGCGAGCGCCGACTTGGCGTAGCAGTCGGGCAGCGGGTTGAGAGCCGCCCGGGCGTCCTCGGCGTACCGGATGGTGTCGCGGCGGGCCTGCTCCAGCGCCGGGTGGACACGCAGCCGGCGCAGCGCCTCGGCCAGGCGGGCGTCGTCGGCGAGGTCGCCGTCGAGCAGCTCCACCAGCTCCAGGTCGTCCGGCTTGCCGTCGGCGGCGGCCTGCGCGCGGAGCAGCAGCACGGGCAGGGTGGCGATGCCCTCGCGCAGGTCGGTGCCGGGGGTCTTGCCGGACTCGTGGGAGTCGGAGGCGATGTCGAGGACGTCGTCGGCGAGCTGGAAGGCGACGCCGAGCCGTTCGCCGTACTGGGTGAGGACGTCGACGGTCCGCTCGTCGGCGCCGGACATGAGCGCGCCGAAGCGGCCGGAGACGGCCATCAGGGATCCGGTCTTGCCGCTGAGGACGTCCATGTAGTGGTCGACCGGGTCGCGGCCCTCGCGCGGGCCCACCGTCTCCAGGATCTGTCCGGTGACCAGCCGTTCGAAGGCCTCGGCCTGGATACGGACGGCCTCGGGACCGAGGTCGGAGAGGATGTGCGAGGCGCGGGCGAAGAGGAAGTCGCCGGTGAGCAGGGCGACGGAGTTGCCCCAGCGGGCGTTGGCGCTGTCCACCCCTCGGCGGACTTCGGCCTCGTCCATCACGTCGTCGTGGTACAGCGTCGCCAGGTGCGTCAGTTCGACCACGACGGCCGAGGGCACCACGCCGGGGGCGTCGGAGTCGCCGAACTGGGACGCCAGCATCACCAGCAGGGGCCGGAATCGTTTGCCTCCGGCCCGCACCAGGTGCTGCGCGGCCTCCGTGATGAAGGGGACGTCGCTCTTGGTGGCATCGAGGAGCCCGGCCTCGACAGCGGCCAGGCCGGTCTGGACATCGGCCTCAAGAGCCTGGTCCCGCACGCGCAGCCCGAACGGCCCGACGACGGTCACGAGAGGGTCTCCTGTCTGCTGACGATCACACGAATGTCGATCTGTCGGCTGTCTTCACTCCTGCCAGCGTATCCGGTCCCCTTTGGATCACCGTGGGCGGCTTCCCGCCACCGCCGGTATGTTCGGGATCGGCTCATACGATCACGAGTTGCCGCTTTGTCGCACCGCACGGGGACCGCCGGTTCGCCCGGGCCGCGGACCCGCCCACCGAGGTACGCCATGCACATCCGGACCGAGTTCCCGTACGAGACCGTCCGCGAGGATCTCCGCGTCCCGCTGCCGGACGGCACCCCGCTGTACGCGCGGGTCTGGCGGCCCGTCACCGAGGAGCCGGTCCCCGCGCTGCTGGAGTACCTGCCGCACCGGCTCGCCGACGGGACGGCGCCCCGCGACCGGCAACGCCACCCCTGGTACGCGGGCCACGGCTACGCCTCGGTGCGGGTGGACGCGCGGGGCCACGGCAACAGCGGGGGCCTGCCGGGCGACGCGTACGGCGACGCCGGTGTGGCCGACGGAGTGGCGGTCATCCACTGGCTGGCGCAGCGGGAGTGGTGCTCGGGCCGGGTCGGCATGTTCGGCATCTCCTGGGGCGGGGCCGCCTCGCTCCGGCTCGCCGCGGCGGCCCCGGACGCGCTGCGGGCGGTCGTCGCGGTGTGCTCCACGGACGACGGGTACGACAACGGCGGGCAGTACTGGGGCGGCTCGGTCCTCGCCTCGGACCTGCACGCCCGGGCAGCGGGGCTGCTCGCGGCGGCTGCCGAACCTCCCGATCCCGAGATCGTCGGGGATGGCTGGAAAGCGATGTGGAGGGAGCGGCTGGAGGCCCTCGACCCGCTCGTCCACACCTGGCTGGCCCACCAGACCCGGGACGCGTACTGGCTGCGCGGCAGCGTCCGCGAGGAGTACAGCGCGATCCGGGCCGCCGTCCTGGCGGTGGGCGGCTGGCACGATCCGTACCGTGACACCGTGCTGCGGCTGGTCGAGCACCTGGACCCGGCCCGGGTGCGCGGACTGATCGGGCCCTGGTCGCACCAGTACCCGGACCGGGGCCGGCCGCCCGGTCCGGCGATCGGCTTCCTCCAGGAGACGCTGCGCTGGTGGGACCAGCATCTGAAGGAGAAGGAGACCGGGGTGATGAGCGAGCCCCTGCTGCGGTCCTGGATCAGCGGCTCCCACCCGCCCGCCACCCGGTACGAGACGCTGCCCGGCCGCTGGGTCGGGGACGCGGTCTGGCCCCCTGCGAGCGTCACCCCGGTGGCGTACGCCCTGCGGGGCGGCGCCAGGATCGTCCGCTCGCCGCAGCAGACCGGGCTGGACGCGGGCCGGTTCTCGCCGTGCGGGAACGACGCCGACCTGCCGCCCGACCAGCGCGACGAGGACGCCAAGTCGGTCGCCTTCGAGTTCCCGGTGGAGGGGGCGCCGGTCGAGATCCTGGGCCGCCCCCGGGTACGGCTGCGGCTGACCCTGGCCGTGCCGCGCGGCCAGGTCGTCGCCCGGCTCTGCGACGTGGCGCCGGACGGCTCCTCCGCCCTCGTCACCCGGGGCGCCCTCAATCTGGCCACCCGCCACGGCCGCGACCGGGCCGAGGACTGGCCGCCCGGCACGACCGAGGACGTCACCTTCGAACTGAACGGCATCGGGCACGCCTTCGCGCCCGGCCACCGCATCCGGCTGGCCGTCTCCTCCTCGTACTGGCCCTGGGTCTGGCCGCAGGCCGACTCGGCGGGGTTCACGCTCGACGCGGACGGCAGCCTGGTGGAGCTCCCGGTCCGCCGGCCCACCGAGGACCCGGCCCCCGTCTTCGGCGAGCCCGAACAGGCCGAGCCGCTCGGCGAGGCCGTACCGGCCACCCTGGACCGGGAGCGCCCGGAGCGGCGGATCGTCCGGGACCTCGCCCTGGGCGAGTGGCGGCTGGAGGCCGACCCGCGCCCGGGCGGGACGCGGTTCCACCCGGACGGCCTGGAGATCACCGAGGACGCCCTCGACACCTTCACCATCCAGCAGGACGACCCCCTGTCGGCGCGGGCGAGGTCGGACCGCACGGTCCGGCTCCACCGGCCGGAGACGGCCTGGCGGACGGAGATCACGACCCGCTCGGAGACCGGCGCGGACGCGACGCACTTCATCACCTCCGACGAGGTGGTCTGCAAGGACGGCGACGAGATCGTCTTCCACCGCACCTGGGAGAAGCGCATCCCGCGCACGGCGGGCTGACGGCCCGCGGCTGACGGTCCGCGACGGACTGCGGTCCGGCGCATGCGGTCCGGCGCATGCGGTCCGGCGCATGCGGTCCGGCGCATGCGGGCTGACGAGGCGTCAGGCACCGGGCGCTTTCCGGGCAGGCGCGATCGGGTACGAGGCCGGCGTACGGACACGGTCCGTACGCACCGACGTAACCTGTCCCGCACAGCGACTGGAAGGCAGCACCCCATGCCCGAGCAGAGCAGCCCGCTCGACACCGACGAAGGCGACCCCTTCGGCCCGCACAACCTTCCGTACGGCGTCTTCTCCGTACCCGGAGAGGCTTCCGCAGGGCGGCGGGTCGGTGTCCGGATCGGCTCCCACGTGCTGGACGCCGGGGCGGCGGCCCACGCCCTCGGTTCCCCCTACGCCGGGCTGCTCGCGCGGCCCAGCCTGATGCCGCTGCTCGCGGCCGGGCGCACCGCCTGGCGGGACGTGCGCCGCGCGCTCACCGGATGGCTGACCGTCCCCTCGCACCGCGCCCAACTGGAGCCGCTGCTCCACCCGGTCGACGCGGTGACACTCCATCTGCCGTACGAGGTCGCCGACTACGTCGACTTCTACGCCAGCGAGCACCACGCCACCAACGTGGGCCGGATCTTCCGCCCGGACGGCGCCGCGCTGACGCCCAACTGGAAGCACCTGCCGATCGGTTACCACGGACGGGCGGGCACGGTCGTCGTCTCCGGCACGGACGTGGTGCGCCCGTCGGGGCAGCGCAGGGCGCCCACCGACGCGGCGCCCGTCTTCGGGCCCTCGGTGAAGCTGGACATCGAGGCGGAGGTCGGCTTCGTGGTGGGGGTGCCCTCCGCGCAGGGCACGGCGGTGCCGCTGGCCGACTTCCGCGAGCACGTCTTCGGCGTCCAGTTGCTCAACGACTGGTCGGCGCGCGACATCCAGGCGTGGGAGTACGTCCCGCTCGGCCCGTTTCTCGGCAAGTCCTTCGCCACCTCCGTCTCCGCGTGGGTGACCCCGCTGGAGGCGCTGGACGCGGCCCGTACCGCCCCGCCCGCCCGGGACGCGGAGCTGCTGCCGTACCTGGACGACGCGGACGAGGAGGAGCCGGGCGGCATCGACCTGCGGATCTCCGTCGCGGTCAACGGCAAGCTCGTCGCCGAACCGCCGTTCTCCACCATGTACTGGACGGCGGCCCAGCAGTTGGCGCAGATGACGGTGAACGGCGCCTCGCTGCGCACCGGTGACCTCTACGGCTCCGGCACGGTGAGCGGGCCGGAACCGCACCAGCGCGGCTCCCTCCTGGAGCTGACCTGGAACGGCCGCGACCCGCTCGAACTGCCCGGCGGCACCCGGACCTTCCTGGAGGACGGCGACACGGTGACCATGACCGCGTGGGCGCCGGGGCCGCACGGCACGCGGGTGGGGCTCGGCGAGGTGACGGGGACGATCCGGGCGGCGGGGTGAGGGGCTGGGGCCGGCCTTCCCGCCGGCCTTCCTGGGCAGCGCGCACGGACCCGTGCACCTGTTCGCGGGGTCCCGGGGCCGGGAGACGAAGCCGGTGAGGTGCGCCCGGGCCCGCATCCCGCACTTCTGACGGGTGGAGAACCAGGACGGGCGGGCCGTGGTGTACGTCTTCGAGCGGGAGCCGGCCACCGGTGCGTACACCTCGACGGGGATCTTCCACGACCGGCTGAAGGTGTCCGTGCCGTTCCCCGTCGACCTCGACCTCACGGCGATCGCGCCCCCGCGTGGAGCTGTGGCCCCGGAGTGGACCCGGCTCCCGCCTGGCCCGTCCGGGCTCACTCGTACTCCGGGGGCTCCTCGTCGTCCCACCCGAATTCGGCGTCGGCGAACGGGTCGCCCGTGTTCGCCGCCGTACGCGCGGATGCCGGGCCGGGCGCGGGCTCGGCGGCGGTACGGGCCGCAGGGGCGTCCGCGCGGGCCGCAGGCGCCGCCTGGGTGTCCGCAGCCTCCTCCGCAGGTGCTCCCAGCCCCGCCAGGACCTCCAGCACGCCCTCGCCGTACGTCGCCAGCTTCTTCTCGCCCAGGCCGCTGACCCCGCCCAGCTCGGCCAGGGACGAGGGGTGGAGGGTGGCGATCTCGCGCAGGGTCGCGTCGTGGAAGATGACGTACGCCGGGACGCCCTGCTCCTTCGCCGTCGCCCCGCGCCAGGCCCGCAGCGCCTCGAAGACGGGTACGGCGGAGGCGGGCAGATCGGCGGCGGCAGCGGCCGACTTCGCGCGGCGTTCGCCCTTGGCCGCCGTCCGCTCGGTGACCCGCTTGGGCTCCTTGCGCAGCAGGACCTCGCGCTCGCGGCCGAGGACCGTGGCGCTGGCGTCGGTCAGCACGAGGGTGCCGTACTCCCCCTCCACGGCGAGCAGGCCCTGGGCCAGCAGCTGGCGGACCACTCCGCGCCACTCGGCCTCGGCCAGCTCCTCGCCGATGCCGAAGACGGAGAGCTGGTCGTGGTCGAACTGGATGACCTTCGCGGTCTTCCGGCCCAGCAGGATGTCGATGATCTGCCCGGCGCCGAACTTCTGGTTCCGCTCGCGCTTCAGCCGGACCACGGTGGAGAGCAGCTTCTGCGAGACGACCGTGCCGTCCCAGGTCTCCGGCGCGACCAGGCAGGTGTCGCAGTTGCCGCAGGCGGCGGCGGTGGGTTCCTGGCCGAAGTAGGTGAGGAGCTGGGCGCGGCGGCACTGGACGGTCTCGCAGAGCGCCAGCATCGAGTCCAGGTGCGCGGAGGCGCGGCGGCGGTGTGCCTCGTCTCCGTCGCCGCCCTGGATGAGCTTGCGCTGCTGGACGACGTCCTGGAGGCCGTACGCCATCCACGCGGTGGAGGGGGCGCCGTCACGTCCGGCGCGGCCGGTCTCCTGGTAATACCCCTCGACGGACTTGGGGAGGTCGAGGTGGGCCACGAACCGGACGTCCGGCTTGTCGATGCCCATACCGAAGGCGATCGTCGCGACGACGACGAGCCCCTCCTCGCGCAGGAAGCGGGACTGGTGGGCGGCGCGGGTCCCGGCGTCCAGTCCGGCGTGGTACGGCACGGCCTCGATGCCGTTGCGGCAGAGGTACTCGGCGGTCTTCTCGGTGGAGTTGCGGGAGAGGCAGTAGACGATGCCCGCGTCCCCGGTGTGCTCCTCCTTGAGGAAGGTGAGCAGCTGCTTCTTCGGGTCGGACTTGGGGACGATGCGGTACTGGATGTTCGGCCGGTCGAAACTGGCGACGAAGTGCTTGGCGTCCGGCATGCCCAGGCGGCGGGTGATCTCCTGGTGCGTGGCGTCCGTCGCGGTCGCCGTCAGGGCGATGCGCGGGACGTCCGGCCAGCGCTCGCCGAGGACGGAGAGGGCGAGGTAGTCGGGGCGGAAGTCGTGGCCCCACTGGGCGACGCAGTGCGCCTCGTCGATCGCGAAGACGGAGACCGTGCCGCGGGAGAGGAGCGAGAGCGTGGAGTCCAGGCGCAGCCGTTCGGGCGCGAGGTAGAGGATGTCCAGCTCTCCGGCGACGTACTGCGCCTCCATGGAGCGGCGCTCGTCGAAGTCCTGGGTGGAGTTGATGAAGCCGGCCCGGACGCCGAGTGCGCGCAGGGCGTCGACCTGGTCCTGCATGAGGGCGATCAGCGGGGAGACCACGACGCCCGTACCCGGGCGGACCAGGGCGGGGATCTGGTAGCAGAGGGACTTGCCGCCGCCGGTGGGCATCAGGACGACGGCGTCGCCGCCCGCGACCACGTGCTCGATGATCGCGCCCTGCTCGCCCCGGAACGATTCGTACCCGAAGACCCGGTGCAGGGTCTGCCGCGCCTCGCTGTCGGCGCCCCCGTTTCCGTGGCTCCCGCCGCCTGTGGCCTCGCTGCCGGTGGCCCCGGTCACGGCCTCGGTCACATCCATGGTCCCGCCCGTCCTGCTCGTCGCTCTGTTCGCCGTCGTCGGTTCCGCCTGGTGCGGTCAGCACGTCCTGTGGTCGGCACGTCGTGTCGACCGCACGTCCCCATTCACCATAGGCGGCCCGTACGACAACGCCGGACGGGCTTGACTCCAGCCCGTCCGGCGTCCAGGAACAGCGTGTGCGTCACGCCGCCACCCACTGTCGCACCGCTACCGCACGAAGATCCCCGCCTGGCTCGCCAGGTCCAGGAAGTACTGCGGGGCGAGGCCGAGCACCAGGGTGACCGCGACGCCGATGCCGATGGTGGTCATCGTCAGCGGGGACGGGACGGCGACCGTGGGGCCGTCCGCCTTCGGCTCGCTGAAGAACATCAGGACGATGACCCGGATGTAGAAGAACGCGGCGATCGCCGAGGAGATCACACCGACGACCACGAGTCCGCCCGCGCCGCCGTCCGCCGCCGCCTTGAAGACGGCGAACTTGCCGGAGAAGCCGGAGGTGAGCGGGATACCGGCGAAGGCCAGCAGGAACACCGCGAAGACGGCGGCGGTCAGCGGGGAGCGCCGGCCGAGCCCGGCCCACTTCGACAGGTGGGTCGCCTCGCCGCCCGCGTCGCGCACCAGGGTGACGACGGCGAAGGCGCCGACCGTCACGAAGGAGTAGGCGACGAGGTAGAAGAGGACCGAGGAGATGCCCTCCGGGGTGGTCGCGATGACACCCGCCAGGATGAACCCGGCGTGCGCGATCGAGGAGTAGGCGAGCAGCCGCTTGATGTCGGTCTGGGTGATCGCGACGATCGCGCCGCCCAGCATGGTGACGATGGACACGCCCCACATGACCGGACGCCAGTCCCAGGTGAGGCCGGGGAGCACGACGTACAGCAGGCGGAGCAGCGCGCCGAAGGCGGCGACCTTGGTCGCGGCGGCCATGAAGCCGGTGACCGGGGTCGGTGCGCCCTGGTAGACGTCCGGGGTCCACATGTGGAACGGCACGGCGCCGACCTTGAAGAGGAGCCCCATCAGGATCATCGCGCCGCCGATGAGGAGCAGCGCGTCGTTGCCCATGGTGGAGGCGAGGGCGGGGTCGATCTCGGTGACCGAGCCGTCGACGACGCTCGCGATGGTGGCGTACGAGACGGAGCCCGCGTAGCCGTAGAGGAGGGCGATCCCGAAGAGGAGGAACGCCGAGGAGAACGCGCCGAGCAGGAAGTACTTCACCGCGGCCTCCTGCGACATCAGCCGCTTGCGGCGGGCGAGGGCGCAGAGGAGGTAGAGCGGCAGGGAGAAGACTTCGAGCGCGACGAAGAGGGTCAGCAGGTCGTTGGCGGCCGGGAAGACCAGCATGCCCGCGATGGCGAAGAGGACGAGCGGGAAGACCTCGGTCGTGGTGAACCCGGCCCTGACCGCCTGCTTCTCGCTGTCGCTGCCCGGGACGGACCCGGCCTGGGCGACGAAGGAGTCGACCCGGTTGCCGTGCGAGGCGGGGTCGAGCCGCCGCTCGGCGAAGGTGAAGACCGCGACCAGCGAGGCCAGCAGGATGGTGCCCTGCAGGAACAGCGCCGGTCCGTCCACCGCGACGGCGCCCATCGCCGCGATGTGGGCCTTGGTCGTGCCGTATCCGCCCGCGGCGAGCCCGACGACCGCGGCGAACGCGGCGGCCAGGGCGACGACGGTGAGGAGTACCTGCGTGAGGTACCGGGCCCGGCGGGGCACGAAGGCCTCCGCCAGGACGCCGAGCACCGCCGCGCCGACCACGATCAGGACGGGTGCGAGCTGGGCGTACTCGATGGTGGGGGCCGTGAACTTCACGTCCGGGGCGGCCGTCGTCACCCCGCCCGCCACGGTCCACAGGCTGTGGACAGCTGTTGCGCTCACTTGGCGGCCTCCACCTCGGGCTGGGGGTCCTGCTTCTGTACGTCGGACATGGTGTGCTGCACCGCCGGGTCGACGATCTCGGTGAGCGGCTTCGGGAAGACGCCCAGGAAGAGCAGCAGCGCGATCAGCGGTACGACCACCACCAGCTCACGGACCCGCAGGTCCGCCATGCCCTGGACGGTGGCCTTCACCGGGCCGGTCATGGTGCGCTGGTAGAGGACCAGGACGTAGAGCGCGGCGAGCACGATGCCGGTGGTGGCGATGATCCCGGCGACCGGGTAGGCGCTGAACACCCCGACCAGGACCAGGAACTCACTGACGAACGGGGCGAGCCCCGGCAGCGAGAGGGTGGCGAGGCCGCCGACGAGGAAGGTGCCCGCGAGGATCGGGGCGACCTTCTGCACTCCGCCGTAGTCCGCGATCAGGCGGGAGCCGCGCCGGGTGATGAGGAATCCGGCGACCAGCATCAGCGCGGCGGTCGAGATGCCGTGGTTGACCATGTAGAGCGTGGCGCCCGACTGGCCCTGGCTGGTCATCGCGAAGATGCCCAGGATGATGAAGCCGAAGTGCGAGATCGACGCGTAGGCGATCAGCCGCTTGATGTCGCGCTGGCCGACCGCGAGGAGCGCGCCGTACACGATGGAGACCAGCGCGAGGGCGAGCACCACCGGGGTGGCCCACTTGCTGGCCTCCGGGAAGAGCTGGAGGCAGAAGCGGAGCATCGCGAAGGTGCCGACCTTGTCGACGATCGCGGTGATCAGCACGGCGACGGGTGCGGTCGCCTCGCCCATGGCGTTGGGCAGCCAGGTGTGCAGCGGCCAGAGCGGGGCCTTCACCGCGAAGGCGAAGAAGAACCCGAGGAAGAGCCACCGCTCGGTGCTGGTCGCCATCTCCAGGGAGCCGTTCGCGCGGGCCTCGGCGATCTCGGAGAGCGAGAAGCTCCCGGCGACCGCGTACAGCCCGATGACGGCGGCCAGCATGATGAGGCCGCCGACGAGGTTGTAGAGGAGGAACTTCACGGCGGCGTACGAGCGCTGGGCCGCGGCGTTCTCGTCGGTGCCCGCGTGGGCCCGGTCCCCGAAGCCGCCGATGAGGAAGTACATCGGGATGAGCATGGCTTCGAAGAGGATGTAGAAGAGGAAGACGTCGGTGGCCTCGAAGGAGAGGATCACCATCGCCTCCACCATCAGGATCAGGGCGAAGAAGCCCTGGGTGGGGCGCCACCGGGAGTTGTGCGTCTCCAGGGGGTCGGCATCGTGCCAGCCGGCCAGGATCACGAACGGGATGAGCAGCGCGGTGAGCGCGAGGAGCGCCACCCCGATGCCGTCCACGCCGAGTTCGTACCGGACGCCGAAGTCGGCAATCCAGGCGTGCGACTCGGTGAGCTGGTAGCGGTCGCCGCCGGGCTCGAAGCGAACCAGCACGATCGCCGCGAGGACCAGGGTGGCCAGCGAGACGAGCAGCGCCAGCCATTTCGCGGCGGTGCGCCGCTGGGCCGGGACGGCGGCGGTGGCGATGGCGCCGATCGCGGGGAGTGCCGCCGTCGCTGTCAGGAGGGGAAAGGACATGTGATCAGACCGCCCTCATCAGCAGGGTCGCGGCGATGAGGACCGCCGTACCGCCGAACATCGAGACCGCGTAGGAGCGGGCGTAGCCGTTCTGCAGTTTGCGCAGCCGGCCGGAGAGCCCGCCGACCGTGGCGGCCGTGCCGTTGACGACGCCGTCGACCAGGGAGTGGTCGACGTAGACCAGGGAGCGGGTGAGGTGCTCGCCGCCGCGGACCAGGACGACGTGGTTGAAGTCGTCCTGGAGGAGGTCGCGGCGAGCGGCCCGGGTGAGCAGCGAGCCGCGTGGGGCGAGGGCGGGCACCGGCCGGCGGCCGTACATCGCCCAGGCGATCGCGACGCCGATGACGAGCACCACCATGGTGGCGCCGGTGACGGTGGTCGCGCCGACCGGGGAGTCCCCGTGGTCGTGGCCGGTGACGGGTTCCAGCCAGTGCAGGAACCGGTCGCCGATGGAGAAGAAGCCGCCCGCGAAGACCGAGCCGAAGGCGAGCACGATCATGGGGATCGTCATCGACTTCGGGGACTCGTGCGGGTGCGGTTCGTGGCCTTCGGCGTCGGGCTGCCAGCGCTTCTCGCCGAAGAAGGTCATCAGCATCACGCGCGTCATGTAGAACGCGGTGATCGCGGCGCCCAGCAGGGCGACGGAGCCGAGGATCCAGCCCTCGGTGCCGCCCTTGGCGAAGGCCGCCTCGATGATCTTGTCCTTGGAGAAGAAGCCGGAGAGGCCGGGGAAGCCGATGATGGCCAGGTAGCCGAGGCCGAAGGTGATGAAGGTGACCGGCATGTACTTCCGCAGGCCGCCGAACTTCCTCATGTCGACCTCGTCGTTCATGCCGTGCATGACCGAACCGGCGCCGAGGAAGAGTCCGGCCTTGAAGAAGCCGTGCGTCACCAGGTGCATGATCGCGAAGACGTACCCGATGGGGCCGAGGCCCGCGGCGAGGACCATGTAGCCGATCTGCGACATCGTGGAGCCGGCCAGCGCCTTCTTGATGTCGTCCTTGGCGCAACCGACGATCGCACCGAACAGGAGCGTGACCGCTCCGACGATCGCGACGACGAGCTGCGCGTCCGGGGCGGCGTTGAAGATCGCACCGGAGCGGACGATGAGGTACACGCCCGCGGTGACCATGGTCGCGGCGTGGATGAGGGCGGAGACCGGCGTCGGGCCCTCCATCGCGTCGCCGAGCCAGGACTGGAGCGGTACCTGCGCGGACTTGCCGCAGGCGGCGAGGAGCAGCATCAGGCCGATCGCGGTGAGCTTGCCCTCGCTGGTGTCGCCGGTCGCCCCGAGCACCGGCCCGAAGGCGAAGGTGCCGAAGGTGGTGAACATCAGCATGATCGCGATGGAGAGGCCCATGTCGCCGACCCGGTTGACCAGGAAGGCCTTCTTCGCGGCGGTGGCCGCGCTGGGCTTGTGCTGCCAGAAGCCGATGAGGAGGTAGGAGGCGAGGCCGACGCCCTCCCATCCGACGTACAGCAGAAGGTAGTTGTCGGCGAGGACCAGGATGAGCATCGCCGCGACGAAGAGGTTGAGATAGCCGAAGAAGCGGCGACGGCGTTCGTCGTGCTCCATGTAGCCGATCGAGTAGATGTGGATCAGGGTGCCCACACTGGTGATCAGCAGGACGAACGTCATCGACAGCTGGTCGAGCTGGAAGGCGACGTCGGCCTGGAAGCCCTCCACGGGAATCCAGCTGAACAGCTTCTGGTGCAGCAGGCGTTCTTCGGCGCCCTTGCCGAGCATGTCGGCGAAGAGCACCACGGCCAGAACGAACGACACGGCGGCGAGCAGGGTGCCGAGCCAGTGTCCGGCCCGGTCGAGCCGGCGGCCCCCGCACAGCAGGACCGCCGCTCCGAGCAGGGGCGCCGCGATGAGCAGCGCGATCAGGTTCTCCACGATTCAGCCCCTCACAGCTTCATCAGGCCGGCGTCGTCGACCGAGGCCGAATGGCGGGAGCGGAACAGCGACACGATGATCGCCAGCCCGACGACGACTTCCGCGGCGGCGACGACCATCGTGAAGAACGCGATGATCTGGCCGTCGAGGTTGCCGTGCAGGCGGGAGAAGGTGACGAAGGCGAGGTTGCAGGCGTTGAGCATCAGCTCCACGCACATGAACACCACGATCGCGTTCCGCCGGATCAGCACCCCGCAGGCGCCGATGGTGAACAGCAGAGCTGCCAGGTAGAGGTAGTTGACCGGATTCACTGGGTGTCCTCCCCGTTCCTGGCGCTTTCGGCCGGCCGCCCCGCCGATGCGGACGGGCCCGTCCCCGCGCCCCGGGCGGAGAGGGCGGTGGAGCGTCCGAGCCGCTCACCGGACCTCTGTTCCAGTGCCTTGAGGTCGGCGAGCGCCTCCTCGGAGACGTCGCGGATCTGTCCGCGGTCGCGCAGGGTGCGCATCACGGTCAGCTCGGACGGGGTGCCGTCGGGCAGCAGACCGGCGATGTCCACGGCGTTGTGCCGGGCGTAGACGCCGGGGGCGGGCAGCGGCGGCAGGTGGTTCGAGCGGACCCGGGCCTCGGACATCTCCCGCTGGGTCTGCGCGCGTTCGGTGCGTTCCTTGTGGGTGAGCACCATCGCCCCGACCGTCGCGGTGATGAGGAGGGCGCCGGTGATCTCGAACGCGAAGACGTACTTGGTGAAGATGAGGTTGGCGAGTCCCTCGACGTTCCCCCCGTGCACGGCGTTGGCGGTGCCGAGGCCGTTGAAGCTGTTCAGGGAGGCGTTGCCGATGCCGGCGACGAGCAGTACCCCGAAGCCGAGACCGCATCCGGCGGCCAGCCAGCGCTGGCCCTTGAGGGTCTCCTTCAGCGAGTCGGCGGCGGTGACGCCGACGAGCATCACGACGAAGAGGAAGAGCATCATGATCGCGCCGGTGTAGACGACGACCTGCACGATGCCGAGGAAGTACGCGCCGTTGGCGAGGTAGAACACCGCCAGCACGATCATGGTCCCGGCGAGCGAGAGCGCGCTGTGCACGGCCCGCTTCATCAGGACGGTGAAGAGGGCGCCGAGCAGGGCGACCGTACCGAGGATCCAGAACTGGACGGCCTCGCCGGTCGAGGTGGTGGAGGCCGCTGCGGCCAGAGCGCTCATGCGCCCGCTCCCCTCTGACCGTGGGAACCGTGTCCGTGGGAACCGTGCCCCGCGTGCGCGTGGTCGTGCTCGTGGGACGCGGCCGCTTCGGCCTCGGAGCCGGGCACCACGGCGGCGTCGTCGGGGGACTCGGGCTTCTCGCCCTTGGTCACCGCCGTCTGGCGCTCGGTGCCGGGAGCGGCCTCGGTCACCAGGCCCCGGTAGTAGTCCTGTTCGTCCATGCCGGGGAAGATCGCGTGCGGGCTGTCGACCATGCCCTCCTCCAGCCCCGCGAGCAGCTCGTCCTTGGTGTAGATGAGGCTGGCGCGGGTGGTGTTGGCGAGCTCGAACTCGTTGGTCATCGTGAGCGCCCGGGTGGGGCACGCCTCGATGCAGAGACCGCAGAGAATGCAGCGCGCGTAGTTGATCTGGTAGACGCGGCCGTACCGTTCGCCCGGGGAGTACCGCTCCTCGTCGGTGTTGTCCGCGCCCTCGACGTAGATGGCGTCGGCGGGACAGGCCCAGGCGCACAGCTCGCAGCCGATGCACTTCTCCAGGCCGTCCGGGTGCCGGTTGAGCTGGTGACGGCCGTGGAAGCGCGGCGCCGTCACCTTCGGCGTCTCCGGGTACTGCTCGGTGAGCCGCTTCTTGAACATGGCCTTGAAGGTCACGCCGAAGCCGGCCACGGGGTTCTGGAACTTGTCGTTCGAGGGCCCAGAGGGTTGTGACTCAGACACGGTCGGCCTCCTTTCCGTCACTCACGTTTTCGTCACTCTGAGTATCGGGGCCGCCACTGACAACGAGCTCCCGTTCGCGGCGCGGGGTGCGCCGGGGCACGGGCGGCAGGGTCTGTCCGGGCAGCGGCGGTACGGGGAATCCGCCCGCCATCGGGTCGAACTCGGGCGGCGGGCCCGCCTTCGCCTCCTCCTCGCGGCCCTTGCGGTCGCGGAAGGAGTCGGCGAGGAAGGAGATCAGCAGCACCGCGATCACGGCCCCCGCGACGTACAGCACGATCTTCGAGAAGTCGTACCCCTCGTTGTTCAGGGCGCGCACGGTGGCGACCATCATCAGCCAGACCACGGAGACCGGGATGAGGACCTTCCAGCCGAGCTTCATCAGCTGGTCGTAGCGGACGCGGGGCAGCGAGCCGCGGAGCCAGATGAAGAAGAAGAGGAGCAGCTGGACCTTGACGACGAACCAGAGCATCGGCCACCAGCCGTGGTTCGCGCCCTCCCAGAAGGTGCTGATCGGGTACGGGGCCCGCCAGCCTCCCAGGAAGAGGGTCGCGGAGACCGCGGAGACCGTCACCATGTTCACGTACTCGGCGAGCATGAACATCGCGAACTTGATGGAGGAGTACTCGGTGTTGAAGCCGCCGACGAGGTCGCCCTCGGACTCCGGCATGTCGAACGGGGCGCGGTTGGTCTCGCCGACCATGGTGACGATGTAGATGATGAAGGAGACCGGCAGCAGGACGATGAACCAGCGGTCGTGCTGCGCCTCCACGATCTTCGAGGTCGACATCGACCCGGAGTAGAGGAAGACCGAGGCGAACGCGGCACCCATCGCGATCTCGTAGCTGATCATCTGGGCGCAGGACCGGAGTCCGCCGAGGAGCGGGTAGGTCGAGCCGGAGGACCAGCCGGCGAGGACGATGCCGTAGATGCCGACCGAGGCGACCGCGAGGATGTAGAGCATCGCGATCGGCAGGTCGGTGAGCTGCATCGTCGTACGGTGACCGAAGATCGACACCTCGTTGCCGGACGGGCCGAACGGGATCACGGCGATCGCCATGAACGCCGGGATGGCCGCGACGATCGGCGCGAGGATGTAGACGACCCGGTCGGCGCGCTTGACGATCAGGTCTTCCTTCAGCATCAGCTTGACGCCGTCGGCGAGCGACTGGAGCAGTCCCCAGGGGCCGTTCCGGTTGGGGCCGATGCGCAGCTGCATCCAGGCGACGACCTTGCGCTCCCAGACGATCGCGAAGAGCACGGTCACCATCAGGAACGCGAAGCAGAAGACCGCCTTGACGACGACCAGCCACCAGGGGTCGGTGCCGAACATCGAGAGGTCCTCGGCGGCCAGTGGGGCGTTGCCGGGCGCCGTGGCCAGGTGAGCGAGGCTGTTCACGCTCGCACCTCCGGTGAGTGGGCGGGGGCTGCGGTGGTGGCGGCGCCGATGCGGACCAGCCCGCCGGGGCGGGAGCCGGTCTGCGCGGGGACACCGCGGCCGGTGGAGTTGAGCGGCACCCAGACCACCCGGTCCGGCATCTCGGTGATCCGCAGCGGGAGTTCGACGCTGCCTGCGGGTCCGGTGACGGCGAGGAGGTCGCCGTCCTTCACCCCGGTCTCGGCCGCGGTGTGCGCGGAGAGCCGGGCGACGGCGGCGTGCCGGGTGCCGGCGAGCGCCTCGTCGCCCTCCTGGAGCCGGCCGAGGTCGAGCAGCATGCGGTGGCCGGCGAGGATCGCCTCGCCGTCGCCGGGCCGGGGCAGCGGGCGTCCGATCTCCTTGGGGGCGCTCGGGTACGAGCCGGTCCAGCCGCCGAGCCGGTCGAGTTCGCGGCGGGCGGCGGCGAGGTCGGGCAGCCCGAGGCGGACGCCGAGGGCGTCGGCCAGCATGTGCAGCACCCGGCCGTCGGTCGGCGCGAGGGTACGGGTCATCTGCTCGGGCTTCAGCGCCGCCTCGAACATCCGGGCGCGGCCTTCCCAGTTGAGGAAGGTGCCGGACTTCTCGACGACGGCCGCCACCGGCAGCACCACGTCGGCGCGTTCGGTGACCTCGCTGGGACGCAGCTCCAGCGAGACGAGGAAGCCGACCTGGTCCAGCGCGGCGAGCGCGGCGGCCGGGTCCGGCAGGTCGCGGGGTTCGACGCCCGCGACGAGCAGCGCGCCGAGTTCGCCGGTGGCGGCGGCGCCGAGGATCTGGCTGGTGTCGCGCCCGTGGCGGGCGGGCAGGTCGCCGAGGCCCCAGAGGGTGGCGACCTCCTGGCGGGCGCGCGGGTCGGTGGCCGGTCGGCCGCCGGGCAGCAGGGTCGGCAGGGCCCCGGCTTCCAGCGCCCCGCGCTCCCCGGCCCGGCGTGGAATCCACACCAGGGCGGCGCCGGTGGCGGTGGCGGTGCGCAGGACGGCGGTGAGTGCGCCGGGGACCGCGGCGAGCCGTTCGCCGACGACGATGACGGAGTTCTCGCCACGCAGCGCTTCGGCGGCGGCCGCTCCGGCCTCGTCGAGCCCGACGCCTCCGGCGAGCGCGTCCAGCCACTCGGTCTCGGTGCCGGGGGCGGCCGGCAGCAGGGTGCCGCCCGCCTTCTCCAGTCCGCGGGTGGCGTGCGAGGCGATCGCCCAGGTCCGCAGGCCGTGCTTGCGGTGGGCCTTGCGGAGCCGGAGGAAGACGCCGGGCGCCTCCTCCTCGGACTCGAACCCGGCGAGCAGGACCGCCGACGCCTTCTCCAGCGAGGTATAGGTGACGCCCTCGCCGTCCAGGTCGCGGCCGCGGCCGGCGACGCGGGCGGCCAGGAAGTCGGCCTCCTCGCCGCTGTGCACCCGGGCCCGGAAGTCGATGTCGTTGGTGTCCAGGGCGACCCGCGCGAACTTGCTGTACGCGTAGGCGTCCTCGACGGTGAGCCGGCCGCCGGTCAGCACTCCGGCCCGGCCGCGTGCCGCGCCGAGTCCCGCCGCGGCGGCGGCGAGCGCCTCCGGCCAGGACGCGGGTTCGAGGTCGCCGTCGGCGTTGCGGACCAGCGGGGTGGTGAGCCGGTCGCGCTGCTGGGCGTAGCGGAAGCCGAAGCGCCCCTTGTCGCACAGCCACTCTTCGTTGACCTCGGGGTCGTTGGCCGCGAGGCGGCGCATGACCTTGCCGCGCCGGTGGTCGGTACGGGTGGCGCAGCCGCCCGCGCAGTGCTCGCAGACCGAGGGCGAGGAGACCAGGTCGAAGGGGCGCGAACGGAAGCGGTACGCCGCCGAGGTGAGCGCCCCGACCGGGCAGATCTGGATGGTGTTGCCGGAGAAGTACGACTCGAAGGGGTCGCCCTCGCCGGTGCCGACCTGCTGGAGCGCGCCGCGTTCCAGCAGCTCGATCATCGGGTCGCCGGCCACTTGGTTGGAGAACCGGGTGCAGCGTGCGCAGAGCACGCAGCGTTCGCGGTCCAGCAGCACCTGGGTGGAGATCGGGACGGGCTTCTCGAACGTCCGCTTGCGCCCGTCGAACCGGGATTCCGCGGTGCCGTGCGAGAGCGACTGGTTCTGCAGCGGGCACTCGCCGCCCTTGTCGCAGACCGGACAGTCCAGCGGGTGGTTGATGAGCAGCAGCTCCATCACACCCTTCTGGGCCTTCTCGGCGACGGGCGAGGTGAGCTGTGACCTGACGACCATGCCGTCGGTGCAGGTGATGGTGCAGGAGGCCATCGGCTTGCGCTGGCCCTCCACCTCGACGATGCACTGGCGGCAGGCACCGGCCGGGTCGAGGAGCGGGTGGTCGCAGAACCGGGGGATCTCGATGCCGAGTTCCTCGGCGGCGCGGATGACGAGGGTCCCCTTGGGGACGCTCGTCTCGATGCCGTCGATGGTCAGCGTGACGAGGTCCTCGGGCGGTACGGCCGCCTGTCCGCCCCCGGAGGGCGCACTCGTGGTGACTGTCATGCGTTCACCCCCCGGTGAGCGTCTTGGTCGTCGGTGTCCTTGTCGTCGGCCCAGAGGGTCGACTTCGCGGGGTCGAAGGGGCAGCCCTTGCCGGTGATGTGCTGCTCGTACTCCTCGCGGAAGTACTTCAGCGAGGAGAAGATCGGCGAGGCGGCGCCGTCGCCCAGCGCGCAGAAGGACTTGCCGTTGATGTTGTCGGCGATGTCGTTGAGCTTGTCGAGGTCGCCGGGGCGGCCCTTGCCCGCTTCGATGTCGCGGAGCAACTGGACGAGCCAGTAGGTGCCTTCGCGGCAGGGTGTGCACTTGCCGCAGGACTCGTGGGCGTAGAACTCGGTCCACCGGGTGACGGCCCGCACCACGCACGTCGTCTCGTCGAAGCACTGGAGCGCCTTGGTGCCGAGCATGGAGCCGGCGGCGCCGACGCCCTCGTAGTCGAGGGGGACGTCGAGGTGCTCGTCGGTGAACATCGGGGTGGACGAGCCGCCCGGGGTCCAGAACTTGAGGCGGTGCCCGGCACGGATGCCGCCGCTCATGTCGAGCAGCTGGCGGAGCGTGATACCGAGCGGGGCCTCGTACTGGCCGGGGCTGGTGACGTGGCCGCTGAGCGAGTAGAGCGTGAAGCCCGGGGACTTCTCGCTGCCCATCGATTTGAACCAGTCCTTGCCGCGCTGGAGGATCGCGGGAACCGAGGCGATGGACTCGACGTTGTTCACCACGGTGGGGCAGGCGTACAGACCGGCGACCGCGGGGAAGGGGGGCCGCAGCCGGGGCTGGCCGCGCCGTCCTTCGAGCGAGTCGAGCAGCGCCGTCTCCTCGCCGCAGATGTACGCACCGGCGCCCGCGTGCACGGTCAGTTCGAGGTCGAGACCGGGGCCGAGGGCGTCCTTGCCGAGGTAGCCGGCCGCGTACGCCTCGCGGACGGCCTCGTGCAGCCGCCGCAGGACGGGCACGACCTCGCCGCGCAGGTAGATGAAGGCGTGCGAGGAGCGGATCGCGTAGCAGGCGATCACGATGCCCTCGATGAGGCTGTGCGGGTTGGCGAAGAGGAGCGGGATGTCCTTGCAGGTGCCGGGCTCCGACTCGTCGGCGTTGACGACGAGGTAGTGCGGCTTGCCGTCGCCCTGCGGGATGAACTGCCACTTCATCCCGGTGGGGAAGCCGGCGCCGCCGCGTCCGCGCAGACCGGAGTCCTTGACGTACGCGATGAGGTCGTCGGGCGTCATGGCGAGGGCCTTGCGGAGGCCCTCGTACCCGTCGTGGCGGCGGTAGCTCTCCAGCGTCCAGGGTTCCGCTTCGTCCCAGTGGGCGGAGAGGACCGGGGCGAGGAGCTTCTCGGGGCTGGTCCCGTTCCTGTCGATCTCGGCGGCCAAGGTCATCACTCCCCCTCCTCGGCTGCGGGTCCGGCCGGGTTGTCCGGGTCGGAGGCCGATGTCTGCTGCGGTGCGTCGTGCGAGCTGAGGTGCTCGGACGGCGAGGGCTCGTGCGGCTGGTCCGCGGGGACGTCCCGGCGCTGGGCGACGACCCGGTGGCCCGGGGCGGTTTCGCCCTTGGCGAGGCGGAGCCCGATCAGGGAGGCGGGTCCGGCGCCGCCGCTCGCGGCGACCGCGCCGGGGCGCTCGTCGGGGAACCCGGCGAGGATGCGGGCGGTCTCCTTGTACGAGCAGATCGGGGCACCCCGGGTGGGTTCGACGGTCCGCCCGGCGATGAGGTCGTCGACGAGCTTCGTCGCGCTCTCGGGGGTCTGGTTGTCGAAGAACTCCCAGTTCACCATCACGACGGGGGCGTAGTCGCAGGCCGCGTTGCACTCGATGTGTTCGAGGGTGACCTTGCCGTCGTCGGTGGTCTCGTCGTTGCCGACACCCAGGTGCGTCTTGAGCCGGTCGAAGATGGCGTCGCCGCCCATGACCGCGCAGAGGGTGTTGGTGCAGACGCCGACCTGGTAGTCGCCGCTCGGCTTGCGCCGGTACATCGTGTAGAAGGTCGCGACGGCCGTGACCTCCGCCGTGGTGAGCCCGAGGAGTTCGGCGCAGAGGGCCATGCCCGTACGGGTGACGTACCCCTCCTCGGACTGGACGAGGTGGAGCAGCGGCAGCAGCGCGGAGCGGCTGTCGGGGTAGCGGGCGATCACCTCCCGCGCGTCCGCTTCGAGCCGGGCCCGTACGTCGTCGGGGTAGGCGGGGGCGGGGAGCTGCGGCATCCCCAGACTGACCTCTTGATTCGCTGCGGTCACCGGTCGACGCCTCCCATCACGGGGTCGATGGACGCGACGGCGACGATGACGTCGGCGACCTGGCCGCCCTCGCACATCGCCGCCATGGCCTGGAGGTTGGTGAAGGACGGGTCGCGGAAGTGGACCCGGTAGGGACGGGTGCCGCCGTCGGAGACGACGTGCACGCCGAGTTCGCCCTTGGGCGATTCGACGGCGACGTACGCCTGCCCGGCGGGGACCCGGAATCCCTCGGTCACCAGCTTGAAGTGGTGGATCAGGGCCTCCATGGAGGTGCCCATGATCTTCTTGATGTGTTCGAGCGAGTTGCCGAGCCCGTCCGGTCCGAGCGCGAGCTGCGCGGGCCAGGCGATCTTCTTGTCGGCGACCATGACCGGGCCGGGTGCCAGCCGGTCCAGGCACTGCTCGACGATCCGCAGCGACTGGCGCATCTCCTCCACGCGGATGAGGAAGCGCCCGTAGGAGTCGCAGGTGTCGGCGGTCGGCACGTCGAAGTCGTACGTCTCGTAGCCGCAGTACGGATCGGTCTTGCGCAGGTCGTGCGGGAGGCCGGCGGACCGCAGGACAGGACCGGTGGCGCCGAGCGCGACGCAGCCGGTGAGGTCGAGGTAGCCGACGTCCTCCATGCGCGCCTTGAAGATCGGGTTGCCGGTGGCGAGCTTGTCGTACTCCGGCAGGTTCCGCTTCATGGTGGTGATGAAGGAGCGGATCTGGTCGATCGCGCCGGGCGGCAGGTCCTGGGCGAGGCCGCCGGGGCGGACGAACGCGTGGTTCATCCGGAGCCCGGTGATCAGCTCGAAGAGGTCGAGGATCAGCTCGCGGTCGCGGAACCCGTAGATCATGATCGTGGTGGAGCCGAGCTCCATGCCGCCGGTGGCGATGCACACGAGGTGCGAGGAGATCCGGTTCAGCTCCATGAGCAGGACCCGGATCACGCTGGCGCGGTCGGGGATCTGGTCCTCGATGCCGAGGAGCTTCTCGACCGCGAGGCAGTACGCCGTCTCGTTGAAGAACGGCGTCAGGTAGTCCATGCGCGTGACGAACGTGGTGCCCTGGGTCCAGTTCCGGAACTCGAGGTTCTTCTCGATGCCGGTGTGGAGGTAGCCGATGCCGCAGCGGGCCTCGGTGACGGTCTCGCCGTCGATCTCCAGGATCAGCCGCAGCACGCCGTGCGTGGACGGGTGCTGCGGGCCCATGTTGACGATGATGCGTTCGTCGTCGGACTTGCCGGCCGCCTCGACGACCTCGTCCCAGTCGCCGCCGGTGACTGTATATACAGTCCCCTCGGTCGTGTCGCGGGGCGTTGCGTGGGAAGTGGTCATCAGGAGTACGACCTCCGCTGGTCCGGAGCCGGGATCTGGGCGCCCTTGTACTCGACGGCGATGCCGCCGAGCGGGTAGTCCTTGCGCTGCGGGAAGCCCTGCCAGTCGTCCGGCATCATGATCCGGGTGAGCGCGGGGTGCCCGTCGAAGACGAGCCCGAAGAAGTCGTACGCCTCGCGCTCGTGCCAGTCGTTGGTCGGGTAGACCGCGACCAGCGAGGGAACGTGCGGGTCGCTGTCGGGCGCGGACACCTCCAGCCGGATCAGCCGGCCGTGGGTGAGGGACCGCAGGTGGTACACGGCGTGCAGCTCGCGGCCCTTGTCGCCGAGGAAGTGGACCCCGCTGACGCCGGTGCAGAGCTCGAAGCGGAGCGCCGGGTCGTCGCGCAGGGTGCGGGCGACGGTCACCAGGTGCTCGCGCGCGATGTGGAAGGTCAGCTCGCCGCGGTCGACCACGGTCCGCTCGATGGCGTTCCCGGGTACGAGCCCCTGCTCGTCCAGGGCGCCTTCGAGCTCGTCGGCCACTTCGTCGAACCAGCCGCCGTACGGACGGGGGCTCGCGTGCGGCAGCCGTACCGTCCGGACGAGCCCGCCGTAACCGGAGGTGTCGCCACCGTTGTTGGCGCCGAACATCCCCTTCCGTACGCGGATGACCTCGCCTCCGTCGCCCCGGGGGGTGGGGAGGGCGGTGCCGTTGGCACCGTTCTGGCCGTCGGCGTTCTGGCCGTTCGTACCGTTGGCGCCGTTCTGGCCGCTGGCGGCGGCGCCGTTGCCGCCGCTGGGGTTGTCGCTCACCGGAGGAGCCCCTTCATCTCGATCAGGGGGAGCGCCTTGAGGGCCGCCTCCTCCGCCTCGCGGGCGGCTTCCTCCGCGTTGACCCCGAGCTTGGAGCCCTGGATCTTCTGGTGGAGTTTGAGGATGGCGTCCATCAGCATCTCGGGACGCGGCGGGCACCCCGGCAAATAGATATCGACGGGGACAATGTGGTCAACACCTTGAACAATGGCGTAATTGTTGAACATACCGCCCGATGAAGCACAAACCCCCATGGAAATGACCCACTTGGGATTCGGCATCTGGTCGTAGACCTGCCGCAGCACGGGCGCCATCTTCTGGCTGACCCGCCCGGCGACGATCATCAGGTCCGCCTGGCGCGGCGACCCGCGGAAGACCTCCATCCCGAAGCGGGCGAGGTCGTACCGCCCTGCTCCGGTCGTCATCATCTCGATGGCGCAGCAGGCGAGGCCGAAGGTGGCGGGGAAGACGGAGGACTTCCGTACCCATCCGGCGGCTTGCTCGACCGTGGTCAGTACGAACCCACTTGGCAGTTTCTCTTCGAGTCCCATATGCCCCTCAGCCCCTCAGTCCCATTCCAGGCCGCCGCGCCGCCACACGTACGCGTAGGCGACGAAGACGGTGAGCACGAAGAGCAGCATCTCCACGAGCCCGAACATCCCCAGGGCGTCGAAGGTGACGGCCCAGGGATAGAGGAAGACGATCTCGATGTCGAAGACGATGAAGAGCATCGCCGTCAGGTAGTACTTGATGGGGAAGCGACCGCCTCCGGCGGGGGTCGGAGTGGGTTCGATACCGCACTCGTACGCTTCGAGCTTTGCCCGGTTGTAGCGCTTGGGGCCGATAAGCGTGGCCATGACCACGGAGAAGATCGCAAACCCTGCCCCGAGGGCGCCGAGCACGAGGATGGGCGCGTAGGCATTCACGCTCCTCGCTCCTTCCAGTCGTCCTTGACCGTTGGACCGCATCGGGCGACCGGCTCCCCGCCTCACCAAGATCGTGCACATGTGAGGCAGTTCACAAGCCCGACTGCCCCGCATACTATGCCCGCCGTCCTGTGATCTGCGACACGGGGTACACCAACGCCTTTGTGATCTCCACCACCTGACGAACGATCATGAAGTCGGATGAGCGGAGATGTTCACACGAGAAGCGGCCAAGTGATCACGAGTGGTGACATTCGAAGGTGTTACCGCTGGTCAACGCAGTGGCGCACTATCAACGGAAGGCCGCTGCGCGCAAATTGGCGGTGGACAGGTGCGAGTGATATAGCAATTCGCCGGATTCGATGCCACCCGGACGAGGGATTGCGCGGAACGATGTGGACATCGCCCCACAAGGGCGAACTTCCGGGCGTACGGGGCGCGGAGAGGCGCCGGGACGGGACGGCCCGGGGGTGAACGGGGCGGCCCGGGGGTGATGAGCGTCGGCAGCTGTCGGTGGGAGCGAGGGGAGGGCACCCGGGAATCCACCGGCGCGCCAGTCTGTGAACGGAGGCACGAGCGCCGGGGCGCCCTCCGACGTACACACGGGGAGCATCCGGGAGTGGAGTGCCCGCGCATCCTCACGGAGGCATCCGGGAGGGGCTGCGGGAGCGGCTGCGGGAGAGGCCGCGCCAAGGGCGGCGGGAGGGGTGCGCGGAACACTCTCCGGAGCGTTCGCGCCGCGCGGGTGGCGGACGCGGGGTCCATGCGCGCGGTTGCCCTTCACAGGTGGCACACGCAGTGACCTGCATCACGTCGAACCCGCCCCGAATCAAGCGGGCTTGGCCACCGGGGTGAACGGATGGTAAGCGACGGGCAATTCGGGCGTATTGCCAAAACCCCGTGATCACGGCGTTATAGACGCGTGTCCAATTTGCCCGTTACGGGGTCAATAAAGGTTTCACGCAAGCGGATTCCCAGATTCCGGACGTAACTGTGGCGCAACACACGTTTCTTGATGGGAGCCCTGCAGCCCTGATAGCGCTAGTACCCATGTCCCACACCGCTCACATACCCAGCCACCGGAAGCCCCGTCAGCGATCGTCCAGGACGACGCTGCGGGCCGGAGTTGCCGGTGGCGTGCTCAGCACCATCGCGGTCGCAGGCGCTGCCGGCCCCGCGCAGGCCGAGCCGGTGACCCAGACCATCGAGATGCCCACCATCACCGTCGGGCTCTCCACCGCCCTCGACGCCTCCGTACAGGCAACGCAGCAGGTCGCCCTCGACCTCCAGACGCGTGCGTCCGAAGACGCCGCGGCCGAGAGCGCCGCGAAGACGGCGGCCAGGGCCAAGGCCGAAGCCGTCCGCAAGGCGGAGGCCAAGAAGAAGGCCGAAGCCGCCGCGAAGGCCGAGGCGGAGGCCGAGGCCAAGGAGGAGGCCGCCGCGCGCGCCTCCCGCAGCGCCGCGCGCACCACGCTCAGCGCCTCCTCCGGCTCGTCCAGCACGGCGACCACTACCGCCGTCTCCTCTTCGTCGTCGTCCTCGTCGAGCGTCTCCGGCTCCGCCGCCGCGGTGGTCGCCTTCGCCAAGGCACAGGTCGGCGACGCGTACGTCTCCGGCGGCACCGGCCCGAACTCGTGGGACTGCTCGGGTCTGGTCCAGGCCGCGTACGCCTCGGTCGGCGTCAGCCTGCCGCGCGTCTCCCAGGACCAGTCGGTGGCCGGTACGCAGGTCTCGCTGAACAGCCTCCAGCCCGGCGACATCCTCTACTGGGGCAGCGCGGGCAGCGCGTACCACGTGGCGATCTACGTGGGCGGCGGCCAGTTCGTCGGCGCGCAGAACTCCAGCACCGGTACGGTCCAGCGCGACCTGAGCTACGACCAGCCGACGGGCGCGGTGCGGGTGCTCTGACCGGCCGCCTTTCGCTCGGCGTTGCACCCGGACATCTCGTGCCGACGGGCTCGGACTGAGTGCGTTCACTGATTCACAAGCTCGCTGGTTCCCGAGCTCGCCCACGGCTCGCCGTCGGGCCGAGCACGGCCAAGGGCCGCCCCTCCCCGCTCGGGAGGGGCGGCCCTTGGTGCGTTGGGGGCGGTGGCTGGTAGGCCGACGGGCGAACGGCCCCGGCGGTTCTACGGCAGACGCTCCAGGATCCAGCCGCCGAGCTGCTCGGTGATCCGGGTGTGCCCGGTGGTATCGGACGAGCAGAGGAACTCGTCGAGGTCACTCTCCTCCGGCGGCAGCCCGTCGACGTTCGCGTAGAGGTCGTCCGGCTGGTCGATGTCGCGGATGGCGACGGCGCTCACGGTCGGGACGAAGCAGACGTCTGGGTGGTTCAGTTCGATCTCGGCCCCGAACTTCTCCAGCATCGCGCCGAGGATGCCGTACGAGTCGAGCGTGCCGCCGGGCGCACCGTCGAGCTCCGGGAAGCCGCTGGTGGTGATGGTCTTCTCGGCCGCCGGGAAAAGCCGCTTCAGTTCGGCGACGACGGCCTCGTGGCCTTCGGCCTGGGTGTAGAAGGTGGTGCCGGGGTAGGTCAGCCGGCCGACGCTGGCGAGCGCGACCTGACCCGGGTTGATGGCCAACCCCTGACCGTCGCCGCGGCCGTTGGCCACCGCGATCAGGCGGGGGCGCTGGGGCCAGAATCCGACCGACCGCAGCTCCGCGAGGAACTTCTCGCGCTCGGGGGCGGCCTCCACGCTCCCGGTCTCCCGGTCGTAGTGGCGCCAGAGCATCTCGCGCGCGGCCGGGCTGTCCATCTGCTGGGCGAACTTGTTGGCCGGCGGGATGAAGCAGGAGAAGGCCTGGAGCCCGATGGGGATGACGGCGCCCCGGTGCGGACTGTCGTAGGAGAAGTAGAGGGCCGTCTGGTGGTCGATGCCCTGGCCTTCCAGCTTGGCGAGGACGTAGCGGGTGATGATCCCGCCCATGCTGAAGCCGCCCACGGTCAGCGGGGCGTTGCCCTCCCGCTCCGCGATGGTGCGCTGGATCGCGGCGGTGACGGTCTTGGCGTTGTCGAGGATGGAGGCGCTGCGCTCGTCGTAGCCGATGAGGACGACGTCCCGGCCGGACCGGCGGATCTCCGTGAGGAGGGCGTACTCGCCGCCGTCCAGGCCGAGGAAGAGCTTCTCCAGGTCGGACGGACCGAGGTTGAAACCGTCGGCCAGGAGGACCGGCTTCCGGATGCCGTCGTTGTTCTCGCCGTAGAAGACGTGGGCGAATCCGTTGGGGAGTTCCCACTCCTCGTCGGGCCGGGGCGCCTGGACCGTGGTCCGCGCCGCGGCGTGGGCCGTCCCGCCGACCGCGAACTCGCCGACACCTTGCTCAGCCTGCTGACCGGACAATGTGATGCTCCTCCGTCTGCGCACGCCCCAGCGGCCCACCGGAGCAGTGGGCACGGAAACTGAGGGACGTCACCGAGACAGGGCTCATCATGATCAGGCCCGGAACCCCCGGGCGAGAGGATGCGTCCCGGTTCATCCCTATAGGGGAAGTGGGATGTGCAGGTTTACCGACCTCAGCCCACCCGCCCGGCCACCTCGCCGCGCACCCGCACGGGCCGCCCGCACCCACAGGACTCCACCCGCACCCACAGGGCCACCCGCACCCACAGGGCCACCGGCGCCCGCAGGGCCACCCGTACCCACACAGGGCCACCGGTGCGCGCAAGGCCACCCGCCTCCGCATGAGCCGTCCGTACCCGAACCGTCGTCCGCCTCCTCCGCCGCCACGGGGTCAGCCCCGCGCCGACACCATCGTCTCGATCCGCTCCACCACGAAGTCGGGCCGGTCCTTCGGGACGTCGTGCGAACTGCCGGTCGCGGTGACGAGCGTCCGGTTCGGCGCCTGCTTCACGAACGACGCGGCGGCATCGCGCCAGCGCTGCGCGTCCTCGGGCGATCCGTCGAAGGGGGTCTTCTCGGACACGATGACGTCTGCGGGGACGCTGTCCGGCCAGGACATCTTGTTGTAGGCCTGGTGCGCCGGGGTGAAGTTCTCGGCGGTTTCGATGAGTTGGCGGTTCGCGGGCGTGTTGGGATCCTTCTTCGCGGCGTCCACCTCCGGCTGGCTCGCGGCGACGAGCCGGCCGATCTCCTCATCCGTGAAGAACGGGGGCAGGTTGGCGTCCACGAGTACGGAGCCGGAGACCATCTCGGAGTTCTCGCCGGTGAAGTACGTCGCGACCTCGCCGGCCTGCGAGTGGGACACCAGGATCACGTCCCTGGTGACCCCCAGCTCGGTGAGCCCCGTCTTCAGGTCGCTGACGGCGCCTTCCACGTCCCACGGACCGGGCACCGCCTCACTCTGGCCGAGGCCGGCCCGGTCGTACGTGATGACCGTCGCACCGGTGTCCGCATGGAGCCGGGGCGCGATGTCCTTCCAGTACGAGGAGTCCTCGCCGCCTCCCAAGTCGAGGACGATGGCGGGGCCGCGACCCGCGGTGATGTGGAACGCGACGCGGTGGCCGTCGCTGTCGATCATGCGCAGCTTCGACGCGGCCGCCTGCCCCGCCCCCGAGGACGTGGAGGCCGTCGCCTTCGGGGCCCCGGACTCCTCCTCACCGCAGGCCGTGACGATCCCGGCGGTGACCGCCAGCAGGGCTACGGCGGAGAGCGCGCGGCGGGTACGTCGGCGGGAGGGGCGTATATGTGACATGAGTGGTCCTCGGTGCCTGGGCCTGGCTGGCGATCGGATGCAATCGGATGGCCATCGATTGCGATCCGACGCGATCCATCCTCCGGCGGAGCCCGCCCCGGGAACATCCGGTTGGCACGCCGATCGGCAGTGCTGCTGGGGCCAGGGAGCAGGGTGGGGCTATCCCCCGGAACGGCCTGCTCGGCCGGCCGGCCGCCGACACCGCGCTCCACGCCACTCTCCCGATCGAGTACGACCAATCCGCAGCCGGCTCCGCGCGAGTCAGAGCCTCGGCCTGCCGCCGCACGAGGCCGACAAGGCACGCCGGTGGGCGGACAGCGGCGGCTGGATTCCCGCCCTCGGCGCGCTGTACCGGGGCGAGCCCTGCGGGTTCCCGCCCAGGCTCCGCAGGGGCCGCCACCCCTTCCGCGGAACGTGCGCCCGTTGACCTACGTACAGCTGTCGCCCGCCGGGTGCGACGCGCACCGCACACCGTGACCGGCCACCGGGGACCAGCCCGCCGACCGGTCCCCGCCGACCGCCTCCCCCTCATCGCCTCCCCCCCCCTGCCTACCAGGCGCAGGGCTTACCCAAGTCCTTCACGCTGTCCGCCAGTTCGAATGGCACTATGGGCCAGCCCGCGTGCTGCCAGTGGGCGATGCGCCAGCTCAGCCGCCGGGGCCAGAGCGCGGTCCCGGGCAGGTCCGCGACCGGCATCCACACCGGCCGGCCACCGTAGTTGTCGAGCTGGTCCTCGGCGCCGACCTCCCCCTCGGCGTGCACGAGGAAGTAGTGCTGCCGGGTCCCCTCCTTCCAGACCCGGGCCACCTCCCCGGCCACGCTCCCGCCGAGGCGGGTCTCCTCCCACAGCTCCCGCACCACCGCCTCGTGCAGGGTCTCCCCCGCCTCCACACCGCCGCCGGGGATCTCGTACCAGGTGTCGCGGCGGTCGGACTGCCGGATGAGGAGGATCTGTCCGTCGCGGATCACGATCGCTCCGGCCCGTACGCGCCTCGGCACGGAGGTGGTCGGGTCCGCCCACCGCGCCGGGCCGCTCTTCGGGCCGCTGACCGACCAGTCACGGAGTACCGCCTCCGCCGTACCGACCGGCCGGATGCGCACGTGCAGCGCCTCCGCGAGGGTGAGGGTCCGGCGGCGGCTCCCGTCCACCGGTTCCCCGGCGCGGGGCAGGTGGTAGAGACCTTCCTCCGTCGGATCGCTCGTCAGAACCAGGGCATCGTCGTCGTACCGCACGTCAGCTCTCATGGACCCGATGGTGTGCAACGCCCGGACGCCGGCGCAAGGGATTACCCGGCTCGGGTAGCCGGCTTGACCAGGCGTTCGCGAGAGTCGATCAGGCGTTCGCGCCGGCCGGGCGGTAGGTGCACACATTCACCCCGGCGGGGCTGGTGACCGTCGAGACCAGTTCCAGGGCGCGCAGGCCGCCGTCCACCGGGAAGATCGTCTTACCGCCGCCGAGCAGCACCGGCATGATCATCAGCCGCAGTTCGTCGACCAGCCCCTCGCTCAGGAGGGCGCGCGCGAGAGTGGGGCTGCCCATGACCGCCAGGTCGCCGCCTTCGGCCCCACGGAGCGCGCGGACGCGGCCGACCGCATCATCGCCCGGGATGAGAGTGGTGTTGGCCCACCCCAGGTCCTGGGCGGAGAGTGTCCTCGACACCACGTACTTCTCGATGGTGTTCATCCGGTCGGCGAACGGGTCGCCCGCCCGGTCCGGCCACGCCTCGGCCATCGTCTGCCAGGTACGGCGCCCGAAGAGCAGCGCGTCCGCCTTGGCCAGGACGTCGTCGAAGGCCCCGCCCACGATCTCCGGGTCGAAGAACGGGTGCGACCAGCCGCCGTGCGCGAACCCGCCGTCCGTGTCCTCCTCCGGACCGCCCGGCGCCTGCACGATGCCGTCGAGGCTGATGAATTCACTGATGACGATGCGCACGGGCTCGCTCCCTGGTCTTCCGTCCGGTCTCCGCCGGTCTTCCATCGGTCTTCCGTCGTCCACTCGCGGTGTACGTAAGGAAGACAGCTCGACCGGCGAAAACTCGTCGCGCCGCGCCGCCCGGGACCGGACGGGACACGACCGGACGGGACACGACCGGACGGGACACGACCGGACGGGAACGGGGGGGGCGGGACAGGGCGGGCGTAACAAGGCGGGGACCGGACGCACCCGCGTCCGGTCCCGGCCCCATGTCCCAGGCCCGTGCCTCAGGCCCGTATCTCAGGCCTTCGGTGCCACCTTCGACAGCCCGTTGATGATGCGGTCCATCGCGTCGCCGCCCGTCGGGTCGGTGAGGTTGGCCAGCATCTTCAGGGTGAACTTCATCAGCAGCGGGTGGGTGAGGCCCCGCTGCGTGGCGATCTTCATGATCTTCGGATTACCGATGATCTTCACGAACGCGCGGCCCAGCGTGTAGTAGCCGCCGTAGGTGTCCTTGAGGATCTTCGGGTAGTTGTGCAGGGCCAGTTCGCGCTGGGCCGGGGTCGCGCGGGCGGTGGCCTGCACGATGACGTCGGCGGCGATCTGGCCGGACTCCATGGCGTAGGCGATGCCCTCGCCGTTGAACGGGTTGACGAGGCCGCCCGCGTCACCGACGAGCAGCAGGCCCTTGGTGTAGTGCGGCTGGCGGTTGAAGGCCATCGGAAGGGCGGCGCCGCGGATGGGCGTCGTCATGTTCTCCGGGGTGTAGCCCCAGTCCGCCGGCATCGACGCGCACCAGGCCTTGAGGACCTCACGCCAGTCCAGCTCCCGGAACGCGGACGAGGAGTTGAGGATGCCGAGGCCGACGTTGGAGGTGCCGTCGCCCATGCCGAAGATCCAGCCGTACCCGGGAAGCAGGCGGTCCTGCGGGCCACGCCGGTCCCAGAGTTCGAGCCAGGACTCCAGGTAGTCGTCGTCGTGGCGCGGCGAGGTGAAGTACGTACGGACCGCGACGCCCATCGGGCGGTCCTCGCGGCGGTGCAGGCCCATGGCGAGCGAGAGCCGGGTCGAGTTGCCGTCGGCTGCGACGACCAGCGGGGCGTGGAAGGTGACCGGGGTCTTCTCCTCGCCGAGCTTGGCGTTGACGCCGGTGATGCGGCCGGTGCGCTCGTCGATGATCGGGGCGCCGACGTTGGCACGCTCGTACAGCCGTGCGCCCGCCTTCTGCGCCTGCCGGGCGAGCTGCTCGTCGAAGTCGTCGCGCTTGCGCACGAGGCCGTAGTCCGGGTACGAGGCGAGGTCGGGCCAGTCGAGCTGGAGGCGGACACCGCCGCCGATGATCCGGAGTCCCTTGTTCCGCGACCAGCCGGCCTCTTCGGAGATGTCGATGCCCATGGAGACCAACTGCTTGGTCGCGCGGGGGGTGAGGCCGTCGCCGCAGACCTTCTCCCGGGGGAACGCCGTCTTCTCCAGCAGCAGGACGTCGAGCCCGGCCTTGGCGAGGTAGTACGCGGTCGTGGAGCCGGCTGGGCCTGCTCCGACGACAATCACGTCCGCGCTGTGTTCGGAGAGGGGCTCGGTCACGGTCGGATCTCCCGAAGACTCGAAAACGCGTGCCGCGGGGCACCGGTCCCATGCAGTCTATGGGGACCGGCAGATCAACTTACCGAAGGGCTCCCCGATGACGATCGCGCCTTCCTCCCACCCGGCGGTCCACCTGCGGGTCCCCACCGACGAGGACGCCCTGAGCTGGTACCGGGTCTTCGACGACCCGGAGGTGATGGAGTTCCACGGCGGCCGGAGCGCGGAGTTCTCGGTGTACGAGGAGCTGACCGCGCGCCAGCGCCGGCACGACGCCGAACTCGGCTTCTGTCTCTGGACGGTGACCGACGAGGCAGGCGAAGTGCTGGGCTTCACCGGCGCGCAGCCATGGCCGCACCCCAGCTTCGGGCCGGTCGGAGCGATCGAGATCGGCTGGCGGCTGAGTCGCGCCGCCTGGGGCCACGGGTACGCGACCACTGCCGCCCGCGCCACGCTGGAACGCGTACGGGCGGCGGGTGTCCCCGAGGTCGTGGCGATGATCGACTCGCGCAACCGCCGCTCGGTCGCGGTGGCCGAGCGACTCGGGATGCACCACGCCGAGTCGTACGAGATCACCACCGGGGTCCCGCGCACCGCGCTCTGCTACCGGCTGGCGCTGGGGGACGCGGCGGAGGTGCGGAAGGGGGCGTAACGGCCCGGCGAGACGCTCGCCCGCGCACCCGGACCCACCCGCCGCGTGCGCGGGGGCGTTCGGGTGCGCGGGCTGCGTCCGTCCGCATGGGCGGGATGCTTCCCTGCGCGCGTGCGGGACAGGTCTCACCACGCGCGTGGGCTGCTTCTGTTCGGGTGCGCGGGCTGGGTCCGTCCGCGTGCGCGGGCTGCGTCCGTCCGCGGGCGCGGGCTGCGTCGGTCAGGGTGCCGTCGGCGCGGCGCTCAGGCGCGTACACCCCGGTGCAGCGCGACCACGCCGCCGGTGAGGTTGCGCCAGGCGACGCTCGACCAGCCGGCCTTCTGCAGCAGGGTGGCGAGTCCCGCCTGGTCGGGCCAGGCCCGGATGGACTCGGCAAGGTAGACGTACGCGTCCGGGTTGCTGCTCACCGCGGTGGCGAGCGGCGGCAGCGCCTTCATCAGGTACTCCATGTACACCGTGCGGAACGGCGTCCAGGTGGGCTGCGAGAACTCGCAGATCACGACGCGGCCGCCGGGCTTGGTGACCCGGTGGAGCTCGCTCAGGGCGGCGGCGGTGTCCTGGATGTTGCGGAGCCCGAAGGAGATGGTGACCGCGTCGAAGGTCTCGTCCTTGAACGGGAGCTTCGTCCCGTCGCCCGCCGTGAACGGCATCCAGGGGTGGCGCTCCTTGCCCACCTTCAGCATGCCGATCGAGAAGTCGCAGGGCACGACGTAGGCGCCGGCCTGCGCGAAGGGCTGCGAGGAGGTGGCCGTACCGGCGGCCAGGTCCAGGACCTTCTGCCCCGGGCGCGCGTCGACCGCCTTGGCGACCTCCTTGCGCCAGAGCCGGGCCTGTCCGAGCGAGAGCACGTCATTGGTCAGGTCGTACCGTCGCGCCACGTCGTCGAACATCGAGGCGACTTCGTGCGGCTGCTTTTCCAGGGATGCTCGGGTCACCCTCCCATTCAAGCAGCCCGCCCCCCGCAACCCGACGGCGGCGCTGCCCGGTCGCCGCACCTCCGTGCGTGAGCGCCCGGGAAGCCCTGCGCGTGAGCGCCCGGAAACCCTGCGCGTGTGAGCGCCCGGAAGCCCTGTGCGTGGGCGCGTGGGAACTCCGTGCGCGGCGCCCGGAAACGCCGGGTGCGGCGCCCGGAAACGCCGGGTGCGGCGCCCGGAAAATCCGTGAAATTCGTCCTCAACCTTTCAGCTGCGGGAGCGCTCTAGAAGGGGTGAAGAACAGCAGAGGTGAAGACGACAGGGACGAGGGGGAAAGATGAGCACATCACGAGGCCGGGACTCCACAGCCGTTTCCGGCCGCACCCGTACACCGGTGCAGGGCTTAGCGGCCCAGGATTTCGAGGAGTTCGCGCGAGCCGCCCAGCGCGGGCTGTACCGCACGGCCTATCTCCTCTGCGGTGACGCGGAGACGGCCCGGGACCTGACACAGACCACACTGGCGAAGCTGTTCCAGCACTGGCGCCGGGTGGTCGCGGCCGAGCACCCGCACGCGTACGCCCGCACCGTCCTCACCCGTACCTACCTCGCGGAGCGGCGCCGCCGTCTCCGCGATCTGCTCGCCCACTCCCGTGCGGACCCGGCCCCTTCTCCCGTGGGGCCCGAGCTCACGGTGACGCTGCTCTCCGCGCTCTCCGAACTGCCGCCGCGCGCCCGGGCGATGGTCGTCCTGCGGTACTGGGAGGACCTGAGCGTCGAGACGGTCTCCCGGCTGATGCGGTGCAGCGAATCCACGGTCAAGAGCCAGTGTTCCCGCTCGCTGGCCCGGCTGCGGACGCGGCTCGGCGACGCCCACCTCTATTCCCGCCAGGCATGAGACACACGGACACGAAGAGGAGTACGACCATGCTGACCGACCCCACGGACTTTGAACGTGACACGAGCGCGGCGCTGCTCAGGGCCGCCATGGAGCACGCCTCCGACCAGGCCCAGCCGCCCGGGGATCTGGTGGCGGGTGCAGTGGCCCAGGGACGCCGACGCCGTGCGCGCGCCCAGGTCGTGATGGGCGCCGGGGTGACCGCCGCGGTGGCGCTGGGGATCTTCGCGGTGACGGCCCCCTGGTCGAGCGGGGCCCCTGCCCAGGCCACGGGGGTGGGCTCTGCCCGGGATTCCGGCCGAGATCCTGGTCCGAAATCCGAACCCACCGCCGATTACCGCACGCCCGTGCACGTGGTGCCCTCGCCCGGCGAGTCCTCGATGGCGGACCTCCCGGCCGCCGAGCGGAAGCGGCAGCAGAGGTTCCAGCAGACCGCCGCGACCACCCTGGACCACCTGCTCCCCGGCGCCGGGACGATCCGGCCGGTGGACCTCCGGGTCGACCAGTACCAACTGACGGACGGCACCGCGGTCTTCCCGCTCACCTTCTCCGTGCGACCTGAGGGTAGGGGCGAGGACCACCATGCGGCTGCGTGCGTGAGCGACCCGGCGAAGCACCTCACCTGCCGGCAGGTCGTGTTGCCCGGGGGCATACACGCGACCGCCCGGACCGCGGCCATGAACTCCCTGGACACCATGGGCATCAGCGTCGAGTTCGGTTACGGCGACAGCCTGGTCGAGATCAGTGTCTCGCCGGACGACCTGCACGCCGCCTCGGCGCCCGTCACGGTGGAGCAGCTGACCACGCTCGCCGGTGACGCCGATTTCCTGCGGCTCGTGGCGTACGCCGACAAGCATCCGATGGAGGAGGAACGGACCACCATCGTCGGCGGCTGACACAGCCCGGTACGGTCCCGGGGGCCGGGCCGTCAGCGCCGCCGGTGGACCATCCGTCCACCGAGGACGGTGACGACGCAGCAGGCCGCGCCCACCCTGAGGAGGGTTTCCTCGTCAGGGGCGTCGAAGATCGCGAAGTCCGCAGCCCGGTTCCCGGCGTCGAGTGCCGGAGCGGCGAACGCCTCGGCTGCCGTACGACGCGAGTCGAGCGGGTCGAGTGAGGCCCGCGCACCCGGCTCTTCGGCCGGGGTCCCGCCGAGGAGCCGCATCCCCGATCGCTGCACCGCGTCCGCCACCGCGGGCCGGCTGAGCGGTCCCACGACGGCGACGGTGCCGTGGGCGAGCATGCGCTGCACCCCGCGCCGCGCACTCGCGCCCCACCGGCTGTCGTCCATGTCCACGCCACTCAGCGCGGCGCCCGTCAGGGGTTCGGTGCCGAGGACGTCCGATTCCCGGGGGTCGGGGTGGTAGGCCCGTTCCAGCAGCGCGCTGCCCTGCGGCTGGACGAGCCCGGGCGTCAGCAGCCCGGGCCAACGGCGCACCCGGGCCGTCGGGTGGCCGGCGGCAAGGTCCTCGTACGGGCCGAGGGCCGCGACGGCTCCGTCCCTGACGAGCACCGCACCACCGGCGACCGCCCGCCGCCCTGGGCCGGGCAGCAGCAGATCGGCGGAATGAATCGTCAGCACGGTGAGCACCTGGCCCGGAGCGGTCGGGGAGAGACGGAAGGAGGTCGCAATGGCGGTCGCGGGAGAGCGCTCAGTTGGCGTCGAGGAGCTTCAGCTCGGGGTGGGCGGTGCCGCCCTCGATGGCGGTGGACGAGATGTGCGAGACGACGCGGTCGTCGACCGGGTCCAGCGCCGGGTCGTCGTGGACGACCAGGTGCTCGTACGTCGTGGCGCGCTGGGCGGGCACCCGACCGGCCTTGCGGATCAGGTCGATGATCTCCAGGCGGTTGGAGCGGTGCTTGGCACCGGCGGAGGAGACGACGTTCTCCTCCAGCATGATCGAGCCGAGGTCGTCCGCGCCATAGTGCAGCGACAACTGGCCGACCTCCTTGCCGGTGGTCAGCCAGGAGCCCTGGATGTGTGCGACGTTGTCCAGGAAGAGGCGCGCGATGGCGATCATGCGGAGGTACTCGAAGAGCGTCGCGTGCGTGCGGCCCTTCAGGTGGTTGTTCTCCGGCTGGTAGGTGTACGGGATGAAGGCGCGGAAGCCGCCCGTACGGTCCTGCACGTCACGGATCATGCGGAGGTGCTCGATGCGCTCGGCGTTGGTCTCGCCGGTGCCCATCAGCATGGTGGAGGTGGACTCGACACCGAGGTTGTGCGCGATCTCCATGATCTCCAGCCAGCGCTCACCGGACTCCTTGAGCGGAGCGATGGCCTTGCGCGGGCGGGCCGGCAGGAGTTCGGCGCCGGCACCGGCGAAGGAGTCGAGACCGGCGGCGTGGATGCGCTGGATCGCCTCCTCGGCGGACACCTTGGAGATCCGGGCCATGTGCTCGATCTCGGAGGCGCCCAGCGAGTGGATCACCAGCTGCGGGAACGCCTTCTTGATGGCGGAGAAGTGCTCCTCGTAGTACTCCACGCCGTAGTCCGGGTGGTGGCCGCCCTGGAACATGATCTGGGTGCCGCCCAGTTCGACGGTCTCCGCGCAGCGGCGCAGGATGTCGTCGAGGTCGCGGGACCAGCCCTTGGCAGTGTCCTTCGGCGCGGCGTAGAAGGCGCAGAACTTGCACGCCGTGACACATACGTTGGTGTAGTTGATGTTGCGCTCGATGATGTACGTCGCGATGTGCTCCGTACCCGCGTAGCGGCGCCGGCGCACGGCGTCGGCCGCGGCTCCGAGCGCGTGCAGCGGGGCCGACCGGTACAGGTCGAGCGCCTCCTCCGCAGAGATCCGCCCGCCTTCGGCGGCGCGGTCGAGGATGGGCTGAAGGTCGGCCTTCTCGGTCACCGGGCTGTCACCTTTCGGCGGTGTTTCGACGGATCCACGGACCGAATCAGCCTACGCCAGCCCCTGCCGGGTTCAGCGGCCGGACCGGCTCAGCGTGCCGGTGGGAAGTCCGGCGGCCTCCTCGTACGACCGGTAGGCGAGGGTTCCGTCGTCGTTGAGGGTGAAGGTCAGGTCCGCCTCGGCCCCGGTACAGAAGAGGCTCGCGGAGCTGTCGGCGACCGAGCGCTCATGGATCTTCAGCACCTTCTCGGTGCCGGAGGTGAGCGTCCCGATGCTGGAGCAGGAGACCTGCGAATCGAGGAAGCGGATCGACTGGGTCATCCGGACGACGTCCTGGCCCTTCTTTCCCTCGGTGAAGACGGCGGTGAGGATGCCGTGCGAGGCGCCCGAGCGTTCGAGGGTCGGCCCGGACCAGGTCCCCACGAACACCTTGGGCAGGGCTGCGATCCCGTCGTCGCCCCCGCCGCTTCCTTCACCACCGTCTCCTTCACCGCCGCTTCCTCCGCCGTCACCGGGGCCGCCGCCGGGAGCGGGTGGGGAGGAGGTGCCGCCGGACGGTGTGCCCGAGCCGGTGCCGGCGGAGGCACCCGTGGCCGAGTCCGTGGGGGCGGAGGCGGAGGCGGAGGGAGGCGAGGCGGCACTGCCGGTGCTGCGCTTGCTGGCGTCACCGGAGCCGCCCCAGGGCAACAGGTCGCCGAGCATGCCCGACGTCAGACCCACGACGGCCAGCGCACCGGCGACGGCCAGCGCGACGGTGCAGCTCACCCTCCGCCCGGCCCGGGCCCCGGGCCGCTGCTCGGGCAGCCTGTCGGCGCTCATGGAGACGGAGAACCGCGGCCCGTGCGGGGAGTGGGGCGGATCCGACGGGGAGCGGCCTCCGGACCGGTCGGACGGCAGCGGGATCGGTGGGCCGAAGACGCCGAGAGCACCGGCGGACCGGGCACCGGCCGACTGGCCGCCGGAAGACCGCGCGTCGGAGGACTGGGCGCCGGAGGACTGGGCGTCGGAGGGCCTTGCATCGGAGGACTGGGCGCCCGCGTGCGCGTTCTCTTCGCCGCTGCCGTCGTCGGGTGCCGTCGTACGGTCCCCAACACCTCGCCTGTCCGCGGGAGGTACGGAGAGCGAGGCGCTGCTGAAGGGGACGGGGCCGGAGAGCACCGGACCCTCCTGGGGTTCGAGGTCGAGCAGCGCCACTGCGTCCCGGCTCACCTCATGGACGAGCTCGGCGGGCAGCCAGCCCGCCGCCACCAGCACCGCCGCGCCGACGGGGGCGAGAGCACGGGCGATGTCGGGCGGGGAGGGCCGGGCGTCCGGGTCCTTCGCCAGGCACGCGGCGATGAGGTCCCTCAGCTCGCCCCGGAGATCGCCGAGTTCGGGCTCCTCGTGGACCACCTTGTACAGAAGCACGGCGGAGGAGTCGCCGGGGAAGGGTGCGGAGCCGGTGGCGGCGTACGCGAGGACCGCGCCGAGCGAGAACACGTCGGCCGCTCCGGAGATGTCGCCTCCGCGGATCTGCTCGGGTGCCATGTAGCCCGGCGACCCCACGGAGGCCCCGGTGGAGGTGAGCGAGACGGTGGCGCCGAGGGCTCTGGCGATGCCGAAGTCGATGAGCCGGGGGCCGTCGAGGGCGAGCAGGACGTTGGAAGGCTTCACGTCACGGTGGACGATGCCTTGCTGGTGCACGGCGCCCAGGGCCTCCGCGAGGCCGCCGCCCAGCGCCCGCACGGCCTGACCGGGCAGTGCGCCGTGCCGGGTCACCGCCTGCGAGAGGGACGGCCCCGCCACGTATCCGGTCGCCACCCACGGCACCGGTGCGTCGGGGTCGGCGTCCAGCACGGGAGCGGTCCACCGGGCCCCGACGCGCCGCGCGGAGTCCACCTCGCGCCGGAACCGGGCCCGGAACTGCTCGTCGAGGGCGAAGTGCGGGTGCACCACCTTCACCGCGACCGTGCGGCCTCCCGTGCTCCGGCCCAGGTAGACCCGCCCCATGCCGCCCGCGCCGAGCCTGCCGAGCAGCCGGTAGGCGCCGATGGTGCGCGGTTCGCCGGCTTCCAGCGGCTGCATGGCGACTCCCCCTGTGAAGCGACCGGACCTCGACCGAAGCGTAAGGGCTGCCCGTCGCCCGGTCACAGGAAAACGTTCCACCGGTTCCCCCGACCGGAAAGCATGCCCCTCCACGGGGGGGGCTCGGAATGCCAAATTCCGCTTTCTACTCCCTTCCGCCCACCACCCACCGGGACAGCGGCGACCTGCCCCCCGTCAGGCGCTTCCTGGACCGGAGAGGAAAGCAGAGAAGTTACGGGCGGGCGAATGAAACATGAGCGGATGGAGAAGAACGGAGAACCGGAACACACGGAAACACAGAACTTCGAGGCGCCGGCGAGGAGGCCGCCCCTAAAGGAATAGGAGAAAGAAAACGCGGGCTACCCGAGGGGAACACGGCGGGAAAGAATGGCGCCCCTTGGACATGCATGCCAAAGGCCCCCTCACCACCCGGCCATTCCCGTGGAGGCGCGAGAGAGGCGACCCGTACAGGAGTCCCGGACGGAGCCCCACACACCTCCGCGCACTCTCCCCCGGTTCCGCGGCCCGCTTTCGCCTCGGACACCCCGCATCGCATCCGAGAGCGACCACCGAGGAATCGGGCGTTCTGGAAGAAAGCCGCGAAAGGCGGCGAAAGTCGAGAAGCGAGAGAAAGGTGCGCGAGAGCGCCAGGAACGCGAAGAGGAAGGTACGGATCGCCACCGAATCGCGTCGTCACGACGGACCGGATCGTACGGGCGCCCCGTACGCCGAAGCCGTACACGGGTTCGACCCTTCGGGAGCATCCCGCGGTGGCTCCCGGGCCGTCCTGAGGTCACCTCAGGGGTCACGCCAGGAGGAACCCGGGAGGGACTCCGGGAAGGGCTCCAGGAGAGGCGGTGGCTGCCCGTCCGAGCGCGAGCGGCGGAGCCCGTATCGGCCGGAGCGCATGGGCGGCGGACGGTACGCGGTCACCGCGGCGGCGGGGCCGTAGGGCTGTAGGACCTGTGGGCAGCGTCAGGTACTGGGGCATGCGAGACCCGGAGACGTGGAGACAACACGGAACCGGCCTCCCGCCTCCACCACCAGGCCATCAAGCCTCCCGCCCCACCGCCCGGCTGCCCGGCCACCGGCCGTCCGGCCACCGGCCACCCGGCTGCCCGGACGTCCAGCCACCCGGAAGCCTGGGCAGCCGGAAGCCTGGGCAGTCGGACGGCCGGACGGCGTGGGGTCAGTTGCCGAGCAGCTCGACGTGCACGTCGTCGGGGTAGCCGGTGGTGCCGCCGGTCCGCCGGGCGAACTCCTTCACGCCCGCGAGCTGGTCGGGGCCGAAGCGGAAGTCGAGGGTGGTGAAGTACTTCTCCAGCACCTCCGCGTCGAAGGCTTCCCAGCGAGCGGCCTGCTCGGCGACCTTGGTGACCTCTTCCAGGGACACGTCCCGCGAAGCCAGGAAAGCCTGGTGCACCTTGTCTACGTACTCCGGTTCGGCGGCCAGGTAGTCCTTGCGGGCGGCCCAGACGGCGAAGACGAACGGCAGCCCGGTCCACTCCTTCCACATCTGACCCAGGTCGTGGACCTGGAGGCCGAGACGCGGGGCGTCGTGCAGGTTGGCGCGGAGTGCGGCGTCGCCGATCAGCACGGCGGCGTCCGCCTCCTGCATCATCGCGGCGAGGTCGGGCGGGCAGGTGTAGTAGTCGGGCTGTACCCCGTAGCGCTCGGCGAGCAGCAGCTGAGCCAGCCGGACGGACGTACGGGAGGTCGAACCGAGAGCCACCCGCGCACGGTCGAGCTGCTCCAGGGGAACCTGCGAGACGATCACGCACGACATGACGGGGCCGTCGCAGCCGACCGCGATGTCGGGGAAGGCGACCAGGTCGTCGGCGTTGCGCAGGAACTCCACCAGGGTGATGGGGCCGATGTCCAGGTCACCCTTGACCAGCTGCTCGCTGAGCTTCTCCGGGGTGTCCTTCGACAGCTCCAGATCGAGCAGGGTCCCCGTCCGTGCCAGCCCCCAGTAGAGGGGAAGGCAGTTCAGGAACTGGATGTGGCCGACACGGGGCCGGCTGCGGCGATGGCCGCCTTCGACGGGAGAGACGGTTGAATTGTCCACATCGCGAGGCTAGACCTGCGTTCGGACAACAGCACCACCGGGGCGATCTGCGGGCGAACACAGCGGCGTCCGCGGAGCCATCACCACACCGACAGCCCAGCCCCACACCACCGACAGCACCGCACTGGCAGGACCGCACCGACAGCACCGCGTCGGCAGCACCGCGTCGGCAAACCTGCCCGAGTATCGCCGCACCGACAACCTCAGCCCCATGCCTCACGCCGCTCCACCGGCACCCGCTCCCGGCTCCACTCCGGGGCCGCTCCCCCACGTGTCCCGCCCCCCACTTCACGCGCCTCTCCGCACCACGTTGCGCGCCCCCTCGCGCCCCTCACCACCGCCTGCCGTGCGCCCCCTCCGCGCCCCTCCACGCAGACCGCCCTGGCCGACCCCCGGACCAGTTCTCAACCCCACCTCCGCACCCGCCCTCACGCCCTCCCTCGCACCCGCCGCGCGACGTGCCGGTCACCTATCGGATCGCCCAATCAAACATTCGAGTGAAGTGATCTTTCCCTCTACCGCTCCCCAGAGGCTGCGTGCTAGGCTCGCCCGCAAGTTGCAGTTTGGTTTCCCTTGCAGTACAAAGCCTGCGGATCATGTAACCCGCAGGCTTTTGTAGTTTTCAGACTTCTTTGCAGGTTCTGGAGCAGGGCAACCCTTTGGCCCAAGGAGGGCTTTATGGCTACCGGAACCGTCAAGTGGTTCAACGCTGAAAAGGGCTTCGGCTTCATCGCCCAGGACGGCGGCGGCCCGGATGTCTTCGTTCACTACTCCGCGATCAACGCGTCCGGGTTCCGCTCCCTCGAGGAGAACCAGGTCGTGAACTTCGACGTCACTCAGGGTCCGAAGGGCCCGCAGGCTGAGAACGTCACCCCGGCCTAGTTGCCCGGGTCGGCCGATCGCGGCCGGTAAGCAGTACCCAAGGAGCCCCGCCCTTTGCCTCGGCAAGGGCGGGGCTCCTGCCTTTGCTCCCGCCGCACAATCCCTCTCCGCGCATCACACCGCTCTCCGCGCATCACACCGCTCTCCGCACGTCGCTGCCCCGGCGCCACCTTGTTCCGCACGTCGCTGCCCCCGCACCACCTTGTTCCGCACCGCGTTTTCCGCGCCGCCCCGTTCCGCGCGCCGCCCTTGACCCTCACACCGTGTGAAGCCGTGCACTCGGAGACATCATGTTCACCATCGGAGATTTCGCCCGGTACGGACGGGTATCGCCCCGCATGCTGCGTCACTACGACGCGATCGGGCTGTTGCGTCCGGACCGTACCGACCCGGCCAACGGCTACCGCTTCTACGGCGCAGCCCAACTCGCTCGCCTCAACCGCATCATCGCCCTCAAGGATCTCGGCTTCACGCTCCAAGAGGTCGGGAGCATCCTCGACGACGAGATCACCGCGCAGGAGCTGCGCGGGATGCTGCGGCTGCGGTGTACGGAGCTGGAGGCGGCGATGGCAGCGGCGGCAGCGGCGGCAGCGCGACTGAACCAGGTGGAGGCGCGACTCCGGTCGATCGAGAGTGAGGGACGCATGGACACCGACGACATCGTCATCAAGCAGGTTCCGGCGGTACGGGTCGCCGAGCTGACCGGCACGGCCGCCGGCTTCCGGCCGCAGGACATCACCCCGGTGATCGTCCCGCTGTACGAGCAGTTGTTCCCGTTGCTGGCCGCGGCGGGCCTCACGCCCTCCGGTCCGGGAATCGCCCGGTACGAGGACGCCCCGGACGGGAACGCGGCGGTGGGCGCGGTCCTCGTGCACGCCGGGGTGACGGTCTCCGCACCGGCCGGGCCGGTCGGCGACAGCGGTGTCCGGGTGGTGGAGTTGCCCGCGTTCGAGGCGGCCACCCTCGTGCACCGGGGCGCGATGGACTCCGTGCTCTCCACGGAGCAGGTACTCGCCCGTTGGCTGGACACCAGCGGTTACCGGGCGGTCGGTTACACCCGGGAGGTCACCCTGGAGTGCCCCGAGGAGAAGGAGAAGTGGGTGACCGAGCTGCAGCAGGCGATCGTCAGGGCCTGACGACGCGCCCGCGCCCCGCCCCGGCCGGGGCCCACCGTGCGGGTGGGCCCCGGCCCCGCCCGGAAGCACCCGCCCGGAAGCACCCGCCCGGAAGCACCCGCCCGGAAACGCCCGCCAACGCCCGGCCGACGCCCTTCCCACCCCCGCCGCCCCCGTCCCGCTGGGCAAGGTTCCGCGATCGTTGTCGAAGCCTTGTGCAGAGCATCACGCAGAGCTGACGGGGTAGCCCGCGACAAGGCAGACTGTCGACAGCGGTATCAACGGTACGGAGCGATCCGGACGCGCCCTCACGTCACACCCGGGCGCTCCCCCGCGTCCCGGTGCCGGCGACCGCGGCAGAACCGGGCGGGGCGAAAGCAGGACAGGGGGCATCAATGGACCGCGACAACGGGCCACGCGTGCGCGTTCCGGAGCAGCGCGCCACGCAGGGGCCGGTGTCGGGAGCCCCACCGCACCCCGCACCGGATACCCGACCGCAACCCGAAGGCCAGGACCGGGCCCAAGACCAGCCCCAGGACCAGGCCCAAGCCCAAGAGCGGCCCCAGGACCAAGCCCAGCCCCAGCCCCAGGAGCAGAACCAACCCCCGGCCCCCACCCACGAGTTGCACTTCGCCGTCCTCGGGCCCGTACGGGTCCGGCTCGGCGGGACTCCGCTGGCCTCCGGGTCCCCGCAGCAGCGTGCCCTGTTGGCGGCGCTGCTCCTCCGGGACGGCCGTACCGCGACCGCCTCCGAATTGATCGACGCCATCTGGGGCGAGGAGTCGCCGCCCCGGGCGTTGGCGGCGATCCGTACGTACGCCTCCCGGCTGCGCAAGGTGCTCGGGCAGGACGTGCTGGTCAGCGAGTCGGGCGGGTATGCGATCCGGCTCCGCGAGGGGTCCCTCGACGTGCGTCTGGCCCAGGAGTCGGTGGGCGCGGCGGAGAAGGCGCGGGCGTCCGGCAACCGCACGCGGGCCCGGGATCTGATCGCGGAGGCCCTGGCCTCGTGGGACGGCGAGACGCTGGCCTCCGTGCCGGGGCCGTACGCGGAGAACCAGCGCACCCGTCTGGAGGAGTGGCGTCTCCAGCTGACCGAGACACGGCTCGACCTGGATCTGGAGCTGGGCCACCACGCGGAGGCGGTCTCCGAACTGACCGCGCTCACCGCCGCGCATCCGCTGCGGGAGCGGCTGCGTGAGCTGTTGATGCTGGCGCTGTACCGCAGCGGCCGGCAGTCCGAGGCGCTCGCGGTGTACGCGGACACCCGGCGGCTCCTCGCGGAGGAGCTGGGGGTCGATCCCCGCCCCGAGCTCTCCCGGCTCCAGCAGCGCATCCTCTCCGCCGACGACGAACTGGCCCGTCCGGTCGAGGAATCCGTTCAGGTGGCGCCGGTCGCCGTGCGTCCCGCGCAGCTTCCGGCCGCGGTCGCGGACTTCACCGGCCGCGAGTCCTTCGTGCGGGAGCTCGGCGACCGGCTGGCAACGGCCGAGGGTTCGGTGATGGCGGTGTCGGCGCTGGCGGGCATAGGGGGCGTCGGCAAGACCACGCTCGCCGTGCACGTCGCCCACCGGTCCCGGAACCGTTTCCCGGACGGCCAGTTGTACGTGGACCTCCAGGGTGCGGGGGCCCGGGTCGCCGAACCGGAGACGGTGCTCGGGGCGTTCCTGCGCGCACTGGGTACCCCGGAGTCGGCGATTCCGGACTCGCTCGACGAGCGGGCCGCGCTGTACCGGTCGGCGCTCGACGGCCGCAGGGTCCTGGTGCTGCTGGACAACGCCCACGATGCCGCGCAGGTACGGCCGTTGCTGCCCGGGACTCCCGGGTGCGCCGCCCTGGTGACGAGCCGGGTGCGGATGATCGACCTGGCCGGGGCGCATCTGGTGGATCTGGACGTGATGTCTCCGGCGGAGTCCTTGCAGCTCTTCACCCGGATCGTCGGCGAGGAGCGGGTGGGCGCGGAGCGGGACGCGGCCCTGGACGTGGTGGCGGCGTGCGGGTTCCTGCCGCTGGCGATCCGTATCGCCGCCTCGCGGCTGGCCTCGCGCCGTACCTGGACGGTGTCGGTGCTGGCGGCCAAGCTCGCCGACGAGCGGAGCAGGCTGGACGAGCTGCGGGCGGGCGATCTCGCGGTGAAGGCGACGTTCGAGCTGGGCTACGGCCAGTTGGAGCCCGTCCAGGCCCGTGCGTTCCGTCTCCTCGGTCTGGCGGACGGCCCCGACGTGTCGCTCGCGGCCGCGGCGGCGCTCCTCGGTCTGGAGCCGCAGGCGGCCGAGGACATCCTGGAGTCGCTGGTCGACACCTCCCTGCTGGAGTCGGCCGCACCAGGGCGGTACCGGTACCACGATCTCGTCCGTCTGTACGCCCGTGCGTGCGCCGAGCGCGACGAGCATCCTCCCGTGGAGCGGGAGCGGGCACTCTCCCGGCTGATCGACTTCTACCTCGCGACCGCTGCGGGCGTGTACGCGCTGGAGCGGCCGGGTGACCGGCTGGTGGACCATCTGGAACCCACCGGCCGGGCCGGGTTGGCCTTCGCCGACCGGCACGCGGCGCTGGACTGGCTGTACACGGAGGCGGCCACGATCCTCGCCTGCGCCCGCCAGTGCACCGGGGCCGCGACCCTGCGGCGGGCGGTGGACCTGTTGTGGGCGGCGCTGGACCTCGGGGAGTCGGGGGCCAACGCGAAGGAGTACGAGACGACGGCTCTGGCGCTGCTGGAGGCGGCGTCGGGCTGCGGTGACCGCCGTACGGAGGTGCGCGCGCTGGTCACCCTCGCCGATGTGCACCACGCCTCGGGCCGCTTCGACCAGGCCGAGCAGGAGGCGGCGCGGATCATGGCGCTGGTCGATCCGGCGCTCGACCCGCTGCCGGGGTGCTGGGCCTCGAACGCGCTCGGGATCATGGCGCTCTACCAGAGCCGTCACGACGACGGCGAGACGTACTTCTCCCAGGCCATCGACGCGTTCCGGCTGGTCGGGGACCGGCCGGGCGAGGCGAGCGCGTTGTGCAACCTGTCCCGTATCCACCTGGCGACCGGCCGTACCGGCAGCGCGGTGGAGCTGGCGCAGCGGGGTACGGACATCTACGACGGCATGGGCCATGCCCTGCGGAGCGCCAACGGCCGTTACGCCCTGGGCATGGCGCTGACCGAGAGCGAGTCGTTCGACGATGCCACGGACCGGTTGCAGGAGGCGCTGACGGTCTTCCGCGAGAGCCGGCAGCGGCTGTGGGTGGGGATGACGCTCTTCCGTCTCGCGGAGGTCGATCTCGCGGCCGGGCGTGCGGTGCAGGCCGCCGCGGGGGCCGAGCAGTCGCTGACCTCGCTGCGCGGGATCGGGGGCGACTGGCGGAAGGCCAACGTGCTGACCGTGCTGGGCCAGGCCCTGGTGCGGATCGGCCAGTTCGGCCGGGCTCAGGTCTGCTGGCGCGAGGCGCTCGGGATCTACGACGGTCTGGGCTCCCACGAGGCCGCGGGGGTACGCGCGCTGCTGGACCGGTTCGCGTCCGTGCTGCCCGCGTGACGCCCTGGTGGGACGCCGGCAGCGGACGTTCATCATTCGTTTATCGCGGACCGGCACTCTTCCTTCTAGTCGATCCGTCGCGTCGGGGGGCAGACGGGGCGACCGCGGGGCCGTGGCACTAACGTGAGCGGCTCTTGGCGAGGCTCGTACGGCAGTCGGTTTTCGGGGGAACTGCCGCACGGGCCTCGCGCACCCGATACGAAGAATCGCAGGGGAGCGGAACATGGCGGACGCCAAGAAGGACTCCAAGCTCACGACTCAGGACATGCACGCCACCGGCACCGAGGTCGCGGCCGAGGAACTGACCACGCTGGACATGCACGCCACGGGGACCTCGAAGCTGCTGACCGCGCAAGCCACGGGCGGTACGGCGACGACCGACGACATGCACGCCACGTCGGAGCCCGTCACCTGACAGACTTTTTTTCGCTACGGGGGACCGGGGCTCGGGGGAGCCGCGGGACACGGGGGAACGGCCGCGGTGGCGCGGAGGGGGAGCCACCGCGGCCGTCGTGCGTCCGGAGCCGGAGCGGGAGCGGCATCCCGGTGTACGGGAACGGGAGAGGCCCGTCGCGACCAGGTCGCGGCGGGCCTCTCGGCGTTGTCCGTTCCGGACGTCAGCGGGCGAGGACCGCCGTGGCGTCGCAGCGGTACACCTCGTCCACCTTGGCCGGGGACGCCATGGGCACCGTGAACGTCTTCGATTCCATTCCGTCGGTGGCGTCGAGTTCGACCTTCTTGTGGGCCGTGTCGAGCAGGTTGCCCGCGGAGTCGAAGAACGTCACGGTGATCCGGACCTTGGAGGTGCCGTAGCCGGTCGGGGTGAGTTCGACCTGCGAGGACGTCACCGCCTTGCGTGAACCCTTGGCCGGCTGGGCGCACTTGACCACGCGCACGGCCGGGTCGGAGCCGGCCGACGAGGTGTACCCGGTGGTCGGATCGTTCGTGGGCGTGCTGTGACCGGAACTCGATCCGGAGCCCGAACCCGAGCCGTCGTAGTCGTAGTCGTCATCGTTGTCGCTGGTGCTGTGGTAGCCGCCGTTGGACGACCTGGAGCTGGAGCAACCGCCGCCGGAGCCGTGGCTCGACCCGCTGTGGCCGTGTCCGTGACTGGACTTGGAGAACCCGGTGAGTGAGAGCACCACCACCGCCAGGACCGCCGCCAGTTTGATCTGTTGCCGCATCATGGACGCAGCCCCCCTCGTGTCTCGTCTTCTTCTCCGCGACGCCTTCTCCCGGCGCCTTCTCCCGACGTTCGTTTCCGGACCAGCATCGGGGCGAAGGCCCCGCGCTACGTCATGACCCTGTCACGGATTGGTCATGGTGTGCCTGGTGGGGCCGAAAACCGTCGGCGAGGCCTGCCGAAAGTGGCGCACGGGACGGGACGGACCGGAAGAGGCGCACGAGACGGGCGTACGACCGCACAGGACGGGTGTACGGCGGGGTGGCGGGGCCAGGGGGCGCCGGGCCGCTTCGAAGTCGCGGAGGCGGAGGGTCGGGCGTAGCGTCGAGCGCGAGAGCGTCGCGCAGGTGTCCGCGCGTACGCCGTCGGTACGTACGCGCACATGGCGCAGGAGGCTGACGATGATCCGCAACGTCCTCGGCTCCGTGGTCGCTCTCGCAGGAGCGGCGGCCGTCGTCCTGAGCCCCTTCCGTGACTGGTACGACGGCCGCCCCGGGCACGATTACCGTGTGCGGGACCTTTTCGAGGGGATCACCACCACCTCGTCGGCGGTGATGGTCTCCTTGTTCCTGCCCTTCCTGGTGGTGGCGGTACTGGCCGTGGCCGGGGTCGTGCTCCGCTCGCGGCTCGTGGTGGCGCTCGCCGGGGTGGTGGCGCTCGGTTTCACCGTGCTGTGGATGGTCCGCCAGGGCCAGGCGACGGGGAGTCTGACGGTGGACCCGGACGGTTCCGGGCTCCAGTGGGGGGTGGCGCTCGCCCTGGGCGGCGGCCTTCTGCTGCTGATCGGGTCCCTGGTGATGTCGGGCCGCCGCCGGCGCGGGCGCGGACGGGACGCGGGTACGGGTGGTGCCCCGGACTACGACGCGCGCACCGCGCCGTACCCCACCCCCGGTTACGAGCACCCGGACACCTGGCCGCCCACGCAGGAGCCGGGCCCGTCCACGCAGACGAGCCCGTATCCCGAGCCGGAACCGGACCCGTACACCGGTCCGGAGGACCCGCGTCGGCACGACGGCCCCTGACGCAGGCGACACACGGCAGGCACGCGACGCGCGCCGGGAGCCTGCCGGAAGGGGACAGCCGCTACCGCGCCCGGTTGTTCCCCGTGCCCGTGCCCTTCAGCGCGTCCAGCGCGTAGACGCACCGGTCCTTGCTGCAGGCGTAGACGACCCCGGCTCGGGCGACCGGGGAGCCGGTGATCTCGCCGCCGGTGGCGAGCTTCCAGCGCAGGGTGCCGCCCGCCGCGTCCAGGGTGTAGAGGACGTGGTCGGCGGAGCCGAAGTGCACCCGCCCGTCCGCGACGACGGGGCTGCCGACCACGTCGCCGCCGGCCGCGAACCGCCACTTCGGGGTGCCGGTGACCGCGTCGAGGGTGTAGAGCGCGCTGCCGCTGCCGACGTGTACGTTCCCGCCGGTGACCAGCACGGGTTCGATGGAGTGGCGGGCCTCCGTGGCGATGCGCCAGCGGTCCTTGCCGTTCGCCGCGTCGAGCGCGTAGACCGTGCCGAGGTAGTCCGCGAGGTACACGCCTCCCCCGGTCACCGCCGGGCCGGGCGCGAACGCGGGCGGCGAGAGGAAGACGGCGGGCGCCTCGAAGTGCCAGCGCACATGGCCCGAGGCGCTCTCCACGGCCAGCACCCGGGTGCCCGCCGCGACGTAGACGTTGCCGTCCGGCGCCGGGGTCACCCGGACCGGGACACCGCCGCAGGAGGCCGCGTCGCCGACGGGGTACGACCAGCGCTCGGAGCCGGTACGGGCGTCGAGGGCGCGCAGCCGGGCGTCCTGCCAGACGTACGCGATCCCGTCGTGGAGCGCCGGGCCGGCCTCCGCCGTCTCGAAGTCGGTCTGGGCGCCGGAGATCTCCCACAGCTGTTCGCCGCCGCCGGCGTCCCACGCCTGGACGCCGCCGCCCCGGGTCCCGGTCAGCAGGGTGCCCCGGTCGGCCTTGAGGGAGTAGACCCAGGCGTCGGTCCGCCGCCTCCACCGTTCGGTGCCGCTCATGGCGTCCAGCGCGTAGAGGGAGGGGCCGTCGGAGGCGTGGATCGTCCCGCCGTCGACGGCCATCGCCCAGGCCACGTCACGGGTCTTGAACTGGCGCCGGCCGTTGCCGATGTCGAGCGCGTGGATCTCGAAGGACGTGACGTAGAGGAGGCCGCCCGCGACGACCGGGGTACCCCAGACGTCGTTGGACATGCGGAAACGCCAGGGGCGCCAGCGGTCCGGTGCGGCGGGCGCCGCCTCGGGGGCGGTGGCCGGCGCCGGTACGGGCGCGGTGACCGGGGCCGGGAGCGCGCCGGCGAGCCCGGCGGGCGGGCGGACCCACCCGGTGGCGGCCGCCGGGTGCGCGGCGGCGGCGCCCCGGATCTCGGCGGCGCGCGGACCGGGTCCGATCGCGACCTTCGCGCCGATCAGGTGGACGGGCCCGCCGTCCGTCGAGGGCGCTGCCGGTGCCGAGGGGCCGGGGCCCACGGGCAGTGCGGGCCGGGCGGGCCGCGGGGGCATCGGGGCGGTCTCGGGCAGCCGGTTGGTGTCCCAGTCGCCGGCCGGCGGGCGCGGGGGTGGCGGCGGGGCCACCGCCTGCACGGGGGCGGGTGCCATGGTGCGTCCGCCGCCGCGCCGCTGTTCGATCATCGCGGTGGCCCGGCCGGGCAGCCAGGCCGACGCGGTGCCGCTGTCGTCGCTGCCCGAGGCGAACAGGTGCGGGGCGAGCTGCGCCTGGAGGTCGGCGGGGCTGGGGCGGCGGGTCGGGTCCATCTGCATGCAGGACTCGATCAGCGGGCGGAGGTCGTCCGGCAGCCCCTCGGTGTCCGGGCCTTCGCGCAGCAGCATGAACACGGTCTCCACCGGGTTGGCGCCGTGGAAGGGCGCGTGGCCGGTGGCCGCGAAGACGAGGGTCGAGCCGAGCGAGAAGACGTCGCTCGCGCCGGTGACGCTGCGCGAGTCGCGGGCCTGCTCGGGCGACATGTAGGCGGGGGTGCCCACGGCGACGTTCGTCATGGTCAGCCGGGTGTTGGACACTCCGGACGCGATGCCGAAGTCGATGACCCGGGGGCCGTCCTCCACGACGAGCACGTTGGACGGCTTCAGGTCGCGGTGGACGAGCCCGGCACCGTGGATGGACTGGAGGGCCTCGGCGATACCGGCGGCCAGCCAGCGGACTGCCTGGGTGGGCATGGGCCCGCACTCGTTCACTATCTCTTCGAGCGAGGGGGCCGGTACGTACGCGGTGGCCAGCCACGGCACGGCGGCGCGCGGGTCGGCGTCCACCACGGCGGCGGTGTAGAACCCGCTCACCGCGCGGGCGGCTTCGACCTCGCGGGTGAACCGGACGCGGAAGAGCTGGTCCTCGGCGAGCTCGGTGCGGACGGTCTTGATCGCCACCCGTCTGCCCGACGCCGAGCGTGCGAGATAGACGAGCCCCATGCCGCCGGCTCCGAGCCGTCCCAGCACCTCGAACGGGCCGATCCGTCTCGGGTCGTGCTGCGTCAGCTGTTCCACTTGCCTGCCACCTCCCCGTACGGGCCCTGGTCCCACGACCCCGGCCCGCGATTTCCCGCCCCGTGCAGCGTCTCACCACCGGGCACCACCTGGCGGTGCGCACCCCGATTCTTCCTGGCGCGGCCCCCAGTTGCGAACCCGGGGGCGAATCGGGGTGTCATCAGCCCCGTCGGTGGCAGAGGGGCGGGGCTCGCTGCTATGGGTGCGGGCCCGCACAACCGCCGTACGGGCGAAGGACAGGAGTGCGCGGCGCGCGGGCGGGGACGAAGTGCGCCGGAGCAAGCCGGTGTTGTACGGGTCCGGCGCGTCCTGGACGCGAGCGGGGCGTGCACGGACCCACCGTGCACGCCCCCTGTCCGCGCGGAACGGGGGCCGGCGCTCGCGTAATCCCCCGTCAGTGCCGGGCGACCGACCCGTCAGTACCGGCCCGCCGACCCGTCAGTACCGGCCGCTGAACTCCGGTACGGCGTCCGGTGCCGGGGCCTCCCCGGCTGCCGGGTCGCGGCGGGCCAGCTTCTCGCCCTCGATGTCGACCTCGGGCAGGATGCGGTCGATCCAACGCGGCAGCGTCCAGGCGTGCTTGCCGAGGAGGGTGAGGACGGCGGGCACGATCGTCATGCGGACGACGAAGGCGTCCAGGGCGACGGCGACCGCGAGGGCGAAGCCGAGGGCCTTGATGATGGCCTCGTGCGAGCCGATGAAGCCGGCGAACACCGAGATCATGATGAGGGCCGCGGCCGTGACGACCTTCGCGCTGTGGTGGAAGCCGGTCTCGATCGCCGTACGGGGGTCGGCGCCGTGGACGTACGCCTCGCGCATCCGGGTCACCAGGAACACCTGGTAGTCCATGGCGAGTCCGAAGACGATGCCGACCAGCAGGATCGGCATCAGGCTCATGATCGGACCGGTCTGCTCCAGGCCGACGAGGTCCTTCAGCCAGCCCCACTGGAAGACCGTGACGAGCGAGCCGAGCGAGGCCAGCACGGAGAGCAGGAAGCCGAGCGCGGCCTTGACCGGCACCAGGATCGAACGGAACACCAGGATCAGGACGAGGAAGGCGAGTCCGACGACGAGGACGAGGTAGGGCGCGATGGCCGCGCTGAACTTGTCCGAGACGTCGATGTTGAGCGCGGTGGTGCCGGTGACCATGGCGCGGGCGCCGTTGTCGGCCTGGGACTTCCCGGCCAGCGAGCGGATGCTCGCGACGAGGTCCTTGGTGGCGTCGGTGGTCGGTCCGCTGCCGGGGACGACGGTGATGATCGCGGTGTCGCCGGCCTTGTTGAAGGCGGCGGGCGACACGCCCTTCACGTCGGGCAGTGCGGCGATGTCCTTGCCGAGGGAGGCGGCGGCTTCGGACGCGGTGGCCGGGGTGCGGTCGTCGACGGTGACGATCAGGGGCCCGTTGAAGCCGGGGCCGAACGACTCGGAGAGCAGGTCGTACGCCTTGCGCTGGGTGGAGGAGGGGGCCTTGGAACCGTCGTCCGGCAGTCCGAGCTTGAGGTCGGTGGCGGGCAGCGCGAGGGTGCCGAGGGCGACGACGGCGAGGACCAGGACCGCGGCGGGCCGGCGCATCACCAGGGCTATCCAGCGACGGCCGACCGTGACCTTGGCGGCCCGGGCGGCAGCCGGGGCGGTGGTGCGGTTGCGCGCCCGGCCGAGGACCCGCTCGCTGCCGAAGCTCAGCAGGGCGGGCACGAGGGTGATCGCGACCAGCACGGCGATGACGACGGCACCGGCGGCGGCGAGGCCCATGGCGGTGAGCAGCGGCAGGTTGACGACGGCGAGGCCGGCGAGGGCGATGATCACGGTCACGCCCGCGAAGACGACGGCTGAACCGGCCGTTCCGTTGGCGCGTGCGGCGGCCTCCCGCGCGTCGTAGCCGTCGGCGCGTTCGGCCCGGTACCGGGACACGATGAAGAGCGCGTAGTCGATGCCGACGGCGATGCCGAGCATCGAGGCCAGCGAGGAGGTGCTGCTGTCGAGCTCGAAGGTGGCGCTGACCGCGGTGATCACGGAGGTGCTCACGCCCACCCCCACCAGGGCGGTGAGCAGCGGGAAGCCCGCTGCGACCAGGGACCCGAAGGTGAGGACGAGGACGAGGGCGGCGAGCAGGAAGCCGATCGCCTCGGCGGTCATTCCCTGCTCGGGTTCGGCGAGGGCGTCGCCGGACGCCTCCACCGTCAGGCCCTCGTCACGGCCGGCGTCCAGCGCCTTGTCGATGCCGGTGTGGTCGGCGTCGGCCAGGTCGGCCGCCCCGACGGTGTAGGTGACCTGCGCGTAGGCGGTGCGGCCGTCGGCGCTGACCGTCTTGGCGGCGAAGGGGTCGCTGACCTGCGCGATGCGGGAGGAGGAGCCCTTCAGACCGGTCAGGACCTTCTCCGTGGCGGCCCGGTTGCCGGCGGCGTCGATCCGCTGCCCTTCCGGGGCGCGCACGACGACCCGGGCGCTCGCGCCCTCGGCGTTGGCGGCCGGGAACTTCTCGGCGAGGAGGTCGAAGGCGCGCTGCGACTCCGTGCCGGGCAGCGACAGCCCGGAGGACCCCGTGTTCGTGGTGCCGGCGGCGACGGAACCGACGGCTCCGAGGACGACGGCCCACAGGAGGACGACCAGCCAGCGCCGCCGGAAGGCGAAGCGGCCGATCCTGTGCAGGAAGGTAGCCATGAGAGTGGAGGACTCCGTAAGTGGTGCGTGCGTGCGCGTGGTGCGTGCGCACGGAGAAGAGTCAGGGACTGAACGGTCTGAACGGTCTGGAGGTTCAGAACGGCCTGGAAGTCGGGACGGCCTCGACGTTGAGGAGCCTTGGTGCGGGAAAACCGTGACGCCGGGGGATCCGTGGTTCCCGTGCCGCGCGGGGACGCCGGGAACCACGGCGGTACCGGCCCCCGTCCCCACGGGCGGCAGTACCCCCGGCACCGTCGCCGCGTGCGACGGTACGACCGCCGTCGGCCGTACTCGGGGGAGGGCACGGCCGCCGGTGATCACCATGGTGTCGCGTGCGGAGGTCGGGACGTGTCGGCCGCAGGTACCGTTCGGTGTCCGGTCTGTCGGTCATTCGGCCGACACCGCCCGCCGGGCGGCTCCTTACGCTGGTGCGCGTGGACTGGCATCTTCCGTTTACTCCGGCCGTCAATCGGCTCATCGCCGTGTTCGGCCTGCTCGCGTTCGCGCTGACCTGGGTGGCGGACCTCGCGCTGCTGGGTTCCGCGCCCGACGCGTTCTCCCTCGCGACCAACTGGCTGTCCGTTCTGGTCACCGGGCCGCTCACGATGCTCGCCGTCGCCGAGCCCCGGCTCACCCGGTTCCCCGGCGCCGCGACGCGCTTCGCCTCGCCGCTGCTGCCCCGCGTCTGGTGCGTCGTGGTGATGTCGCTGGCGCTGACGGTCGTCTGCCTGACCGCGCCGCCGAAGGGGTCGTCCGTCGGCATGCTGGAGTGCGCGGGCCTGCTCACCCTGGTGATCCGTACCCTCGCGCAGACCGCGAGCGCGCGGAGGGCGGCCGCCGCCGCGGCGGCCCTGAGCCTCGCGGTGCTGGCGCTGCCCGTACGGACCTGCCTGTGGTCGGTGATCGTGCCCGGCGGTTACGTCCTGACGGTGGCGCTCGCCATCACCATCACCCTCGGCTGCGCCATCCGCGCCCTGGAGGCCCGGCGCCGCCGGAACATCTCCGACGTCCGGCAGGCCGAACGGCTGGCGCTCGCCCGCGACCTGCACGATCTGATCGCCCACCACATGACCGGCATCATCGTCCAGGCGCACGCGGCGACGGCCATCCACGCCACAGCGCCGGAGAAGGTCGAGCCGATCCTGCGGAACATAGCCCAGGCCGGTACGGAGACCCTCGAATCGATGCGCCGGCTGGTACGGGTACTGCGCGAGGACAACCACGTCCCGCAGCGTCCGGGCGACCTGCTGAGCGAGCTCTCCGAGCTGACGGCCGCCCACTCCGCGCCCGCCGCGGCCGGCGCCCCGGCCGCCGCCGCCCGGCTGGAGGCGACCGCCGCGGCGCGCACCGCGCATCTCACGCCGGAGGTGGAGATCTCCGCGTACCGGGTCGCGCAGGAGGCCCTCACCAACGTCCGCCGCCACGCCCCCGGCGCCCAGGCCGCCGTACGCCTCGACGCGGACCGGGCGTGGCTCTGGGTCACGGTCACCAACGGCGCCTCACCGTCCGCGAACCACAACGGCTTCGGGGGGCAGAGCGGCTTCGGCCTCATCGGGCTGCGCGAGCGCGTGGAGGCCCTGGACGGAACCCTGCGGACCGGCCCGCTGCGCGACGGCGGGTGGGAGGTACGGGCCCGCTTCCGGCTCCAGTCCCCGCCCCCCGCGCCCACGGCCGGCGCCGTGTGCGGCGGCTCCCCGTGGGCGGTTTGAAGACTGTCCGGGCGGTTCTGGTGCACACGTGCCGCACTTGCGCGACTCCCTGGGAGCGGACGGAGCCCCGCGTGCGGGTCTGGTCCGCTCCCGCGGGTCCGGCGGGCACCGGCCTCCGCACCTGACGGGCGCCGGCCTGCGCACGTGCGGAACGGCAACCGCGTCCCTCCCGCCCCGCTTCCGGGTCCCGACCGGCCGCCCTCCCGCGTGTCCTCCCCGGCGCCGGGCCGTGCGTGCCGCTCATCCGCGCGGCCGGACCACCCGGTGCTCCCAGGCCCATGCGGCGACCTCGACCCGGTTGCGGGCGTCCAGCTTGGCCTGGATGCGGCCCAGGTAGGTCTTGACCGTCGACAGCGACAGGAACAGCTCGTCGCAGATCTCCTGGTTGGTACGGCCCACCGCGACCAGCCGCACGATGTCCCGCTCCCGGGTGCTGAGCAGTCCGTGCGGCTCCGGGCCCCCGCCGGGTACCGAGGGCTCCGACGGCGCCGCGCCCTGTTCCGCGCGCTCCAGGCGCCGCAGCAGCCGTACCGTCACCGCCGGGGACACCAGAGCGTCGCCGCGGGCCGCCGCGTGCACGGCCTCCACCAGCAGGGCCGGGGTGGCGTCCTTCAGCAGGAACCCGCAGGCGCCGTTGCGCAGTGCGCCGCGCACGTAGTCGTCCTGGTCGAAGGTGGTGATCACCACGACGTTGATCGGGTCGGCGACACCGGGCCCGGCCAGCAGCCGGGTCACCTCGAGGCCGTCCAGGCGCGGCATCCGGATGTCGGCCAGCACCACCCTCGGCCGCAGCCTGCGGGCCAGCTCCACGCACTCGACGCCGTCGGCCGCCTCGCCGACCACCTCGATGCCCGGCTGCGCCTCCAGGATCATGCGGAACCCGGCCCGGACCAGCTCCTGGTCGTCGGCTATCACCACGTCGATCTTCGTACCGGACACGGGCCCGTCCTATCACGGGGCGGTGGGGGGCCGACGGGCGGTCGGCGACGCGACGTCAGGCGCGGGCGTCGAGGCGGTGCCGCAGGGAACCGTCCGGCCCGAAGACGTCCATCAGGTAGCCCTTCTCCAGCGAAAGCCCCTCGTGCTCCGCCAGATAGCGGGTGACCGACTCCTTGAGTTCCTGGAACGGCCGGTCGTCCTCGTCCGGGTCGTGCGTCCACACGGTCAGCAGCGGTACTCCGTCTCCGTCGGAGCCGCGCCCGATGCCGTACACGTCCGGCACCCCTCCGGCCTCGCGGTACCGCTCCGCGAGTTGCGTGGCGGCGCCGGGTGCGACGGTGGTGGTCGCGACGGGCCCGCGTGTCCCGGCGCTGTCCTCCCGTGCCGGACCGGAGCCGGCGGTGCAGCCGGTCAGCAGCACGGCGCATCCGACGCAGACGAGTACGGCCCGGAGGGCGAGGTTTCCCATCGCGTCATTGTGGGCGGAATCCCTTACGGGAGACGGGTGTTGCGGCCACCGTGGCGCGAATTCGCGGGACCACGGGGCGTCTTCGACCGGTATCCCGCCCACAGGCCGCCGCCCATCCCCCGGTCGACGGCCTCCGCTCCACGGCCCTCCGGTCTACGGCAGCATCAGCTCCGCCGGCTGGAGCACGGCGAACGCGGCGCTCTGGTCGTCCTGGAACGCCGCCATCCGCCCGTACGGGATGTCGAACGGCACGGCGGTGACGCGGCCGCCCAGCTCCGTCACCCGTTCGGCGGTGCGGTCGCAGTCGGCGACGGCGAAGTACGTCAGGAAGTGGCTGGGCATCATCTCGGGGAAGTCGTCCGTGATGACGCTCCGGCCGCCGATCGCGGTGTCGGGGCCGGGGGTGGCGCCGGGCGGGGACCACATGCGGAAGTCGATGCCGCTCCCGGCCGTCCCGGGGTCCCCGTCGGCGGAGGCGTCCAGGTCGGTGCTCCGGAAGCCGAAGACGGCGGCGTAGAAGGGGTCCACCCGGTCGGGGCGCCGGGTGTAGAGCTCGGTCCAGCAGTACGAACCGGGTTCGTTCTGCTTCTGGAAGCCCGGCCGCTCCTCCGCCTGCCACAGCCAGAAGGCGGCGCCGTCCGGGTCGACGGCCTGCGCCAGGATCCCGGCGCGGCCCGCGCGGACGGGGTCGGTGATGATCTGGCCGCCCTCCGCGCGGATCGCGGAGACGGTGGCCCGGATGTCGTCGGTGGCGAAGTGGACGCCCCAGGTGGTGGGCATCCGGCCGTCCGTCTTGGCGGCGAGCGCGGCGACGAGCCGCCCGTCGCTGTAGGCGTCGGCGAAGGGCATGCCGTCCCCGGCGTGGAAGCTCCAGCCGAAGAGCCCGCCGTAGAAGCGCTTGCCCGCTTCGAGGTCGGAGAGGTGCACCTCCACCCAGCAGGGCACGGAGTGCGCGAATGCCGCCATGGGCCGGGTCCTTCCCTCGCCGGGAGCGCGGTCCTCCCGCGCGGCCGGGCGCGCCACGTGTGCGTGACACCTGTCCTGGTCAACGTAACGGCGCCCGCGCTCCCCCGCGAGAGGGGACGGGGGCGCGACGGGACGTGGCGGTCCCGTCCGGCTCCGTGCGCGCTCGGCGGATTCGCCGTACCGCAGAGCGAAAGTTGTCCACCGAAGTTGTCCACAGGCTGTTGATAACACTTTCTCGCGCATCTCCCCGCCCCCGGGACCTCTTGTGAACGCACGCGCCGCAAAGGCAACAGAAGCATCCAGCGGCCTCTCCGGATCGCATGAAAAAGATGGCCGAAATACCACCCGCCACCCTCTGCGCGCTGGGTAATTCCCCATTTGCACTCGGCCGAATCGCGCTCCGTTCACCCGTCGGTAAGCTGACGGCATGACAGGACAAGTACGCACCGTCGACGGCCGCGTGGCCGGTCGACGCGGTCAGGCGACGCGGCAGAAGCTGCTCGATTGCCTCAGCGAGATGCTCAGCTCCTCGCCGTACCGGGACGTCAAAGTCATCGACGTCGCACGGAAGGCGGGGACTTCACCCGCGACTTTCTACCAGTACTTCCCGGACGTGGAAGGCGCTGTCCTCGAAGTCGCCGACGAACTGGCCAAGGAGGGCACCGGGCTGAACGAACTGGCCTCCGGGCGCTCGTGGGTCGGTAAGGCCGGCTGGCAGGCGGCCGAGGAACTCGTCGACGGATTCCTCGACTTCTGGCGACGCAACGACGCGATTCTCCGCGTGATCGACCTCGGTTCGGCCGAGGGCGACAAGCGGTTCAACAAGATCCGTGTGAAGATCCTCAGTTCGTTCACCAACTCCCTGACGGACGCGGTGAAGGAGCTCCAGGGCAAGGGCAAGGTCGACAAGGACGTCAACCCCGCCGCGGTGGCGGGATCACTCGTCGCCATGCTGGCCGCCGTCGCCTCGCACCAGAAGGCCCTGACCACGGGCACGGGTGTCAAGGTCGGCGAACTCCGCCCGAACCTCGCCCTGTTGGTGCACCTCGGTGTGACCGGCAAGAAGCCCACGAAGTAGGCGCCCGCGACGGATCCACCCCCCTTCACCGGGCGGCGCACGGCCTGCCCCGGACGCCCGGCATCCTGTCTCGCCGACGGCGGGCCACACACGCGATGTGGCCCGCCGTCGGTGTACCCGGGACATGCCGCGTCCAGCGCCCCGAGCCCCCTCCCCCGCCGCGGCCTGCTGCAATGGCGCCATGAGCGACGACGACGCGTCCCGCACCGACGCACACACGGCCTTCCTCCGCCTGCTGCACGCCCAGCGCGTGTGGGACACCGAGCTGCCGGGATTCGATCCGGCGACCGCCCCCGAGGCGCCCGTCCCCCTCTTCCACGCCTGGTTCGCCGAGGCCGTCGCCGCCGGGCAGCCCGAGCCGCACACCATGGCGCTGGCCACCGTCGACGCGTACGGCCACCCGGACGTGCGGACGCTGATGCTGCACGACGCGGACGAGCGCGGCTGGCGCTTCGCGACCCACGCCACCAGCGCCAAGGGCCGCCAGCTCGCCGCCCACCCGCACGCGGCGCTCACCTTCTACTGGCCGGTGCAGGGCCGGACGGTACGGGTACGCGGCCCCGTCGCCCTCGGGTCCGCCGAGGAGAGCCGGGCCGATCTGCACGCCCGCTCCACCGGGGCGCTCGCCTCCGGTCTGGTCGGCCGGCAGAGCGAGGTCCTGGACGACCTCGCGGAACTGGCCCGCGCCTCCGATGCCGCGTGGCGGCGGGCGCGGGACGAACCCGAGGCCGAGGTGGCGAGCTGGCGGCGGTACGTCGTCCGGCCGCAGGAGGTCGAGTTCTTCCAGGGCGACCCCCGCCGCCGCCATGTACGGCTGCGCTACCGCCGCCGGGGAGCGGGGTGGGTGCGGGAGCTGCTCTGGCCGTGACGGCCCCGGCGGCGGAGGGCGGCCCCGGCAGTCGCCCTCACCCGGCCGGAGGGCGGCCCCGGCAGCCGCCCCTACCGACCGGGTGGATCCAAGGGCTGGCCCCGGGCATGGCGAGCCGCCTCCCGCACCAGAGCGCCGAGACGGGCGGTTCCGCCGGCCTGAGGGATGTCGGCCTGCCAGGCATCGACGGAGAACCACTCGCCGTCGGTGAGCGGCGGAAGGCTGCCTCCCGATGCGAGGTTCTCGGGGGGAGCGGCGACCCGGACCAGCAGGATGCTCGTGCCGTACGCGAGCGCCGCGGCCACACCTCCGACCGAGAGGACCGGCACGCCGTAGGCGGACCCCACCGGATGGCCCGACGCGAGGACGACGAAGCGTTCCTGGAGATCAGGGTGAGTGTGCAGCTGCCACCCGTCGAGTGCCATGTCGTGCGGACCGCTGGGCCGCGCGGCCCGTGCGCGGAGGTAGTCGAGCAGCGCGAGGTTCTCGGTGCGGTTCGGGTCCGGAGGTACGGGTGGCCTGCGTCCTCTCCGCGTCATACGGGCGACGGTAGCGGCGCTGCGCCACCCGCGACAGGGGAAGCGGGGGTTCCCGGCCACGCCCGGTCCGCACGATGCCGGAACCCTGCGTTCCGGGCCTCCGGACCCCCCGCAGCACACCGGACCAGAGGTGCAGCTCCGCTTTGGCAGCAGTTCATCCAGGGTTTCCCCCTTGCTCGTCCGGCAAAAGCAGGCTCACCTCCATGAACACCATGAACCGCGCCAAGGTCTCCGCGGCCGTCGCCGCCGCCGCCCTGCTCGTCGGGGCCGGCGCCTCGGCCGCTTCGGCCGCCCCCCACCACGCCTCCGCCCACCGGGGCAAGCCGTCCGCCTCGCACGAGCGCGAGCAGCAGCACCAGCAGCGGATACCGTTCACCGCCGCGACCGTGACGGCGAACGACAACGGTTCGTACACCCTGAGCTGGACCGCCCCCGGGGTCCGCGGCGTGGTCGTCAAGGCGAACGGCAAGGTGGTCGCCCAGGGCGGCAGCCACGCCACGGTCACCGTCAAGAACCTGCCGGCCGCCGACCGCCAGTGGTTCGACTTCGTCCCGTCGAAGGGCGGGTCGCTCCACCTCGCGGACCGGGAGATCGCACTCCAGGGCGCGGTCAACTTCCGTGACGCGGGCGGCTACCGCACCAGCACGGGCCAGTGGGTCAAGATGGGCGAGGTCTACCGCTCGGGCGCCCTGAACACCCTCACCGCCGCCGATGTCGCCAAGCTGAACCGGCTCGGCATCAAGGTCGACTTCGACCTGCGCACCGCCGGTGAGCGCACCTCCGCCCCGGACACCGTGCCGGCCGGCGCGAAGTACGTGATCGCCGACGTCATCGGTGGCGACGTGACCTCGGCGATCGACCTCTCCTCGGCCGAGAAGTCCGCCCAGTACATGGTCGACGGCGAGAAGGCGATGGTCAGCTCGGCCACCGGCAAGGCCGCTTACCAGCAGGTCTTCGCCGGTCTGGCCGACGACGACCAGCACGCGGTGCTCTTCCACTGCTCGGCCGGCAAGGACCGCACGGGCTGGGCGAACGCCGCCCTGCTGACCGCGCTCGGCGTGCCGAAGGCCACGGTCATGCAGGACTACCTGGCCAGCAACACCTACCGCGCCGAGGCGAACGCCGCCGCGCTGGCCGCGATGCCGGCCGACATGGCCGCCGCGTACAAGCCGATGCTGGACGTCCGCGCCGAGTACCTGAACTCCGGCTTCGACGAGGTCGAGGCCACGTTCGGCTCGTTCGCCAACTACGAGAAGAAGGGCCTCGGCCTCTCCTCGAAGGAGATCAAGGAGCTGAAGGCCTCGCTGCTCGTCGGCTGAGCCCGGAAGGACTCCGGTCAGGGGCGCCCCTCCCGGCGGAGAGGGGCGCCCCTGCGTGCCGGGCCCGGGCCGGCGGTCGGGCGGCGCGCGCGGGGTCAGACTCCCGCCGCCCGCCGTCCCAGGACGGGTTCGGCCAGGAGCCTCGCCGTGCCGCACAGGGTCTGCCCGTGCCGGGCGAAGAGTTCGTCCCGGGAGCCGACGTGCCCGAGGTCCGCGAGCAGGTACGCCGAGAGATCGCACGAGGCGTCGGACGCGGGGCAGACCGAGGGGCCGTCCCAGTCGACCGCCGTCCGGGACAGGGCCTCGAAGAGCGTCTCGGGGCCCTCGTTCGTGAAGCCTCCGCCACGCGGGCCCTGCGGAGCGACGGCACCGGCGAAGAGTTCGGACACGGTCAGCCAGCGTGCGGCGGCGCCGTCCGGCAGTCCGTCGATACGGAACTCCGGCCACGCCAGGATCACTTGGTCGGGGACGATGCGACGCAGCCGGGGAAAGCGCGGGTACCAGAACGTGCCGTCCACCACCAGTCCGCGCACCCGGGTGGGAGTGCCCCAAGCCCTCGCGACCGCTTCCAGTACGGCCATCCGCTGGCTGCACGAACCCCGGCCGAGGCGCAGGACCCGGGACACCGGCCGCGCCTCCTCCACCGAGTAGACGGGGCGCACCTCCTCGGAGATCCACCGGTGGGCGCGGCGGAGTGCCGCCACCGTCGCCTCGGGCCCGCCCCCCTCACGGTCCGCGGTGCCGATGCTCCGCACGGCGGCCCGGACGCGCGGGTGCTCGTGGTCGAGAATCCGCGTCGGCCCCGCCCCTCCGCCCGCCCCGGACTCGCCGGGCACGGCTCGTCGGCCCGTTCGGCACGGTGTCAGCAGAGTGCTCACCACGATCGGCCCCCTCCATCGGCTGCGACCAGCGTCCCAGTTTTCTTGAACGCGTTCAAGTGCGGAGGGGGCCGGAATTCAAGTACGGAGGACCGGGGTGCGGGGCCCGGAGAACCGGGCGCCCGCGACACGTACGGAGTGCCGCAGCGCCGACACCCGGGTCAGGACACCTGGACCAGGTCCACGACGAAGACGAGCGTCGAGCCCGGCGGGATCAGCGAGGAGGGCGACTGCTTGCCGTAGGCGAGGCGCGGAGGGATGACGAGTTCGCGCCGGCCGCCGACCTTCATCCCCACGATGCCCCGGTCCCAGCCCTTGATGGCCCGGCCGCCACCGATGGCGAACTTGAACGGCTCGTCCCGCTCCCAGGAGGAGTCGAACTCCTTGCCCGTCGCGAAGGTGACTCCCACGTAGTGGACCCGGACCACCTGGCCGCGCTTCGCCTCCTTGCCGTCGCCGACGACGATGTCCCTGATCCGCAGTTCGGTGGGCGGATCGCCCGCCGGGGGGTCGATCTCGGGCTTCTCCATCGCAGCTTTCTCTTTCCTGTCCGCTTCCGTCCCGCCGGAAGTCTCTTCCGTCCCGCCGGAAGTCTCCGTACGTCGTGATCACGCTATCCAGGGATCGGGAACCGGCATCCCCTCCCCCTGGCGGAGTCCGGTCCGCTTTCCGCCGGACAGGAGCACCATGGAGTCAGAGAAGGCATGTGTGGCATGGGAGGCACCGATGGCCAGAGCCCGTTCCCGTTACGCCCCCGACCGGGGGCTGACCACACGCATGGTGTCGACCATGTTCTTCATCGGGCTGCTGTACGTGGTCCTGGTCGGGGTGCTGCTGGCCGTGCTGCCCGGCTCGTGGGCGGTGATCCTGATCATCACGGGCGGACTGTTCGTCGTGCAGTTCTGGTTCAGCGACAGGATCGCCGCGTTCGGGATGGGGGCCCGCGAGGTCACCCCCGAGGAGGCGCCGGAGCTGCACGGGGCGATCGACCGGATCTGCGCGCTGGCGGACATGAAGAAACCTCGCGTGGCCATCGCGCAGAGTGATGTACCGAACGCGTTCGCAACGGGCCGGAACGAGAAGTCGGCCCTGGTCTGCGCGACCACCGGACTGCTGCGGAGACTGGAGCCAGAGGAGCTGGAGGGTGTCCTCGCGCACGAGATGTCGCACGTCGCCCACCGCGACGTGGCGGTCATGACCATCGCGTCGTTCCTGGGCGTGCTGGCGGGGATCATCACCCGGGTGGCCCTGTGGGGCGGCTTCGCCCGCAACAGTCGGGGCAACGACCCGGCGGGCATCATCATCATGCTGATCCCGCTGATCAGCGCGGTCGTCTACGCGCTCAGCTTCCTGCTCACCCGGCTGCTCTCCCGCTACCGCGAGCTCTCCGCCGACCGCACCGCCGCCCTGCTCACCGGCCGCCCCTCGGCACTCGCCTCCGCGCTGACGAAGGTCAGCGGGCAGATGGCGCGCATACCCACCGAGGACCTGCGGAAGGCTGAGCCGTACAACGCCTTCTACTTCGTCCCCGCCTTCTCCTCGAAGGAGAGCTTCAGCCGGCTGATCTCCTCGCACCCGACGCTGGAACAGCGTCTCGACCAGCTGGCCCGCATCTCCGCCGACCTGTCCCGCCCGTAAGCCGGGTAGTCCCGGTAGTCCCGGTAGTCCAGTAGTCCCGGTAATCCTGGAGGAGCCTCACGTGGGTCTGTTCGACGCGATCCTCGGTCGGAGCAAGCCGGTCCGCCCTGATCTGGACCAGCTCTTCGCCGTACCGTCCGCCGCGCTGACCCTCCAGGCCGCCACCGGCTTCACCCCGTCAGGGCTGGGCTCGGTCTGCTTCGCGGGGGTGGAGGGCGCGAACTTCGCCCGGCTCCAGGACGACGTACGGGAGCTGCTGGACGCCGACACGGACCGGGGCGGGGTTCCGGTGGAGTTCAGCCAGGACGCGTACGGCTACACCTGGCTGCTCGCCCAGCAGCCGCCGGAGGACCCCGCCGCGCTGGTCAACGACCTGCACGCGGTGAACACCCTGCTCCAGGACGGCGGCTTCGGCCCGCACCTGCTCTGCTCGCTGATCGGCTTCCGCGACCCGGAGGGCCGCTCGCTGGCGCTGGTGTACCTGTACAAGCGCGGCACCTTCTACCCGTTCGCCCCGGCTCCCGGTGGCGCGGAGAAACGGGACAACGGCCTTGAGCTCCAGGTCCGCGCCACGCTCGGGGACGACCTGCGGGTGGAGAAGGAGCTGGCCCGGTGGTTCCCGGTGTGGGGCGCGCCGGGCCTGTGAACCATACGCACCCGCGTACGGGAGCGAGCGGTACGGATCAGGCGCCGGCGGTCCCCGCGAGGAACGCGGTCCAGGCGTCGGGGGCCACGGCGAAGGTCGGGCCGTCGGTCACCTTGGAGTCCCGGACGTGGATGGCCTGGGGACAGGCGGCCACCTCGACGCACTCGCCGCCTTCATTGCCGCTGTAGCTGGACTTGCGCCAGTCGTACGCGACCTCGATGCAGGCATCCCCCTCGTTGCCGCTGTAGCTGGACTTGAACCACGCCAGTCCGGAACCGGTGCTCACAACTGCCCCGCCTTCTTCTCGATGAGCTCGGCGGACTCCCAGGGGTTGAGCGCCTGGGCCCGCAGCATGCCGAAGAGGTCGAACAGGTCGCTTACCTGCTCGGGTTTGGAGATCAACCTATCCCCGCCCTGCGCCTCCACATACACCAGACTGCGGCCCTCCGCCGTGTTCATCAACTGCATCGGCCCCATCAGTCCTGCGTGGGTGTGCTGGTCGGAGGGAACGACCTGCACGGTCAGATGGTTCAACCGCTCGATGCAGTCGAGAAGATGGAGCAGCTGCTCCTTCAGCACCGCCGGTCCGCCGAGGGCCTTCTCCAGGATCGACTCCTCGATGACGAAGCCGACGCGGGGAGAGTTGTCCCTGGCCAGCACTGCCTGTCGTTCGAGTCGCGCCTCGACGTGCCGAACGATCTCGTCCTCGGTGTACGCGGGTGTGCGGGACCGGTAGACGGCGTACGCGTACGCCTCCGTCTGCAGGAGCCCCGGAATCAGCATCGTCTCGTAACCGCTGATCACACGCGCGTCTCTCTGCAACCTCGCCCAGTTCAAGAAGCGGGGCGAGTACTTCTCCTCGTCCACCAGCGCGACGCACGCCTTCAGCGCCCCGCCCGCGTCGAACACCCGGTCGGAGTCGTGCAGGAACTCCAACGACGGGATGCGTTCCGCGCGTTCGTACGCTCCCATCAGCGATTCGGAGATCAGCAGCCGGTCCGCCGACTCCTTCTGCGTGAGTCCGGCGCGCGTCCGATGAATCCGGATCAGGTCGCCCACGAGCCGCCGTACTCCCGAGGGCTCACCACTCGTTCCCACAGCCACCGCCTTCCTCCCCACATCACCCGATGTGGACCGTGTCGTACTGGTCACGCTAGGCAACCGGCGGGATTCTCGTAGGCATGACGAGCAAGAATCTCCCCGAATGGGTCCCCGTGGCCGGACATCAACTCCGCCTGTCCGGAATTCACTTCGACGCGATTCGGTTGAAGGGCGTACGAGGCGAGGCGGTCGTCCACCACCTGATCACGCTCACTGCGGGTGAGCCCGGTCCGGTGGTGCGGGAGGTCGCGGGGGCGCGGTGGACGTACTTCCTGATCCCTCCTGGATCCAGCAAGGAGTTCGACTGGCCGCCGGGAGCCACCTGTTACGGGCCGGCCGCCCGGGACCACTGGGTCGGCATCCCGGGTGCCGAGGGCAACACGTACCCGCTGAGCTGGCGGTGCGGCGCCCCGGAGGAGGACGAGTACGTGGACCCGGAGCTGCTGCACGGGCTGGTGCGGGCACAGTTGGCGTGGGAGGAGTCGGAGGAGTTGACCGAGTGAGCGCCGGGGGAAGCCGGGGGCGGGCAAGGGCTGATGCCCCATGGCGGCCCGCTCGCCGTCCGGGCGCTGCGGCGAGGTTCACGAAGCGGTCCGGGAGATGACCGAGTCGACCGCCTGAACGCGGCGGGACAGGTCGTCGGCGGGGATGTCGATGAGTTCGTAGCCGAACGCGCGATAGCTCTGTTCGTGGATCTTCTCGAATTCCAGCGACTCGTGAAAGCTGATCCGACGGGCGGGGGTCGGCTCGCAGAAGCCCAGATTGCGGACGAAGAACACCTGGCGTTCGTAGATGCCCTGGGAGGTGACGCGTTCGAGCTCTGCGGCCAGCGCCCGGGACACCGGCCACCCCAGGTAGGTGGCGAGCGCGTGGGTGCAGACCGGCGACCGGTCGAACACCTGGACCGCGCCGGGGGTGACCGCCTCCGACTGGCGCTGTCGCTGTCGCTGTCGCTGCAGGGCGACGATCTCGTCGATGAAGGACGCCCGCGTCCAGGGCTCGTCCTCGCCCTGCAGCTGCGACCGTGCGATGACCGTGGTCGCCGCCTCCTCGACCACCTCGTGGCCGAGCTCGGCCAGGCAGTGCAGGATCGATGTCTTGCCCGCCCCCGGCGTGCCGGTGAGAACGTACCGCCGCATGATCGGAACTCCTTCCGCGACGCCTTCCGGCCTCCATGGCAACCGCCGCCGCCCTGATCCGAACGTACCGCCGCTCCGAACGCCCGCCGGGCGCCAGCGCTGACGGGAACTCAACCGACCGCGTCCCGTGATCAATTCGCAACGGATTCCGGTCTCCGCCGAGACCCATTCGGGGACCACCCGATTAGGCTCGACGCTCATGTCCGACACCGCGCCCACTGATGGCAGTTCAGCTCGCCCCGCCGCGATACCGGCCTCCATCGACCGTACGGAGGACCGTCCCGTCTACGTGATCGGGGGCGGGCCGGGCGGTCTGGCGGCGGCGGCCGCGCTGCGCGCGGAGGGGATGCGGGTCGTCGTACTGGAGAAAGCGCCGCGGGTCGGCGCCTCCTGGCGGGGTCACTACGACCGGCTGCACCTGCACACCACCCGCCGCTGGTCGGCGCTGCCGGGGCTGGCCATGCCCCGGAAGTTCGGGCGGTGGGTGTCCCGGGACGACGTGGTGCGGTACCTGGAGAAGTACGCCGAGTTCCACGAGCTGGAAGTGATCACGGGCGTCGAGGTCTCCCGTGTCGACCGGGCGCCGGACGGGGCCGGGTGGGTGCTCTCGGCGACCGGCGGGCGGGTGCTGACGGGGCGCGCGGTGGTCGTCGCGACGGGCTTCAACCACACGCCCCACATACCCGATTGGCCCGGCCGGGAGGGGTGGGCCGGGGAGCTGGTGCACGCGGCCACGTACCGGAGCCCGGCACCGTACGCGGGGCGGAGCGTGCTCGTCGCGGGGATCGGGAACACCGGTGCGGAGATCGCGGTGGACCTGGTGGAGGGCGGGGCCTCGGAGGTGCGGATCGCGGTGCGTACGGTCCCGCACATCGTGCGGCGGTCGACGGCCGGGTGGCCCGCGCAGGCGACCGGCATCCTGGTGCGGCGGCTGCCGGTGTGGCTGGTCGACCGGGCGGGCGCGCTGATGGCGAAGGCCGCTGTGCCGGACCTCTCGGCGCAGGGGCTGCCGCGTCCCACCACCGGGCTGTACTCACGGGTGAAGGACGGGGCGATCCCGGTGCAGGACGTGGGGCTGATCGACGCGGTGAAGGCGGGGCGGGTGCGGCCGGTGGCGGCCATCGCCTCGTTCGAGGGCGCGGAGGTGGTACTGACCGACGGCACACGGCTGACGCCGGACGCGGTGATCGCGGCGACGGGGTACCGGCGGGCCCTGGAGGGGCTGGTCGGGCACCTCGGGGTGCTGGACGGGCGGGGCCGGCCGGTGGTGCACGGCGCCAGGGCGCCGAAGGACGCGCCGGGGCTGTACTTCACCGGGTTCTCCAACCCGATCAGCGGAATGTTCCGCGAGATGGCCCGGGACGCGGTGAAGATCGCTCACCGGATCGGCAGAGCACCCCGCTGACGGTTTCGAAGGTGCGGGCCAGGTCCTGCCTCAGCCGTACGGTCTGGGGAGCGTCCGCGCCGAGCACACGCTCGCAGTCGGCGAGGGTGCGCTCCAGTTGGGTGATCCCCTCGGCCGGGCGCATGGGCAGGATGAGCGCCATCGCCACCTGGGTACGGGACGACGGGGTGTCGCGGTGCTCGCTGCCGAGAACCCGCGCCATGTCCGCGAGCACGCCCGTGTAGAGCGTGCGGGCCCGTTCGTACTGCCCGGCCTCGGCGAGGGCTCCCGCGAGGTGGCGGTGATGCCCGGGGCTTCCGTACCGCCTCCGGCGGCGGGGCCGGGCGCGGTGTCGTGCGCCGAGGCGGAACGGACGCTGCCGCGTGCCGCGTCGGAGCCGTCGGCCGCCCGTACGGGCTCGGGGGCGGGTTCGGGCACGGTGGGCGTACCGGCGCGGAGCTGCCGGAAGGCCACCCCCAGCGCGACGACGCCCACCACCGAACCGACCACCCCCGCGATCTGGCTCGACCGCTCCAGGTCCGCCGCCGTCACCCAGACCAGCAGCCCCGCCGCCACCGCCGCCACCGGCCCCGGGCAGCGGCCACCAGGTCGCCCCGCTCACTCCGTGCCTCGCCGTCAGGGAGGCGTTCTCACGCCGATCGCCGCACGCCGCACGGGAGTTGACGCGTGCGGGTCGGGGTCGTACCGCTCAGGCCGCCGCCACCGCCTTCCCGCCCCCGGGCAGAGGGGTGCGGCGGACGACGAGGGACATCAGGGCGGCCACCGCGCACAGCGCCCCGGCGGCGTACCAGACGACGTCGTACGAGCCGAAGGCGTCCCGGGCCACTCCGCCGAGGAAGGCGACCACGGCCGCCCCGATCTGGTGCGAGGCCAGCACCCAGCCGAAGACGATCGCACTGTCGTCGCCGTACTGCTCGCGGCAGAGGGCGATCGTCGGCGGGACGGTGGCGACCCAGTCCAGGCCGTAGAAGACGATGAAGAAGACCATCGGCGGGTGCACCGAGGGCGCCATCAGCATGGGCAGGAAGAGCAGCGAGACCCCACGCAGCGCGTAGTAGACGGCGAGCAGGCGGCGGGAGTCGAAGCGGTCGGTGAGCCAGCCGGAGAAGACGGTGCCGACGATGTCGAAGACCCCGATGACGGCGAGCAGCGAGGCGGCGGCGGTGACCGGCATGTGGTGGTCGTGGGCGGAGGGCACGAAGTGGGTGCGGATCAGGCCGTTGGTCGAGGCGCCGCAGATCGCGAATGCCCCGGCCAGCAGCCAGAACGGCCCGGTGCGGGCCGCGTCGAAGAGCACCCGCAGCGCCCTGGCCGCGGCGCCCCGCGTGGGGGCGGGCCGCTCCGTGTACGTACCGCCGTAGGGGGCGAGGCCCACGTCGGCGGGGTGGTCGCGGAGCAGGAACCAGACGAGCGGGACGACGACGAGCGCGGCGAGCGCGACGGTCACCGAGGCGGGTCGCCAGCCGTGCTCCTTGACGATCCAGGCGCAGAGCGGCAGGAAGACCAGCTGGCCGGAGGCCCCGGCGGCGGTGAGGATGCCGGTGACCAAACCGCGCCGGGCGACGAACCAGCGGTCGGTGACGATCGCGGAGAAGGACATCGCCATGGAGCCCGTGCCGAGGCCGACCAGCAGGCCCCAGTAGACCAGCAGTTGCCAGGAGGCGGTCATCCAGACGGAGCCCAGTGCCCCGGCCGCCACCACGGTCAGCGCGGCGGCCACCACCCGCCGGATGCCGAACCGGCCCATCAGCGCGGCGGCGAAGGGGGCGGTGACCCCGTACAGCGCGAGGTCGACGGAGACGGCGAGGCCGATCTCGCCGCGCGACCAGCCGAACTCCGTGTGCAGCGGGTCGATGAGGAGACCCGGCAGCGAGGCGAAGGCCGCGCCGCCGATGATCGTCACGAAGGTGACGGCGGCGACGATCCAGGCACGGTGGATCCGCAGACCGGCCGGAAGGCGGGACGGGCGGGAGGGCGTCGGGCGGCGCGCGGCCGGGACGGGGGTCCGGTCCTCGTTCTCGCCCCGGGCGGCGCTTTCGGTTGTCTGGGTCACGTGTCAGAGCATCCGGCGTGGGAGGGCTTACGGGCGAGTGGCCTGGAGGCCACCTGTCGAAGGGATCGGGCCACGGGCCGACGGGCCCGCGAGCGGTGCGTACGATCGGCTGCCGGAGCCCGAACACCCGAACTGCCGTGCGGGCGAGCCGTGTCGGGCAGCAGACCCCGCCCACCGCGAAGGGCACCGTGCGTCCGCGCGGACGAACGCCGGTGGCCGGAGCTCGTCGGCGTCCTCGGCCTCTCGGTGCCTTTCGCGGTGACCGGCGCCGCGCTCCCGCTCCGGGTCTCCGGCAGCAACCGCGGGCGCGCCACCGGACACGTGCTGGGGCGGCTGGAACTTCAGGAGGCCGGGGCGCGGTCCCGCCCCCCAGTGGCCTGAGCCCGGGGCGCCACCCGCCGTACCGCCCAGCGGCGCACGGCCCAGCGGTGCACGGCCCATGAGAACGCCGCGCCCACCACGTACCAGAGCAGGTCGGGGGCGTTGAAGGTCGAGCCGAGCACCAGCCGGAACACCCCCGAGCGGGCCGCCAGTTCGGCCGGTACGCCGGTCAGCTGGGCGAGCTCCACGGAGCAGCTGAACGCCAAGGCCACCCCGGCGGCCGGCGCCGGACGGACGCGCGGGGCGGCCAGCACCACCAGGGCGCCGATCAGCACGGTGTAGAGCGCGTCGCCCGCGTACTTCCCGAGGTCCCCGTCCGAGACGGCGCGGACGGCGAGGGCGGCGGCGACGGTCAGCACGGCGGAGGCCGCCGCGGCGCCGCGGGTGCGCGCCGCGGCTCCCCAGGGGGCCGGCCGCCGGTCCCGTAGCGGCACGCTCATCCGGCCCGTTCCAGCCGGCTGATGGGTCGGGCGCCGAGCAGCGCGACCACGACGAGCAGGTTGACCACCGCGCCCGCAAGCAGCAGCCGGGACGTGCCGACCGCCTCGGCGACCGGTCCTGCCAGGGCGCGGCCCGCCGCGACCATCAGGAGCGAACCCGCCACGTCGTAGGCGTGCAGGCGGTTCAGGGCTTCGGGCGGCACGTGCGTCTGGACCGTCGTGGACCACATCACCAGCCAGAACGCGGAGGCCGCGCCCGTCAGCAACTGGCCTGCGGCGAGCACCGCCACCGGCAGGTCCAGGCCCAGCACGACCAGGTTCGCGGCGACCGCCGGGAGGACCATCGCCCCTGCCGCCAGCGGGCGTCGGGGGCGCAGCCGGAGGGCGAGCAGACCGCCGACGACGCTGCCGGCGCCACTGACCGCCATCATCGCGCCGTACGTCCCCGAGCCGTGGCCCTCGGTGATCCGGACGGCGGTGAGCGGGAGGGCCGGGCCGAGCACGGCGAAGCCGTACACCGTCCAGATCACGATCACTCCCCAGAGCCAGGACCGGGCGCGGAACTCCCGCCAGCCGTCGACCAGTTCGGCGAGAAATCCGCCGCGTGGCGCGTCGTCGTGCGGGGCGGGGGCGAGGCGCATCAGGAAGAGGCAGACGCCGGAGACGCCAAAGGTGGCCGCGTTCGCCACGTACACCGCTCCGGCGCTCGCCAGTCCGACCAGGACACCCGCGAAAGCGGGGCCCGCCATCGTCATCAGGGCCTCGGAGACCCGGAGCACCGCGTTGGCCCGCTGCACGTCGGTGGAGATCCGGGGCACGGTCGAGGCGACGCCCGGCTGGAACAGCGCGGCGCCGACGCCCGCGACCGCGCTGAGCGCGCAGACCGCCCAGAGGGGCGGGTTGCCGGTGGCGAAGAGAACCGCCAGCACCGAGGCCCCGGCCAGCCGGAGCGCGTCGGCGGCGACCATCATGCGGCGAGGCGTGAACCGGTCGGCGAGCACTCCGCCGAAGAGGACGAAGACCGCCAGCGGGGCCATCCACGCGGCGAGCGCGTACCCCACGGACGAGGTGGGGCGGCCCGCGCCGAGCAGTCCGGCGGTGAGGGCCACGGGGATCATGCCGTCCCCGAAGAGAGCGACGGTGCGGGCGACGAAGAAGTACCGGAAGTTGCGGTTCCAGAGCGGGGCCGCCGGGACCGCGTGATCCCCGAATCCCGCCGGCAGTATGGTCGGGTCCGGCCGGTGGGCCGGTTGCTGCGGGGAGGGTGCCGTCCCCAGGTCGCTGTACGCGGGAATGCGGGTGGCGCCCCGCTGCTTGTCGCTCACACCGCATTGGTGTACCAGGCGAAGGTCTATACCACCAGGGATTAATCGAGGAGGTCGTCGTGCCCCACCGTGTGGTCGTGCTCGCCCTGGACGGATTGCTCCCGTTCGAACTGGGCATCCCGCAGCGCATCTTCGGGATCGCCCGGAGTCTCGGCCCCGACGACCCGGGCGGGCGGCTGTACGAGGTGGTGACCTGTTCCGTCCGCCCGCCCGGCCCGGTCCAGACGGACGCCGACTTCTCCGTGATGGTCCGGAACGGCCCGGAGGCCCTCGCCACCGCCGACACGGTCGTGGTCCCCGCCTCGTACGAACTGGGCCCGGTGCACAGCGAGGGCCGCCTGACCGGCGAACTCGCCGCCGCGCTGGCCCGCATCAGACCAGGCACCCGGCTCGTCGCGATCTGCACCGGCGGGTACGTCCTCGCCGCCGCCGGGTACCTGGACGGCCGCCCCGCCACCACCCACTGGGCGTCCGCCGACCACTTCCAGCGGCTCTTCCCGAAGATCCGGGTCGATCCGGACGTGCTCTTCGTGGACGACGGGGAGGTGCTCACCTCGGCCGGGGTGGCAGCCGGGATCGACCTCTGCCTCCATCTGGTGCGCCGCGACCACGGGACCGCCGTCGCCAACGACGTGGCCCGCCGTACGGTCGTCCCCCCGCACCGGGACGGCGGTCAGCGCCAGTTCATCCAACGCCCGGTGCCCGAAACCCGGTTCGCCAGCACCACCGCCGCACGGGCGTGGGCGCTGGGCCGGCTGGACCGGCCGATCCAGCTGCGGGACATGGCGGAACGGGAGTCGATGAGCGTACGGACCTTCACCCGGCGCTTCCGCGAGGAGGTCGGCATCAGCCCCGGCCAGTGGATCACCCAGCAGCGGGTGGAGCACGCCCGCCGGCTCCTGGAGTCCTCGGGCCTCACCATCGACCGGATCGCCCGGCAGTCCGGTTTCGGCACCGCGACCTCGCTCCGCCAGCACTTCCAGGCCGCGCTGGGCGTTCCCCCGACCGTCTACCGCAGAACCTTCCGCGCGACCGCCGGCACCCGGGGGTGACCGGCTCCGGGCCGGGGCCGTCGTCCGCATCCGGGCCGGCAAGGGGCGCCCGCGCGGACGTCAGGTCAGGTCGGGGTAGAGGTCGGTGAAGGCGAGCAGCGGGTCGTAGGAGTCGAGCGGGGGCGGGGTCTCCGTGCACTCCTTGGCGGCCGCGCGGCCGTTCCGGTCGACCTCGCACCAGATCTGCTTCCCGGTGCCCTCGGGCATCCAGCCCCACCGGTCGGCGAGCCCGTCGACCAGCTCCAGGCCGCGCCCGTTGGTGTCGTCGCCCTCCGCGTGCCGCTGCTTCGGCGGGCGGGCGCTGGCGTCCGCCACCTCCACGCGCACGGTGCCGCCCGCCCCCTGCGCACCGGTCGGGCCGAAGAGCATCCGCAGTACGGCCGGACAGCCCGTGTGCACGACCGCGTTGGTGACCAGTTCCGAGATCAGGAGGATGAGCGTCTCGGCGAGCGGCTCGTCATCCCTTATCCCCGAACCTTCCAGGCGCGACCGCGCCCATCTGCGGGCACGTCCCACCTCTGCGGGATCCGCCCCGACCTCCAGCTGAACCTGAAGCACCTGCACCGCTCACACCATCCGAACCGGCGGACACATCGCCTCGCGCCTCCTCAGGATCACGGAACGTGATTCCTGTGCGCGACAGCATGGTTGACGTACAGTCACCGCAACAAGCGCTTCGGGCATATTCACGCGCGAAGGAGTACGCGTGGTGCATACTGTGCGGCGCACTCGGCGGGAGGCCGTCGAGACGGCCCTCCGCACCCCTGGCATCGCCGTCCGGCCCGGCCCGGTGCAGCTCCCCGAGGTACCGGCAACGCCCCGCACCCGGTCTTCGACCGCCGCGCGGGCTGCCTCCGGAAGGTCCGGTTCCACTGGCTCTCGCATCCCACGGAGCGTACCCGAGCACGCCGACGACTCCTGCCGGTGACGAAATGATCACGAGGCGTGCCCGATTCGGCGCGGACGGCGGCGCGCGTACGTCACCGCACGTCACCGCATGCGGCGGGCGGGCTCACCCCTGGCGGAACGGTTCGCTCCGCCGCCGGCGGGCGGCCGGGCCGGACATCTGCGCGAAGAGGGAGACAGGACGCCTGAGCGAATGCACGCCCACCCGCACGCCCGGCGCACTACGGAGTGCGCGGCCGGGGCGCAGGGGGCTCGCACGGGGCAGCCCCGTACGGAGCCCGGGGCTGCCCCTCGGGACACCCGGCCCGCCCCGGGAATCAGGCGACCGGCCCGCGCACGGGAGCCTTCACGCGTCCGGCTCGACCACGGTGACGTACGCGGCGAGGGCCGCCACGGCGTCGTCCTCGGCGATGCGCCCGTCCTGGTCGGTGTCCAGGCTGCGGGCGGCGATGCGCGCGATGTCCACGTCCGCACCGAGCACCCGCAGCACACGCTCCACCGCGTCGACCGGGGCCGTGCTGGAGGCGGACGTGCCCCGGGGCGAGAAGGCGGAGGAGGCGGGGCCCTCCGAGCCGTCGGCGGCGACGGCGATGGCCGCGCGCAGGAAGGGGCGGGCGATCTCCGCGAACCGCTCGGGGCTGTCCCGCAGCCGCTTCACCGCGCCGCCGACGAACTCCTCGCGGCTGACCCGCTGGTCCCCGTCGACGTCGGCGATCCCGGCCATGCCCTGCCAGAAGGCCTCCGCCCCGCTGTAGAGGGCCTGCCCCCGGTCACAGCGGGCCGTCGTGCCGAACTCGGCGAGCAGCCGGGCCGCGGCGGCGTTGAAGTCGGTCCGGTCGATGTAGCCGCTGCCGTCCTGGTCGAAGGCGGCGAAGCGGTGCGCGATCTTGCGCTCGTATTCTGCGCTGTCCATGGCGGGAGCGTACGACGCCCGGGGGCGTCACGTGTCACCGCGGCGCGACGTCCGTGTGACGACGCGGTATGACAACCTCACCGCACCGGAGGTCTCTTGGTCTCTCAGGCCGGCAGCGGCTGAGCGGTCTCGTCGACTGCGGCGTCCGCGTCGGGGTAGACCTCGAAGAGGCGGCGCACGCCGAGCGCGGCGAGCACCCGGTTGACGTGGGATCCGTCCTCGGCGCCCCGGGCAGGCAGGATGAGCCGCAGCCGGCCGCCGCAGGACTTCATCAGACGGCGGGAGGCGATCAGCACACCGACACCGCTGGAGTCGCAGAAGAGGACCTCCGTCAGGTCGAGGACGACCTGGTGCCGGCCGGCCGCGACGGCGCCGTGCACGGACTGACGGACGACGGGTGATGTCACCAGGTCGAGTTCGCCGTCTATCCGGAGCACGGTCCAATCGCCCTGCTCGGCCTCGTCCACCTTCAGCGTCACGCGACTGGACCTCTCGTTCCGGGGGCTCCCGACGAGACCGGTGCCGTACCGGTGTCGATGCGGAGGATTCCGTTCCTCCTCGCGGCTGCCCATTCGCCCCTCCATGAAACACCGAGCCACCCTTCCGTGTGCACGCGGGTTTGCCGGACACCCGACCGGCAAGAAGCCACCCCGTCACCGCCCTCCGCCCGCTCTCCCGTCACCCGGCCCCCATTACCATTCAGCGGCCCTGCGGCGAGGTAGTTGGCGCAAAGGTTCGTGTTCGGACGGGGTCGCGGACTACATTCAAGGTGCACGAGGGGCACGGGGGCACGTTCCGGGACCGACCGCAGGGCGCAGGGCTGGGGGTTTCATGGCGTACGGCGCACCTCCCCGCTGGGACCGCAGGATGCAGCAACGGCTGGCCCGCGGTGAGGCGGCGGCCCTCGGCGAGCTCTACGACCGGTTCGCCGCCCTCGTCCACAGCCAGGCCCACCGGATGCTCGACGACGACGCCGCCGCGGACATCGTGACCCGCGAGGTCTTCACTCACGTCTGGGAGAACCCGGACGCCTACGATCCCCGGCTGGGCTCCATGCGGTCCTGGGTGGCCCGGCTGGCCCACCGGCGCTCCGTGGCGCGGCTGCGCTCGGAGGAGGCCGAGGCGTACGAGGACGAGGACCGGCCAGGACAGGGCGCGGAGGGCGGCCCGGGCCACGCCCCACCGGCCACCTCCGCCCTGGACGAACGCCTGCGCAAGGCGACCGCGGCGGCCCGCGCCGACTACATCGCGGCCACCATGCCCGAACCGCTGCGGGCCGCGCTGGAACTCGCGTACATCCAGCGCCGCGACTACCGGCAGGCCGCCGCCGACCTCGGGGTGACCGAGATCGAGGCCCGCCGACGACTGCGGCTCGGGCTCCAGTTGCTGTCGAGCGCCAACCTCGCACCGGTGGACGGCTTCTCGCCGCCCGGCTACGGACGTGCGCTGTGAGCGGCCACGACGACGGACGCGGCGGCACCGGGGACGAGGTGCGGCGCGCCCGGCGCATACCGGGGCCGCGCAGCGCCCCGGACGACCTGGCCCTCGGCGCCGTCCCTCGCCCGGTGCTCCCTTCGGACCTGGCGGATCTCGCGGACCTGACGGACGTGGCGGACCTGCCGGAAGCGGAGAACCCGGGGGTGGAGAACGAACCGGCGGCGGAGGCCGAGGGCAGGACCGGGGCCTGGGCAGTGGCGCACGAGAAGACCGAGGCCGGCCCGGAAGCGGAGCATGAAGCGGTGCGGCCCCGCCGTCGGCCGGAGGAGCCTCCTCCGTTCGTGCTGCCGACCGTGCCCGTGCCGGTGATCCCGATGCCGGAGGCCTCGCACTCCGTGCTGCGGTCCCTCCTCGGCGCATGGGCGCTGGCCGCCTGCTCGGCCGAGGAGAGCGCGACCGTCGAGGAGCACCTCGCCGCGTGCCAGCCCTGCCGCGAGGAGGGGACGCGCCTGCGGGACGCGGTGGGGCTGCTGCACACCGACCGTTCGCTGGACCTGGATCCGAAGCTACGCTCCCGGGTCATCGAGGCCTGCCTCGAACGGCGTCCGGCCGGAATCCCGCTGCCGGAGTGGGCGGCGCCGTACGACGCGGAGACCGCCCGGCTCGACGCGCTGCTCCGGGACATCGGCGACGCCGAGTGGCACGCGCCGGTGCGGCTGCGGTGGTTCGAGGAAGAGAAGCCCGCCACCCGGAAGACGACGGTGGCCGGGGTGATCGCCCATCTGCTGGCGGTCGACGGCATCGTGGCCGAGGCGCTCGGCCTGCACGACCCGTCGGGCCCGCGGGACCTGCCCCGTACGCCGACCGCGCGCACGGAGGCCGTCTGGGCGGAGTCGTCCCGTCCGGCGACCCGGTCCGTCCGCACCCCGTGGCGCGACCTGAACCACACCCTGCTGCGCACGGTCTCGTTCGCCGAGCACGCGGTGGCGGACGACTCCGTCTCGTACGGGAGCTTCTCGCTGTCGGTCCGGGACTCGCTCCTGGAGCGGGCTTTCGAGTGCTGGGTGCACGGCTGGGACATCGCGCGGGCGGTCCACTACCCGTACGCCCCGCCGGCCGCGGGGCATCTGAACCGGATGGTCGATCTCGCGGCCCGGCTGCTGCCCGGCGCGCTCGCGGTACGGCGCCGGGCGGGGCTGGCCTCCCCGGCGAAGGAGCTGGTCGCGGCGGGTTCGCCGGGGCGCTCGCTGCACCTCGAAGTGGAGGGCCGGGGCGGCGGGGACTGGTACATCCCGCTGGACTCGCCCGCCGCCGTCGGCTCGGCCGACCTCGCGGTGGCCCAGATCGCCCTCGACGGCGTGGAGTTCTGCGAGCTCGTCGCGGGACATGTGCCGCCCGTGGAAGCGGCCGCGGGGCAGGTCGGCGACCGTCAGGCCATCCGGGACGTGCTGTTCGCGGCGGCCTCGCTCAGCCGGCTGTGACGCGGGCGGCCCTGTCGGACGCCGACGGGCGGGCCGGGCCGGAGCCGCGCCGTCAGGCGAAGATCACCGTGCGGCGGCCGTTGAGCAGGATGCGCCGCTCCGCGTGCCACTTCACCGCGCGCGCCAGCGCCTGGCACTCCACGTCCCGTCCGATCGCGACCAGTTGGTCCGGGGTGACGCCGTGGCCGACCCGCTCGACCTCCTGCTCGATGATCGGGCCCTCGTCGAGGTCGGCCGTCACGTAGTGCGCGGTCGCGCCGATGAGTTTCACGCCGCGGGCGTGCGCCTGGTGGTAGGGGCGGGCCCCCTTGAAGCTCGGCAGGAAGGAGTGGTGGATGTTGATGATCCGGCCGCTGAGTTCCTTGCAGAGGTCGTCGGAGAGGACCTGCATGTAGCGGGCGAGGACGACGAGTTCGACGTTCTCCGCGCGGACCAGCTCCAGCAGCTCGGCCTCGGCCTCGGCCTTGGTGTCCCGGGTGACGGGGATGTGCCGGAAGGGGACGTTGTACGAGCCGACCAGCTCGGCGAAGTCCTCGTGGTTGGAGACGACGGCCGCGATCTCCACCGGCAGCGCGCCGATCCGGGACCGGAACAGCAGGTCGTTCAGGCAGTGCCCGAACCTGCTGACCATCAGCACGACCCGCATCCGCTCCGACGCGAGGTGGATCTGCCACTCCATGTGGAAGGAGTCGCCGATCGCGGCGAAGCTGGCCCGCAGCTTCTCCAGGGACACCGGCGAGGTCGCCGAGAAGTGGACCCGCATGAAGAACAGGCCCGTGTCGTGGTCGCCGAACTGCTGGCTGTCCTCGATGTTGCACCCGGTCATGAAGAGGTAGCTCGACACGGCGTGCACGATGCCCTGTTTGTCGGGGCAGGACAGGATGAGGACGTACTGCTCGGACTCGGCGTCCGGGGCGGGGGAAGCGGGCTGCGGCGCGGTCATCCCCGTAGCCTGCCACACCCGCCCGGTCTCAGGCCGATCTGGTCATGATGCGGAGGACGTCCAGCGAACGCGGCGGGGCGTCCGGGTCGTCGCCGTCGTTGGTGGCGAGCAGCACATGGGCCTCGCGGGTGGTCTGGACGGCCTCCGGCCACCCCGCGTGCTCCAGGTAGGCGGAGACGGGGGCGTCCGCGCCGACCTGGTGCATGATGCGCAGCACCCGCAGCACGGCGGCGTCCACGGCGGCGGCCTCGGCCGGGTCGCGGAAGATCGTCCCTATGTACTTCTCGGCGGACCAGTTGTCCAGCCAGGTGTCCTCGACCAGGCGGTACACGGCGTCGGTGACGTCTCCGTACCCTTCCCGGCCGGCCAGCCAGCACTCCTGGTGGAAGACGGGGTCCGAGAGCATGTGCAGCGCCGAGCGCACGTTGCTGCGCCAGCGCCACCACGGCATGTCATTGAGCGGCATGCCGTCCATGGTGGTGGAGCGGCGGCCTCGACGGGAAGAGTTCTCCGAACCTGGGTGCACGGTTGTCGATCGTACGTTCCCTCTCGTCGGGTTTGTACGGACCCCCGGAGTTCACCGCCCCGCCACGCGCCGTTGCCCTTCGCACACGACTCCGTTACCCGGGGCCGGGCAGGCTCCGTTCCCATGACCGGACGGCGACGCGCCCCACTTCTCGGTTCCCTCGGCTCTGCCCCCTCCTCCGGCTCCCCCGGGGCCGCGGGCACGCGCCGGCTCCTCGTCGGGGCGACGACGGCCGGAGCCCTGCTGCTGTCCGGCTGCGGAGCGCTCCCCGGGGCGGCCGCGGACTCCGGGGGCACGGTCACGGTGATGACCTGGGCACCGGGCGCATCCGACGACACGGACTCCGTGACGATGGCCGGGGTGACGGCGATCGCCTCCACCTACGCGAAGTGGGTCAACGCGCGGGGCGGTGTCGGCGGGCACGAGCTGAAGGTGCTGACCTGCGACGAGGAGGACTCCCTCGCGGGCGCCGAGAAGTGCGCGCGGGAGGCCGTCGACCGGGACGTCACGGCGGTGGTGGGCGCGTACAGCCGGCACGGCCAGACCTTCATGGCGCCGCTGGAGGCCGCCGGCATCCCGTACATCGGCGGGTACGGCGCGTCCGACGAGGAGTTCCAGAGCTTCGTGTCGTACCCCGTCAACGGCGGTCAGGCGGCGCTCCTGGCGGGCAACGGCAGGCAGCTGGCGGGCTCCTGCGCCACCGTGTCCCTGGTCCGCCCCGACTCCATCACCGGGGACAGCATGGCGGCGCTGCTCGACGCCGGGCTGGCCCTGGGCCACCGGCACGCCGCCGCCGACGTGGTCGCCCCCGAGGCCGCGACCTCGTACGACTCCGAGGCGGCGAAGGCGCTCCACGCGGCGGACGGCGGCTGTGTCACCGCCGTCCTCGGCGACCGCACCGGTACCTTCTTCGACTCCTTCCGCCGGCTCCCCGGAGACGACGACCGCGTGCGGATCTCCTCGGTGCTCGGCAGCGTCAGCCAGCCGCTCATCGACAGCACCGGCGGGCGCGACAGCCCCTTCGAGGGGGCGTACGTCACCGGTTGGTACCCGGTCTCCTCGGACGCCCGCTGGAACACGATGCGCGAGGCGGTCCGGAAGTACGCCTTCGAGGACGACAGCATCGACCCGGCGGACTCCGCCGTGCAGACCACCTGGATCGCGTACACCGTGCTGGCGGCAGCCGTCGAGGCACTGGGCGACGGCCAGGTGGGCGCGTCGGCGGTCACCTCGGTGCTGAACCACGGGCTGAAGGTGGACACCGGCGGCCTCACCCCCGAACTGCGCTGGCGCTACCAGGACATGCTCGGCTCGGCCGCGTACCCCCGGATCGTCAACGGCACGGTCACCTTCCAGGTGGTCCGCGGGGGGCGGCTGGTGTCGCAGAAGAAGGGGTTCACGGACGTCACGGAGACCTTGTCCGACGCGAAGGCCGTCCGGGGCTGAGGCCCGTCCGGGGCCGAGGCCGTCCGGGGCCGAGCAGCGCCGGAGCCCCGGGCTCCGCACACGCGAGGTGCGGGGACCGGGGCTCCGGAGGGGGGCTTCGGGGCTCCTCGGGGGCTCAGAGCTCCGTGTAGGCGCGGCTGGTGAGGCCGTACTTCTCGGCGATGGAGTTCCACAGGCCGGACGCCTGCTTCTTGGCGGTGGTCGCCTCGCCGCTCTTCACGCCGGCCCTGCTCGTCTCATTGGTGTTGGCGGCCTTGCCGCCCTTGCACGCCTTCTTGCCCTTCGCCTGGTGCGCCCAGTTCGCGTAGTGCTCGTCGGCCGAGGCCGAGGCCTCCCAGGCACGGGTCAGGGAGGAGGCGAGCGCGGCGTGGTCCGGCAGCTGGTCGATCGCCACGCTCTTCAGCCGGGTCACCAGATCACGGCGCTGCTGGGCGGCGTCCTTGAGGTCGGAGGCCGCCTGGTCCAGGTCCTTGCAGCTCTTGATCTTCTCGACGGCCCCGATCACCGTCTCCCGGCTGTTGTTGCTGTCGGCGAGCAGCTTGTCCAGCTCCACCGCCTGCGGCTTCGCCGGGTCTTCGGCGGCAGGCGCCGAGGAGGAGTCGGCGCCCGGTGAACTCGCCGAGGCCACCGGCTGCTTGTCGTCCTTCGAATCGCCGCCGCCGCTCAGCAGCGCGCCGGCGCCGAGGCCGACGACCGCGCAGCCGATCACCACGGCCGCGATGAGCGGGATGTGCGCGGACCTGCGGCGCGGCGCGGGCTCGGGCTCGTACGCCATCTGCGGGCTCTCGTACCCGTGGGGCCCCTGAGGGCCCTGGTAGCCGGGCGTGTACCCCTGCTGCTGGGCCTGGGGCGGGAGTTGGCCGCCGGGGTAGCCCTGGGGCGGTCCGGCGGGCTGCCCCTGGGGGTGGCCGCCGTACTGCTGGTGGGCGGGCTGCTGGTGGTGCGCGGGGTCGACCCGGGGCATCTGCGTGGTGGCGCCGGCCGGTTCGTCGTTGCGGAAGAGGTTGTCGAACTCCGCGGGGGGCCGCCGGTCCTCCGGTGCCCCCGGGCGTATGTCGTACGGGGCGCCCGGGGTCGGCGGGATGTACTGGGTCGCGTCGCTGTCCTGCCCGGCCGGGACCGGTGCGATGAACTGCGTGGCGTCGGAGTCCCCGCCCGGCGCACCACCCGGTACGGCCTCCGGCGGCAGCGGCTGCGCGAACGGCTGCGGCTGCGCCGGGTGCATCGGCCCGCCCTGCTGCGGCGGCTGATACGGGTTCGGCTGCCCGCCCTGGTAACCGCCGGACGCCGGGAGGTACTGCGTCTGCTGGGCCTGCTGGTACGGGTCGGGGGCGCCGTACCCGCCCTGCTGCGGGTAACCGCCCTGCTGCGGATAGGGGGACGGCTGGTGCTGCCCCTGCGCCGGGGTGCCCGGGTGCTGCTGCTGTGGCGCCTGGGACCCCCACGCCTGGCCGTCCCACGGGGAGCCGCCCGCCGGGGCGGACTCCTGCGGGCGGTCGTTCGCCGCCGCGGGGTTCCAGGGGGCACCACCGTCCGCGGGCAGCACGACACCTTCGTGGGCGGGCCGTACAGCAGGAAGCTGCTGATCGTCACCCTGTCCGCTCTGCGTCACCGGGACTCCTACGTGTCAACCTACGGAATCGTCGGCTCACGCTATCGGGTGGTTGCCCGGCTTCGCCAAGCGCGTCCGCGGCCCGCACCGTCCCTTCACGCCCCGTACGGCTGCGCGACGCCCCCGGGGGCGCGGGGCGGCGAGCGGCGAACGGGCCTCCGCGCACCGGAGGAACCCGCAGCTCAGGAGCGTGGCGGCAGCCGGGCCCGCGCCCGCCCGGCTCGCGCGGGACGGCACCCCGCGCACCCTGCCGGGGCCCGCACCGAGACATCCGCCACGTCGTCCGGGCACCGGCGCACGCGCACGTACCGGAGTGCGGTCGGCGCACACCTTCCCGTACGGCGCGTGCGGTGACACCAGGTCCGAGCCGCCGGACGCCCGCGCACGCCCGCGCGTCCGGCCCGTCACCCGTCAGGCGGCCTGAAGGTCCAGGCGTGCGCTGAACTCGCGGACCGCCGACTCCTCCCCGTACGGCAGCAGCCGCTGCTGGAGGTCGTCGAGGTACTCCGCGCCCCGGCTGGAACGCACCGTCTCCAGCAGCTCCACCGCCCGCAGGCCGGTGTAGCAGGCCTGTTCGACCTCGCGCTGCTGGACCTGGGCGGAGGCGAGCAGCACCAGGGCGATGCCGCGCCGGCGGGCCCTGGTCTCGGGGAGCGCGGCGAGCGCCTCCTTCGCCCGGCGGGCGGCGGCGGTGCCCTGGCCCAGATCACGGTGGCAGTGGGCGAGTTCGTCGGCGAGGTACCCCTCATCGAAGTGCGCGATCCAGGACGGGTCGTCGCCGGAGGACGCGTCGGCCCGCTCCAGCGCCTCCACCGCCCGGCCGGCCACCTCCTCGCAGGTGCCCGCGTCGCCCAAGGCCGCGTGCCCGCGCGCCTCGGCGGCGAGGAACATCGCCTCGGCGCGCGGCGTCACCTGGCCGCGCGCGCCCTCCTGCGCCGCGCGGGCCAGCTGCGCGATCTCCCGGGGGTTGCCGAGCTGGGCGGCGAGGTGGCTCATCGACGCGGCCAGCACATAGCCGCCGTAGGCCCGGTCGCCCGCCGCCTGGGCGAGACGGAGCGCCTGGATGTAGTAGCGCTGGGCCAGCCCGGGCTGACCGGTGTCGATCGCCATGTAGCCGCCGAGTTCGGTGAGCCGGGCGACCGCGCCGAACAACTCCCTTCCCACCGACTCCCGGTAAGCCCCCGAGAGCAGCCCGGAGACCACGCTGTTGAGGTAGTGCACCAGTACCGGGCGGACGTGCCCGCTGCCGAACCGGTGATCGAGGTCGACCAGTGCGGCGGTCATCGCACGGACCGCTTCCACGTCCGAACGCCCCACCCGGGCACCGGCGTTGCGTGCGACCTGGGAGTCCGTCCCGGTGATCAGCCAGTCGCGGCTGGGCTCGACCAGGGCGGAGGAGGCGACGGTGGAGCCGGAGAGCAGGTCCCGGCGGCCCACGTCACTGCGCCACAGCTCGCAGACCTGCTCGATGGCGCCGAGCACGGTCGGGGCGAACTGGAGGCCGACGCCGGAGGCGAGGTTCTTGCCGTTGGCCATGCCGATCTCGTCGATGGTGACCGTGCGGCCGAGTTTGCGGCCGATCGCCTCGGCGATGATCCCGGGCGCCCGGCCCCGGGGCTGCTGCCCGCGCAGCCAACGGGCCACGGAGGTCTTGTCGTACCGGAGATCGAGTCCCCGTTCCGCGCCGACCATGTTGACCCGGCGGGCCAGGCCGGCGTTGGAACACGCGGCCTCCTGGATGAGGGTCTGGAGCCGTTCGTTCGGCTGTCGGGCTACGAGTGGTCTGGCTGCCATGGACTCCCCCTGGAGAACGCGGTGACAGGTGAACAGGTGGTGGCATCGGACAGGTGGTGGCATCACTGCCCGTCGCCGACTCAAGCAATGCGCTCATTCCTCTGTATTCGGCACGACCGGCACGAGAGCTGCTGTTTTCGGCCACTTCACGCAAAAGACCCGTGCGTCCCGTCCCGCGGCCCCCGGAACAGCCCGGGAACCGGGCCGACGCACGGCCCCGGGCCGTGTCAGGTACGACCCTGGCCTTCCCTACCCACCCGTCGGCGCCCGGTCCCGCACGCGCCCCCGCCCGTGCATCCGTGCGCCCCGTATGCGGTGCCGATGCACCGGCACCGCGGTCCGGTGCACCGTAACCCCCGGTGGCGCGGGGAGTTGTGCTGGACGTGGAAAAGCCGATCACAGTCACGGGGAACGCCCCGCTCCCCCCGCAGCGCCGCGAGCAACTGCTCGACGCCGCCGTCCGGTACACGGAGGAACGCCACTGGGACGTGTTCCCGGGCAGCTGGCTGGAGGCGGTGGACGGACACGAGCGGTGCTGCTGCGGCGACCCCGGCTGCGCCCTCCCCGGCGCGCACGCCCTGCGCCCCGACTGGGCGGGGCAGGCGACCGGCAGCGGGGCGGCGGCCCGCCGGATGTGGTCCAAGCACCCGGGCTCCTCCATCCTGCTGCCGACCGGCCGGAGCTTCGACGTGATCGACGTGCCGGAGTCGGCGGGCTTCCTGGCGCTCGCGCGGATGGAGCGGATGGAGCTGACCCTCGGCCCGGCCACCTGCACCCCCGACCGCCGCATGCTCTTCTTCGTCTCCCCCGGCGCCGCCGCCAAGGTCCCCGACCTCGTCATGCACCTCGGCTGGAACGCCGCGTCGATCGACCTCGTCGCCCGGGGCGAGGGCCACTACGTCGCCGCCCCGCCGACCCGTGTCGGCGGCCGGGGCGCGGTCCAGTGGGCCCGCCGCCCCACCGCCGCCAACCGCTGGCTGCCCGAAGCGGAGGAGCTGGTCAGCCCGTTGTCGTACGCCTGTGCCCGTGAAGCGGCGGACGCGCGGACACGCCTTTCGTAGGCTGGCCCCCCGAGAGCGGGGACAGCGAGAGGTCGTGCCATGCCTGACCGGACAGAGACGGACAGCACCGGGGAAGCCGCGCAGGCGCCTCCCGCCGTGCGGGTGCGGGGGCTGTGGAAGCGGTTCGGGGAGCAGGTGGCCGTCTCCGGGATCGATCTGGACCTGCCGGCGGGCCGGTTCATCGGTCTGGTCGGGCCGAACGGCGCGGGCAAGACGACCACGCTCTCCATGGTGACGGGGCTGCTCCGGCCCGACATGGGGCAGGCCGAGATCGGCGGTCACGACGTGTGGACCGACCCGGTCGCGGTGAAGGCGAAGATCGGGGTGCTGCCCGAGGGGCTGCGGCTCTTCGAGCGGCTTTCCGGACGTGAACTCCTCGCCTACAACGGCCGCTTGCGTGGCATCACCGGCGCCGAGACCGACAAGCGGGCCGCGCAACTGCTGGACGTGCTCGATCTGACCGGGGCGCAGCACAAGCTGGTCGTCGACTACTCGACCGGGATGCGGAAGAAGATCGGGCTGGCGGCGGCGCTGCTGCACAATCCCGAAGTGCTCTTCCTGGACGAGCCGTTCGAGGGTGTCGACCCGGTCTCCGCGCAGGCCATCCGGGGCGTGCTGGAGCGGTACACCCGTTCCGGGGCCACCGTCGTCTTCTCCAGCCATGTGATGGAGCTGGTCGAGTCGCTCTGCGACTGGGTGGCGGTGATGGCGGCGGGCCGGATCAAGGCGCAGGGCCCGCTCGCCGAGGTGCGCGGTACGGCGCCCTCGCTGCAGCAGGCGTTCCTGGACCTGGTGGGTGCGCGTGCGGTGGACGGTGCGGACGGCCTCGACTGGCTGGGCGGCGGGCGATGAGCGTCCTCGACGGCCGGCCGGGCCCGGTCGCCCCGGCTCCGGAGGCCGGGGCCGAGGGGCTCGTCCCGCTCTTCGTACGGCTCAAGCTGGCGCTGCTCCGGAACGGGCTGCGGCAGTCGGCCGGGCGGCGGGCGGCGTTCGTGGTGACCCTGGTCGTGGTGGTGCTGATCGCGGCGGGGCAGTTGCTGGGGCTGGTGCTGCTGCGCGGTGAGGGGCGGGACGCGGCGACCGTGGTGGTGCCGGCCACGGGGGTGCTGGCGCTGGGGTGGGCGGTGCTGCCGCTGTTCTTCCCGAGCGGGGACGAGACGCTGGACCCGAGCCGGCTGGTGATGCTGCCCCTCCGGCCGCGTCCGCTGGTACGGGCCCTGCTGGCGGCCTCGCTCGTCGGGGCCGGGCCGCTGTTCGCCCTCTGCCTGCTGGTGGGTTCGGTGCTCGCGGTGGCGCACGGGGCGGGTGCGGTGGTCGTCGGAGTGGTCGCCGTACCGCTGGCGCTGCTGATCTGCGTGGCGCTGGCGCGGTCCGTCGCCACGGCCAACATCCGGCTGCTGACCTCGCGCAAGGGCCGTGATCTCGCGGTGCTGAGCGGGCTGGTGATCGCGGTGGGCATCCAGTTCGTCAACTTCGGCGCCCAGCGCATCGGACGGGCGGGCGGGCTCTCCTCCCTGGAGCCGGTGGCCGACGTCGTGCGGTGGCTGCCCGCCGCCTCGGCGGTCGGCGCGGTGGACTCGGCCTCGGGCGGGTCCTACGGCGAGGCGGTGGCGCAACTCCTCGTCTCGGTCGTGGCGTTGGCGGGGCTCCTGTGGTGGTGGCAGCGCGGTCTGGTGACGCTGATGACGGCCCCGGACGGCTCGACGATCGCCGCCGCCGGGCCGTCGCGCGAGAAGGCCCGGGGCGGCGGGGGCGGAAGGCTCGGCCGGCTGCTGCCCGAGGGCCGGACCCGGACGGTGATGGGCCGGAGCCTGCGCTACGTGCTGCGGGACCCGAAGACGAAGGGCGCCTGGATCACCTCGCTGGCGGTCGGGCTGATCGTGCCCGTCTTCAACGCCCTCCAGGGCACCGGCTCGGTCTACTTCGCCTGCTTCGCGCCGGGGCTGCTCGGAATGCAGATGTACAACCAGTTCGGCCAGGACACCTCCGCCTTCTGGATGGTGGCGCAGACCATCGCCTCGCCCCGGGACGCGTACCAGGAGCTGCGGGCGCGCGCCCTGGCGCTGGCCGTCGTCACCGTGCCGTACACCGTGGCCGTGGGCGCGGTGACCGCCGGGCTGCTCGGCTCCTGGGGGTCGCTGACCGGGGTGGTAGGGGTGTCGTTCGCGCTGCTCGGCGGGATGCTCGGGCTGGGCGCGCTGGGGTCGGCGCTCTTCCCGTACTCGGTCCCGCAGGACGGCGGGTTCAAGAACGTGGCGCCGGGCCAGGGCGGACTGGCCTGGATCTCGGTCACCGGCGGCATGGTGGGCTCGGTGGTGGTGGCCGCGCCGGTGGTCGCCCTGACGATCGCGCTGACCGTGACGGACCGCGGCTCGCTCTGGGTCGTGGTCCCGGTGGGCGCGGCGTACGGCCTGCTCGCCGCCTGGGCGGGGCTGCGGCTCGCGGCGACGCGCACGGCGGCCCGGCTGCCGGAGATCCTCGCGGCGGTCAGCAAGGGGTGAGCCGCGTGCGGGGCACGGCGGTCAGCACGGGGCGAGCCGCGTGCGGGGCCGCGGGGCCCCGCACGCACCCGTCAGGACACCGCCGGCTCCGGGGACGCGCCGGCCTGTGCCGCCAGGAAGGGTTCGACCGCGGCGCGCCAGGCCTCCGGCCGGTCGTAGTGGGCGAGGTGGCCGGCGTCGGGCATCTCGGCGTACTGCCCGAGCGGCAGCACCCGGACCATCTCCTGGGCTTCGGCGCGGCCCAGTTGGCCGTCTATCCCGCGCAGCACCAGGGTCGGGCAGCGGACCTGCGCCAGCTCCTCCCAGTGCGCGTCCAGGACCCAGGTCGCCCGGGACAGCAGCATCTGGCGGCGGGAGAAGACGGGCCGCCAGCCGTCGTCGCCCTCGGCCATCACCTCGGCGAAGAACTCGCCGCGTGCGGGGTTGGGGCGCTCCACCCACGGATCGTCCTCGCCGAACCACTTGCGGACGGCGGCGAGGGTCGCGAAGGGGAGCGGCCAGGAGTCGAACCAGTCGCTCCACTCGCGCTGGGTGGCGGCGCCCGGTGCGGAGGCCCGCATGTCGCAGACGACCAGGGCCCGGACGAGGTCGGGGCGCTTGGCGGCGAACTGCCAGGCGGAGAGGGCGCCCATGGCGTGCCCGACGAGGGTCACCGGGCCGAGGCCGAGCTGTTCGACCGCGCTCTCGACGTCGTCCACGTACGCGTCCCGGGTGTACGGGCCGTCCGCGGGCTTCTCGCTGCGGCCGTGGCCGCGCTGGTCGAGCCCGACCACGCGGTACCGCTCCGAGAGCCACTCGGCCTGGGCGGCCCAGTGGGTGGCCCGGCCCATCAGTCCGTGCAGCAGTAAGACCCCCGGCGCACTCGTCTCTTCCGCGCGCCCCTTGGGCGGATCGGTGAACTCCCAGGCCGCGAGCCGGACGCCGTCCGAGCCCGTCACATCGATGCGCCGCACCATATGTCCTGGCATCCCCTTCTGGTTCTCGATCACGGGTGGCCTCACCGTCACACTATCGAACCTTTATTCGAAAACGGCGCGTCCGGCGGTCAACACCGCTCGTTCGGGTGACTACGTTCCATGATTGGCCGCCGCCGACCTGGGGAGATGTTCAGCGGGGAGCGGGCCGCTCGGGGATGACGGTCCGTGGGAACGACCCTGGGAGCTCGGGGCTCCGGGTCGACACCGGGGAGGACGGGTCCTGGCGCCTCCGGGCGCCGGGGTCTCGGCCTCCCGGCCACCGCCTCCGCCGTGCTCGCGACCGCGGCGGGGGCGCGTGCGCCGTTGCACGCCCCCGGGGCGGCGCCGACGCGCTCCACGACCCGAGGCCGACCGCCGGAGGACCGGACGGCGGAGTCCGCCGTGCGGACCGGGCCGCCCAGAGCGGTGCCCGGTGGAGGCGTACGTGGGCGCACGGGGGGCGCGTACCGCTGCACATGCTGGTACGACGGGCGCATTCCCTGCTCCTCCCCTGCCGCACGGCCCACCCGGCCGGCGACCTCAGGTCATATGCCTGGCTTCAGCCTGGCACGCGAGGCGCCCGGCCGCTGCAATTCCGTACGGAAAAGAGAAAGCGGACGTCTCGGTTCGATGGCCGTGACGCCCGCTTCTCCGGTCCCGTGCGGTGGGACGCGGGGCGTAGTGGGTATTTCTTCCCTGCTCAGAGCAGGCGCGGCGGCCGTACGACGCCCCTCGGCGCCGATCGGCGTCCCGCCGGCGCCTTACCGGCACCCGGGGCGCGCGATCCCCGCCCGAGCTCCCCCGCGCTCCGGGCCGTGCGCACCCCTGCTCCGGCGGATGCTCCCGCGCGCTCGCTGGAGGGGTCGCTCAGCGCTTGGCGACGAAGACGTGCGAGGCGACCTCGCTGTCCAGCTCCGCCGCCTCACCGCCCGAGCCGACCAGCACGCCGCCCGCCGCCGCCGTCACGCTGACGACGGCGCCCGGCTGGACCCCGGCGCGCCGGAGCGTGTACATCAGCTGGGCGTCGGTCTGGATGGGCTCGCCGATCCGGCGCACCACGACGGTCTTGCCGTCGCTGCCCGGGTCCAGCTCGGCCAGGCTGACCATGCCCTGCTCCAGGAACGGATCGGCCTCGGCGTGCTCGCCCAGCTCCTCCAGGCCCGGAATCGGGTTGCCGTACGGGGACTCCGTGGGGTGGCGCAGCAGCTCCAGCACGCGCCGCTCCACGGCCTCGCTCATCACGTGCTCCCAGCGGCAGGCCTCGGCGTGCACCTGCTCCCACTCCAGGCCGATCACATCGACGAGCAGACACTCGGCGAGGCGGTGCTTGCGCATGACGCGGGTGGCGAGGCGCCGGCCCTCCCCGGTCAGCTCCAGGTGGCGGTCCCCGGCGACCTGGACCAGTCCGTCGCGCTCCATCCGGGCCACCGTCTGGCTGACCGTCGGACCGGACTGGTCCAGCCGCTCAGCGATACGGGCGCGCATCGGGACCACGCCTTCCTCTTCCAGTTCGAGGATGGTGCGGAGATACATCTCCGTGGTGTCGATCAGTCCGGACATTCGTGCCCCTCATAACTGTGACGGTGAAACGTCATACTGCCGTGTTGCTGAGTCGTGTGGCCCTCGTCCAATTCTGACGCATCGCGCTGTCAACCGTGCCGTGGCCGTCGGCAGGGCGGGCGGCACACCGCCGGTGAGGCTCTTGACAGTGCGGTGGTCCGGACCGCAACGTGATCGGCACCCAGGTGGTCGGAGACCGCCTGGTGATCACCCCACGCCGAAAGGGCTCCCCGATGAGCGAGAGCAAGCTGGCCGGCCAGTTCTTCGACGCGGCCATCGGGCTGCTGGCCCGGGTCCGCAACGAGGAGTCCGCCTCCGTCTCGGCGGCCGGGGCGGCGGTCGCCGACACCATCGCCGCAGGCGGCCGGCTCTTCGCCTTCGGCGCCGGGCACTCCTCGCTCGCCGCCCAGGACGTGGTGTACCGGGCGGGCGGCCCCGCCCTGATGAACCTTCTCGCGGTGCCCGGCACGGTCGGGGTCGACGTGATGCCCGCGACCCTCGGCTCGGCGCTGGAGCGGGTGGAGGGGCTCGCCACCACCGTGCTCGCGGCCAGCCCGGCCAGGGCGGGCGACCTGCTGGTGATCATCTCGCTCTCCGGCCGCAACACCCTGCCCGTCGAGATGGCCCGGGAGGCGCGGGCGCGCGGCCTCACCGTGATCGGGGTGACCTCGGTGGCGTACGCGGCCGCCACCTCGTCCCGGGCCGCCACGGGAGGCTTCCTGCTCGACCACTGCGACATCGTGCTGGACAGCAAGATCGCGGTGGGCGACGCGGAGCTGACCACCGACGGGGTCGGCGCCCCGTTCGCCCCCGCCTCCACCGTGGTGACCAGCGCGCTGATGCAGGCGACGATGGCCGCCGCCGCCGAGGAGCTGGCCGCACGCGGCATCGAGCCGCCGCTGCTGCGCTCGGGCAACGTGGACGGCGGCCACGAGTGGAACCGGCGCGTGTTCGACGAGAACCGGGACCGGATCTTCTACCAGCACTGAGACGCCCGGCAGCACCGACGCGCCCGGCACCCGGGCACACCCGGCCCCCGGGTGCGTCCGCCCGCGTCAGCCGCCCGCGCGGCCGTCGAGCAGCAGTGCCAGGTCCACCGCGCCGGCCACCCGGACCGCCGCGCTCTCCGCGTGGGCGGCGTCCTCCCGTTCGAAGGCCGGGCGGTCGGCCGTACGCAGGAACGTCACGACCCCGAGGGTGCGGCCCCGGCTGCGGAGGGCCGCGCACAGGGCGTGCGCCGCGTGCCGGGGCCACTGGCGTTCGGCCGCCCAGGACTCACCGGCGGGGCCCGCGCTCACCCGGACCGGGGCGATCCGGTCCAGCGACTGGAGGGCCGGGTGACCGGCGTCGTAACGCGCGGGGAGCGAGCCGCCGGCCACCAGCAGGCAGGGGCCCGGGGCGTCGGTGGGGGTGGCCGCCGTACGGACCAGGCGCTCCCCCGCCACCAGGTCGAGCAGCGCGTGGTCGGCGAAGCCCGCCAGCGAGAAGTCGAGGGTGGTCGTCGCCGCCTCCCACGGGTCCTCGCACTCGGCGGCGGCCCTGGCCGCCCGGTGCAGCTGGGCGGAGCGGAACCGCAGCCGGGCCGAGGCCTGCTCGGCGGTACGCGCCTCGGTCACGTCCTGGAACAGCCAGGCGACGCCCAGTGGCACCGCCTCCTCGGTGAGGGGCGAGCAGAGCCGCAGGAAACCGCTGCGCCAGCAGCGCCGTCGCTCGCCCTCGCGCCCGCGCAGGGTCAGCCAGAGTTCGGCGGGGGCGGGCGGCGCCCCGGCGGCGAGCACGTGGTGGAAGGCGCCTTCGAGGTCCTCCACCCCTTGCAGCACGACCTCCCCGAGGGGGCGGCCGAGCAGGGAGGTCCGGCCGCCGCCGAGCGCCCGCGCCGCGTGCGCGTTGACGACGGTGGGCCGCAGGTCGGCGTCGACCAGGACGACGCCCCAGGGCCCGTCCTGGAACAGCGCCTCGCTCATCGCGATGGAGCGTTCCAGGTCGATCTGGGCGTGCGCCTCGCTGAACGCGCAGTAGACCCCGGCAGGTCCGCCGTCCTCGCCACGCATCCCGGCGGCCTGCATCCGGACGAGGACCCGGCCGCCGTCCTTGCGGACCAGGGCGAACTCGTGGACCTGGCGCCCCGCGGAGTCCTGGATCGCCATCAGCCGCCGCCGCACCTCGTCGGCATCGGGCCCGCGCACCGCCCAGCCCGCGAAGCCGTCCCGGCCGACCACCTCGGCTGCGGACCAGCCGAGGACGCGTTCGGCCTGGCGGTTCCAGTGGGTGACGGCGCCGGTGGCGTCGAGGGCGAAGAGCGCGGTGTCCATGCCGTCGAGGAGCGCGGCGAGGAGTTCGGCGCCGGGGACGGGCCCGGCCGCACCCGTGGTTTCCGGGGCGCCGGTGGTCTCCGCGGCGCCCGAGGCGTCCGACGCGGACTGGCCGGCCGTACCGCTGCCCATGGAAGGACTCATTCCGTACCCCCGCAGAACGTGCCGTCCCCGCTGTCCGTACCGCTGCTCCGGCAGTACGCGTACCGGCGCGCGTTTCCGCACGTCAGATACCCATTGAACTCGACCGTGACACGGCGCACACCCGCTTCCGATAAATAGGTTGTGCGGCCCGGACGAGGTTTCTAGGCTTGCCGCACACGCTGAAAGGAGGTGATCCGAAAAGTGCAGTCTTATCGGATTCGTGAGGTGGCTGCGGGCTGACAGCCCGTCGTCGCACATCGTGCACCCCGGCAGGCTGTCTGCCGAAACCCAAGCAGTCACCGACCCGCAGGCTCGCCGGTAGATCCGGCCGGCTCCTCCTCACGGAGGGACCCGAGCCTGCGGGTTCTGCTTTTTCTCCCTGTGCGGGACAGCGAGCGGGACGGACTTCAGGGGCAGAGGCGCTCCACGCGCCAGCCGGTGGTCCCGGGCGCCGGGGGGCGTACGTACCGCAGCCGGTCGTGCAGCCGGTTCTCGTGGCCCTGCCAGAACTCCACCGTCTCCGGCACGACCCGGAAACCGCCCCAGTGCGGCGGTACGGGCACCTTCTCGCCCTCCGGGTAGCGGGCCGCCAACTCCTCGTACCGCTCGGTGAGCTCGCGGCGGGAGCCGATGACCGTGGACTGGGCGCTCGCCCAGGCGCCGAGCTGGGAGCCGTGCGGGCGGGTACGGAAGTACGCCACGGTCTCCTCCCGGCTCACGCGCCCCGCGACGCCGGTGACGACGACCTGGCGGGCGAGCGGGTGCCAGGGGAAGAGCAACGAGACGTGGCGGTTCGCGGCCAGCTCCCGGCCCTTGCGGGACTCGTAGTTGGTGTAGAAGACGAAGCCGCTCGCGTCGAAGCCCTTGAGCAGCACCGTGCGGGAGGACGGGCGGCCGTCCGGTGACGCGGTGGAGACCACCATGGCGTTCGGCTCGTGCAGGATGCCTCCGGCGGCGACCTGCCGGAACCAGCGGGCGAACTGGTCCATGGGATCGGGGGCGAGATCCTGCTCGTCGAACGCCTCGGAACGGTACTGCTCGCGCATCGCCGCCGGATCGATGGTGCAATCGGAGGACGGGGACACGGCCGGACGGGAAGCGGACGGAGGTGTCGGGTCAGCTGTGGGCACGGGCCCATCCTGCCGCAGCGGGTCGGCCGCCCGCCGAGGCGGGCCGGGGGCCGGACGAGCCGGGGACGACACGGTCGTGTGCCAAGGAGCGGTCCCTCGCGACACGCGGGGGTGCTGTGCGGGACATCACCCTTCCGTGCCCAGGAGGGAGCCGCCACTATCGGGGGTCAGGTCCATCGGGGCCGTGGGATGCCTCCGCACCCGGGGCCTTCACCGCCACAGCTCGCAGCCGCACAGAGGGAGCCGCCTGATGTCCGCATTCGTACCCGGACTTGAGGGAGTCGTCGCGTTCGAGACGGAGATCGCCGAACCGGACCGGGAAGGCGGGGCGCTCCGTTATCGCGGGATCGACATCGAGAACCTCGTCGGCCAGGTGTCCTTCGGCAATGTCTGGGGGCTGCTGGTGGACGGGGCGTTCAACCCCGGTCTGCCGGCCGCCGAGCCGTTCCCCATCCCGGTCCACTCCGGTGACATCCGGGTCGACGTGCAGTCGGCGCTGGCGATGCTCGCCCCGGTGTGGGGACTGAAGCCGCTGCTCGACATCGACGCGGCGACGGCCCGGGACAACCTCGCACGGGCGGCCGTGATGGCCCTGTCGTACGTGGCGCAGTCGGCGCGCGGGCAGGGGCTGGCGATGGTGCCGCAGCGCGAGATCGACAAGGCGGAGTCCGTCGTGGAGCGGTTCATGATCCGCTGGCGCGGCGAGCCGGACCCCAAGCACGTGAAGGCCGTCGACGCGTACTGGACGTCGGCCGCCGAACACGGCATGAACGCCTCCACGTTCACCGCCCGGGTCATCGCCTCGACCGGTGCGGACGTGGCGGCGGCGCTGTCCGGCGCGGTCGGCGCGATGTCGGGACCGCTGCACGGCGGCGCGCCGTCCCGGGTCCTCGGCATGATCGAGGAGATCGAGCGGACCGGGGACGCCACCGCGTACGTGAAGCAGGCGCTGGACAAGGGCGAGCGGCTGATGGGCTTCGGCCACCGCGTCTACCGCGCCGAGGACCCGCGCGCCCGGGTGCTGCGGCGCACCGCGCGCGAACTGGCCGCGCCGCGCTTCGAGGTGGCGGAGGCGCTGGAGAAGGCGGCGCTGGAGGAGTTGCACGCCCGGCGCCCGGACCGGGTGCTGGCGACGAACGTGGAGTTCTGGGCGGCGATCGTGCTGGACTTCGCGGAGGTCCCGGCGCACATGTTCACCTCGATGTTCACCTGCGCCCGCACGGCCGGCTGGTCGGCGCACATCCTGGAGCAGAAGCGCACGGGCCGGCTGGTGCGGCCTTCGGCGGAGTACGTGGGGCCGGCGGCGCGGGACCCGCGCGAGATCGACGGGTACGACTCGATCACGCCGATCACGGGCTGACGGCGGCGGACCCGGGTGCGCACGGCGAACACCGTGCGCACCGGGGGGCGCCCGTGCCCCCGGATCGTCCGGAAACCGCCGCTCCCGTGCGGGGGCCGCGTCGTGGGGCGGGTGCGCCGTCAGTCGAGCGCGCCCTCCACCAGCGCCGCCCACTGGGCCACGACCCTCCGGCGGCGGGCGGTGTCGTCGGTGAGGAGGTTGGCGAGGCCGAGGCCCCGGGCCATGTCCAGGAGGCCCTGGACCGTCTCGCGTACCCCTGGGCGGGTCTCGTCCGCCCTGAGCAGGGCGACGGCGATGCGGTGGGTCTCCCGGCCGACGCGGGCTTCGAGTTCGGTGACCCGGGGGCGCAGTTGGGGTTCGTTGGAGGCGGCCACCCAGAGCTGGAGCGCGGCGCGGAAGAGGGGTCCGGTGTAGAGGTCCACCAGTGCGGCGACGACCTCGGCACGGCCCTGGACCGGGAGCGCCCGCAGTGCGGCGGAGCGCTCCTCCGCCACGTATTCGACGGCGCCGGTGAACAGGTCCTCGCGGGTGGGGAAGTGGTGCTGGGCCGCGCCCCGGGAGACCCCGGCCCGTTCGGCGACGACGGAGACCGTGGAGCCCGCCCAGCCGTGGGCGGCGAGGCAGGCCACGGCGGCCTCCAGGAGCCGCTGCCGGGTCGCCCGACTGCGGTCCTGCTTGGGCGACTTGGCGTTGCCCATGGCCGTCCTGGCGTGGGGCGGGTCGTTCGGGGGCGTCACCACACCCATGCGGGGTCCCGTCGTTCGAGGAAGGCCGTCATCCCCTCCCGTGCGTCGTCGGAGGCGAAGAGCGCGGTGGAGAGGGCGATGAGGTCTTCGGCGTGTTGGTCGAAGCTTTCCAGCACGGTAGCCGTGACCAGCTGCTTCGACGCCATCAGCCCCTGCGGGGACGCCTTGCGCAGTCCGTCCAGTACGGGTTCGAGCGCCTTGTCGACCTCGTCCGCGCCCTCGCCCGGGGCAACGGCCCCCGCCGGATCGCCCGCCGCGAGGGTGACCAGCGAGATGCGGGCGGCCTCGACCGCGTCGAACCGCTCCCCGGTGAGGAAGTAGCGGGCGGCGGCGGAGCGTTCGAGGCGGGGCAGCAGGGTCAGCGAGATCACCGCGGGGGCGAGCCCGAGCCGCGATTCGGTGAGCGCGAAGCTCGCCCCGGGTCCGGCCACCGCGATGTCGCACGCTCCGAGCAACCCGAGTCCGCCGGCCCGGACATGGCCGGTGATCCGGCCCACCACCGGCTTGGGCAGGGCGACGATCTTCCGCAGCAGGGCCACGAACTCCCGCGGATCGGCAGGCGACTTCAGGTCGGCTCCGGCGCAGAAGGTGGTGCCGGTGTGGGTCAGTACGACGGCGCGTACGGCGGCGTCAGCCGCGCAGGCGTCGAGCGCCTGGGCCAGCTCGCCGACCAGCTCGGCGGAGAGGGCGTTGCGGCGGGCGGGGGCGTCCAGGGTGAGGGTGGTGACGCCCCGGTCGTGGACGGGTGCGGCGAGGCTGCTCATGCGGGGCTCCCTTCGGTGCCGGCGGCCTGCTGCCCCGGCTCGGCTTTCGTGTCGCGGAGTTCGCGGTCGCGGAGTTCGCGGTCGCGGAGTTCGCGGTCGCGGAGTTCGCGGTCGCGGAGTTCGCGGCGGAGGATCTTGCCCGAGGTGGCCCGGGGCACCGCGTCGATGAACTCGGCCCGCCGGACCTTCTTGTACGGGGCGACGCGCTCGGCGACGTAGGCGAGCACGTCCTCAGGGGTGAGTTTCCGCGCTTCCGGGGCCGGTGAGCGGACCAGGAACGCCTTGGGGACCTCGTTGCCCGCGTCGTCGTAGACGCCGATGACGGCGGCGTCGGCGAGGTGCTCGTGGCCGAGCAGCAGGGCCTCCAGTTCGGCGGGGGCGACCTGGTAGCCCTTGTACTTGATCAGCTCCTTGACCCGGTCGACGACGTACAGCCAGCCGTCCGCGTCGACCCGGCCGACGTCGCCGGTGTGCACCCAGCCGTCCTCGTCGATCATGGCGGCGGTGGCGTCGGGCCGGCCGAGATAGCCCTTCATCACCTGGGGTCCCCGGATGAGGATCTCGCCCTCGGCGCCGGGCTCCGCGTCCTGCCCGGGGTCGGTGAGCCGGACGATCCGCATCTCGGTGCCGGGGATCAGCTTGCCGACCGTGCCGTCCGGCGGGTTCTCCTCGGAGAGCGGCACGACGTGGGTGCCCGGGGAGAGCTCGGTCATGCCGTACGCCTGCCGTACGGGAGGCAGCCCCAGCCGCTCCGAGCAGGCGCGGGCCAGCTCGGCGTCGAGCGGGGCGGCGGCGGAGACGATGTAGCGGAGCGAGGAGAGGTCGTAGCGGGCGACGGCCGGGTGCTTGGCGAGGGCCAGCACGATGGGCGGGGCCACGTACAGCCCGGCGATCCGGTGCTTCTCGATGGCGGCCAGGAACTGGTCCAGGTCGAAGCGGGGCAGCACCACCACGGTGGCCCCGTGCCGGAGCGGGCCGTTCATCAGCGCGGTGAGCCCGTAGATGTGGAAGAAGGGAAGGACGGCCAGGATGGGCTCGTCCTGGACCAGGGGGACGAACGGCTGGAGCTGCTCCAGGTTGGTGGCGATGGAGGTGTGGGTGAGCATCACCCCCTTGGGTGCGCCGGTGGTGCCGGAGGAGTAGGGCAGCACGGCGACGTCCTCGTCCGGGTCGGTCTCCACCTGCGGTTCGGGGGCGGTGGAGCCGAGCATGTCGAGCACCGAGGTGTACCCCTCGGCGGCGTCGCAGACGAAGATCTGCCGTATCCCGCCCGCGAGTCCGGCCGCCCGGCGGGCGGTGTCCAGGAGCGGGGAGACCGTGACGATCCAGCGCGCGGAGGCGTCGGTGAGCTGTTTGGCGAACTCCTCGGCGGTGGCCAGCGGGTGGACCGTGGTGACGGAGGCGCCCGCGCGCGTCGCGCCGTAGAACACGGGCGGGTAGGCAATGGTGTTGGGGCTGTGCAGGGCGAGGACGTCGCCCTTGCGGAGCCCGGCCTCGGCGAGCGCTGCGGCGATCCGCCGGTGGAAGTGGTCGAGTTGGGCGTAGGTGAGGGACATCCCGTTGGTCCCGTCGACCAGGGCGACGGTCTCCCCGAACTCGGCGGCCCGGCCGAGGACGGCGTCGTGGATGGGTGTGCTGAGGATGGCGACGTCTGCGTACTCGCTGCGGAACACCATGGCGGTCCCCTGTCGGCGCGGTGGGCGGCTGGAAGCGGTACTTCTGGGCGCGGGCGCCCTGGAGGGGGTGCCCGGACGGGGTCAGTACGACTTCGGCAGGCCCAGCGACTGGTGGGAGACGTAGTTGAGGATCATCTCGCGGCTGACCGGGGCGATCCGGGCGACGCGGGCGGCGGTGATGAGGGAGGCGAGTCCGTACTCGCGGGTGAGGCCGTTGCCGCCGAGGGTGTGCACCGCCTGGTCGACGGCCTTCACGCAGGCTTCCCCGGCCGCGTACTTGGCCATGTTGGCGGCCTCGCCCGCGCCGATGTCGTCGCCCGCGTCGTAGAGGGCGGCGGCCTTCTGCATCATCAGCCGGGCCAGTTCGAGTTCGACGTGGGCGACGGCGAGCGGGTGGGCGATGGCCTGGTGTGCGCCGATCGGGGTCTTCCACACCTGGCGGGTCCGGGCGTACTCGACGGCCTGGGCGAGCGCGTACCGGCCCATGCCGATACCGAAGGCGGCGGTCATGATGCGTTCGGGGTTGAGCCCGGCGAAGAGCTGGAGCAGCCCGGCGTCCTCGTCGCCGACGAGCGCCTCGGCGGGCAGCCGTACGTCGTCGAGGACAAGCTCGAACTGCTTCTCCGGGGCGTGGAGTTCCATGTCGATCTGCGAGCGCCCGAAGCCGGGGGCGTCGCGCGGGACGATGAAGAGGCAGGGCTTGAGCTTGCCGGTGCGGGCGTCCTCGGTGCGTCCCACGATGAGCGTGGCATCCGCGATGTCGACGCCCGAGACGAAGACCTTGCGGCCGGTGAGCAGCCAGTCGTCGCCGTCGCGGCGGGCGGTGGTGGTGATCCGGTGCGAGTTGGACCCTGCGTCCGGCTCGGTGATCCCGAAGGCCATGGTCAGGCTGCCGTCGGCGAGCCCGGGGAGCCACTGACGCTTCTGCGCCTCGGTGCCGAAGCGGGATATCACCGTTCCGCAGATCGCGGGGGAGACCACCATCATCAGCAGCGGGGCGCCGGCGGCCCCCAACTCCTCCAGCACGATCGAGAGTTCCGCCATGCCGGCGCCACCCCCGCCGTACTCCTCGGGGAGGTTCACGCCCAGATAGCCGAACTTGGCCGCCTCGGACCAGAGTTCGTCGGTGTGCCGGCCCTCCGCGATGACGGAGGCCATGTAGGCGCGCCCGTAGCGCTTGCCGAGGGCGGCGACGGCGGCGCGGAGCGCCTGGTGTTCGGCGGATTCGAGGACGGTGCTCATGGCTGTGGCTCCTCCTGTGGCGTGTCCTGGGCATGAGGTGCTTCCCCCGCGAGGGACGGTTCCTGCGGTGTCTCCTGCGCCGTCTCCTGCGGTGTCTCCTGTACGACGGCGAGCAGCGCGCCGACCTCCACCTGGAGGCCCGGCCCGGCGTGGAGTGCGGTGAGGGTGCCGGTGGCGGGGGCGAGGATGCGGTGCTCCATCTTCATCGCCTCCAGCCAGATCAGCGGCTGCCCGCCCTCGACGGCGGCCCCGGGCGCCAGCCCCTCCGCGAGGCGGACGACGGTGCCGGGCATGGGGGCGAGCAGGGAGCCGGGTTCGCTGCGGGTGGCGGGGTCGGTGAAGCGGGGCAGGGCGGTGAAGGCGTGGGAGCCGTCCGCCGTGTCCACGTACACCTGGTCGCCGTGCACGGTGACGGTGAACCGGCGGGTGACGCCGTCGAGTTCGAGAGTGACCCGGTCGGGTCGGACCTCCGTCACGCGGATTCCCTCCGCCTCGTGCGGGACGGGGCCGGTGCGGGTGGCCCGGTAGGCGATCTCGTACTCTCCGGCGTCGGGCTCGGCGCGGTAGCGCTTGGTCTGCGGCTGGGAGGGGAGGTTGCGCCAGGCCCCGAAGCGGGCGGGTACGGCGGCGCGCCCCGGGGCCCGGGCCGCTTCCCCTGCCGCACCGGCCGCTCCCCCGCTCGTACGGGCCGCTCCCCCTGCCGCACCGGCCGCTCCCCCGCTCGTACGGGCCGCCGCGTCGGCGAGGGCGGCGGCCAAGGCGGCGTGGCGGACGGCCGGCTCGTCGGGGGCGGGGGTGAGGGCGGCGAGGTGGCGGTCGTAGAACCCTGTGTCGAGGCGGGCGGCGAGGAAGTCGGGGTGGCGCAGGGAGCGGATGAGCAGATCGCGGTTGGTGACCGGGCCGTGGATCCGGGCGCGTTCCAGGGTGCGGGCGAGGAGCCGTACGGCCTCGGTGCGGGTGGCGGCGTGGGCGACGACCTTGGCGAGCATCGGGTCGTAGTGCACCCCGATGGTGTCGCCGCCGGTGTAGCCGGTGTCCAGGCGGACCCCCGGCTCCTCGGGCAGCTCGAACGCGTGCAGGAGTCCGGTCTGCGGGCGCCAGTCGCGGGCGGGGTCCTCGGCGTAGAGCCGGGCTTCCACGGCGTGCCCCCCGGGGGCGGGCGGTCCGGCGGCGGGCAGCGGCTCACCCTCGGCGGTCCGCAGCTGGAGGGCGACCAGGTCGAGCCCGAACACGGCCTCGGTGACGGGGTGTTCGACCTGGAGGCGGGTGTTCATCTCCAGGAAGTACGGCTGCCCCTCGGCGGAGACCAGGAACTCCACGGTCCCCGCGCCCCGGTAGCCGACGGCCCGGGCGGCGGCCACCGCCGCATCGTGCAGCCGGGTCCGCAGTTCCTCGCCGAGACCGGGTGCGGGGGCCTCCTCGACGACCTTCTGGTGGCGGCGCTGGAGGGAGCAGTCGCGGGTGCCGAGCGCCCAGACGGTGCCGTGGCCGTCGGCCATCACCTGCACCTCGACGTGCCGGCCGCGCTCCACGTACGGCTCGGCGAACACCTCGCCGTCCCCGAACGCGGACTCGGCCTCCGCCTTGGCGGCCGTCAACTCGGCAGGCAGCGCTTTGAGTTCCCTCACGATCCGCATCCCGCGCCCGCCGCCGCCCGCCGCCGCCTTGAGCAGCAGCGGCAGGTCGGCCCCGGTCGCGGTGGCGGGGTCGACGGGCGCGAGCAGCGGGACCTCGGCGGCGGCCATCAGCTCCTTGGCGCGGGTCTTCGACGCCATCTGCTCGATCGCCTTGACCGGTGGGCCGACCCAGAGGAGCCCGGCGTCCTGCACGGCGGCGGCGAAGGGGGCGTTCTCGGAGAGGAAGCCGTACCCGGGGTGCACCGCGTCGGCACCCGCCGCGAGTGCGGCGGCGACGATCAGGTCACCGCGGAGGTAGGTGTCGGCGGGCGCCGCGCCCGGCAGCCGTACGGCGAGGTCGGCCTCGCGGACGTGCAGGGCGCCGGCGTCCGCGTCGGAGTACACGGCGACGGTGGTGATGCCGAGCGCCCGGCAGGTGCGGAAGATCCGGCAGGCGATCTCGCCGCGGTTGGCGACGAGCAGGGAAGTGATCACGTCAGTCCTCACGGTGTTTCACGGTCGTCACGGGCCTCACGGGCGTCACGGGCCTCACGGGTGTCACAGGGCTCACGGGGCTCATGGGCCTCACGGGCGTCACAGGCCTGATGGGCCTCACGAGCCTCACGGTCGTCACGGGCCTCACATCCGGAAGACGCCGAAGCCGCCGCGGGCGCCTTCGACGGGGGCCGTGTGGATCGCGGACAGGCACATGCCGAGGACGGTCCTGGTGTCGCGGGGGTCGATGACCCCGTCGTCGTAGAGCCGCCCTGAGAGGAAGGCGGGCAGCGACTCGGCCTCGATCTGCTGTTCCACCAGGGCGCGCAGTCCGGCGTCGGCCTCGTCGTCGTACGGGCGGCCCTTGGCGGCGGCGGAGGCGCGGGCCACGATGGAGAGCACCCCGGCGAGCTGCTGCGGGCCCATCACGGCGGACTTGCTGCTGGGCCAGGCGAAGAGGAAGCGCGGGTCGTAGGCGCGCCCGCACATGCCGTAGTGACCGGCCCCGTAGGAGGCGCCCATCAGCACGGAGAGGTGCGGGACCTTGGAGTTGGAGACCGCGTTGATCATCATCGCGCCGTGTTTGATGATGCCGCCCTGCTCGTACTCCTTGCCGACCATGTAGCCGGTGGTGTTGTGCAGGAAGACCAGCGGGATGTCGCGCTGGTTGGCGAGCTGGATGAACTGGGCGGCCTTCTGCGACTCCTCGCTGAACAGCACCCCCTGCGCGTTGGCGAGGATGCCGACCGGGTAGCCGTGCAGCCGCGCCCAGCCGGTGACCAGGCTGGTGCCGTAGAGCGGCTTGAAGGCGTCGAAGTCGGAGCCGTCGACGAGCCGGGCGATGACCTCGCGCGGGTCGAACGGCACCTTGAGGTCGCCCGGCACGATGCCGAGCAGCTCCTCCTCGTCGTACTTCGGCGGTTCGGCGGGGCCCGGATCGGCGTGCGCCTTCCGCCAGTTGAGGCGGGCGACGATCCTGCGGGCCTGTCGCAGCGCGTCGTGCTCGTCCACCGCGAAGTGGTCGGCCAGCCCGGAGGTGCGGGCGTGCATCCCGGCGCCGCCGAGCGACTCGTCGTCGCTCTCCTCGCCGGTCGCCATCTTCACCAGCGGCGGACCGCCGAGGAAGACCTTGGACCGGTCCTTGATCATGACGGTGTGGTCGGACATGCCGGGGACGTACGCGCCTCCGGCGGTGGAGTTGCCGAACACCACGGCCACGGTGGGGATACCGGCGGCGGAGAGCCGGGTGAGGTCGCGGAAGAGCGCCCCGCCGGGGATGAAGATCTCCTTCTGCGAGGGCAGGTCGGCCCCTCCGGACTCCACCAGGCTGATGCAGGGCAGCCGGTTGGCGAAGGCGATCTCGTTGGCCCGCAGCGCCTTCCTCAGCGTCCACGGGTTGGAGGCGCCGCCGCGTACGGTCGGGTCGTTGGCGGTGATCAGGCACTCGACGCCCTCCACCACCCCGATCCCGGTGACGAGCGAGGCGCCCACCGTGTAGTCGCTGCCCCAGCCGGCCAGCGGCGACAGCTCCAGGAACGGGGTGTCGGGGTCGATCAGGAGCTCGATCCGCTCGCGGGCGGGCAGTTTCCCGCGCGAACGGTGCCGGGCCACGTACTTCTCACCGCCCCCGGCCAGCGCCTTCGCGTGTTCGGCCGCGAGGTCGTCGAGCTTGGCGAGCAGGGCGGCCCGGTTGGCGGCGTACTCGGGTCCGGCGGTGTCGAGCCCGGTGGGCAGGACGGTCATGCGGTGACCTCCGGTGCGATGGATCGGTACGGGGTTACGGGCGCGGCGCCCCGGGCCTGCGGCTCAGGTCGCCGGGTCGAGCAGGGAGACGGGTACGGCGACGTGGCGCGAGCGGAGCCACTCCCCCAGTGCCTTGGCCTGCGGGTCGAACCGTGCCTGCGCGGCGACCCCCTCGCCCAGCAGTCCTCGGACGACGAAGTTCACCGCCCGCAGCTGCGGGAGCACATGTCGCTCCACCTCCAACCCGCCTGTCTCCGGCAGGAGTTCACGGAACCGCTCGACGGTCAGCTCGTGCGCGAGCCACTGCCAGGCGCGGTCGTCGCGCACCCACACCCCGACGTTCGCGTCGCCGCCCTTGTCGCCGCTGCGCGCCCCGGCGAGCAGCCCGAGCGGCACGCTCCGGGTCACCTCCGGCGCCGGCGCGGGCGGCAGCGGGGCCTCGGGCTCCGCGAGGTCGAGCACCCGGGTCACCGCCGGCGCGGGCACGTCCTGCCGCGTTCCGTCCGGCAGCACGGCGGTGTGCGCGACCTCGGAGGCCGGTACGTAGGCCGCCTCGAAAACCCCGTACGGGGCGCCCTTCCCGGGCGGGGCGGTGACGTGGAACCCCGGGTAGCTGCCGAGGGCCAGTTCCACCGCGGCCCCGGAGACCGCCCTGCCCACCGCCTCCGCGTCCTGGTCGCGCACGACGAGCCGGAGCAGCGCGCTCGCGGTCTCCTCGGTGGGCGCGTCGGGGTGATCGGTGCGGGCCAGCTCCCAGCGGACCTCGGCGGGCGCCTTCCCGGACCGGTCGAGTGCGTCGGCGAACTGCTCCTGCACCAAGAGGGACTTGGCCTCGATGTCGAGTCCGGTGAGGACGAAGACGACCTCGTTGCGCCAGCCGCCGAGCCGGTTGAGCCCGACCTTCAGCGTGGGCGGCGGCGCCTCGCCCCGTACCCCGCTGATCCCGACCCGGTCCTGCCCCTCCTGCACGAGCCGGACGGTGTCGAGACGGGCGGTGACGTCGGGTCCCGCGTACCGGGCGCCGCCGGTCTCGTACAGCAACTGGGCGGTGACGGTGGAGAGATCGACGACCCCGCCGGTGCCCGGGTGCTTGGTGACGACGGAGGAGCCGTCCGCGTGGATCTCGGCGAGCGGGAAGCCGGGGCGGCGCACGTCGTGGTCGCCGAAGAAGGCGTAGTTCCCGCCGGTGGCCTGCGTACCGCACTCCAGGACGTGCCCGGCGACCACGGCCCCGGCGAGGGCGTCCAGGTCGTCGGGGCCCCAGCCGAAGTGGGCGGCGGCGGGCCCGGTGACCAGAGCGGCGTCGGTGACCCGGCCGGTGACGACGATGTCCGCGCCCGCCCGCAGGCAGGCGGCGATCCCGGCGCCGCCGAGGTACGCGTTGGCGGTGAGGAATCCCTCGGGCACCGGCCGGCTGTCGCCCTCCACATGGGCGACCCGCACCGGGATACCGAGCTTGTCGGCCAACTCCCGTACCGCGCCGGCCAGTCCGGCCGGGTTGAGGCCGCCCGCGTTGGCGACGATCTTCACCCCGCGCTCGGCGGCCAGCCCGAGTCCCTCTTCGAGCTGCCGCAGGAAGGTGGTCGCGTACCCGCGCGAGGGGTCCTTCAGGCGGCTGCGGCCGAGGATGAGCATGGTGAGCTCGGCGAGGTAGTCGCCGGTGAGGACGTCGAGCGGGCCGCCGGTCAGCATCTCGCGCATCGCGTCGAACCGGTCGCCGTAGAACCCGGAGGCGTTGCCGATGCGCAGGGGGGTGGGTGCGGGCGGGTCGAGCGGGTGCGTGGGGGCGGGGTCCACGGCGGGCTCGGTCGGCTCGGCGACGGAGAAGGGAATCGGGACGGGGGCGGGGAGTCGCGTCCCCAGCCCGAGAGGGCCGGGTGACGCGGTGGGGTTCTCCGTGGGCGGGATGATGGTCATGTTCCCTCACTTCGCGGGGCGTTGGCGGCTTCTCCGGTCTCGCCCTCTCTCCTGCCCCCGCGCGGCGTGCGCCCCGCACCCGGCAGCCCGGCGAACGCCTGCGCGATGTCCAGCCAGGCATCGGCCTCTGCGCCGACCGCCCGCAGCGCGAGGTCGTCCCGGTGGGCGCGCTGGGTGACCAGCAGGCAGAAGTCGAGCAGCGGCCCGGTCACCCGCTGCGCCGCTCCCTCCGGCCCGAACGCGATCAACCCGCCTTCCGGCGATTCGAGTTCGACCCGGAACTCCTCAGCCGGCGGTGTGACGCCCCGGACGAACCAGGCGTAGTCCCGGGCCCGTACGCCGATCCGGGCGACATGCCGCAGCCGCCCGGTCGGCGCCCGTACGACCCCGAGCGCGTCGGCCACGTCCTGCCCGTGCGCCCAGGTCTCCATGAGCCGGGCGGTCGCCATCGAGGCGAGGCTCATCGGCGGCCCGTACCAGGGGACGCGGGTGCCGGGTACGGCCTCCCGCAACACCTCCTGGAGCCGCTCCCGCCCGGCCCGCCACCGCCGCAGCAACTCCGGCGGCGGGGCGGCGGCGACGGCCGCCCCGGCGGCCTCGTCCACGAAGGTCTCCGGCGCGGTGAGCGCGGCCTCCACCTCCGCCTTGAACGCCCCGGGATCCGTCGCGGCGGTCACCGCGACCCGGTCGGTCCAGGTCAGGTGCGCGATCTGGTGGGCGATCGTCCAGCCGGGCGCGGGGGTCGCCGTCGCCCACTCCTCGTCACTCAACCCGGCTACGAGCGAGTCGAGTTCTTCGCTCTCGTCCCGCAGGTCGTCGATCACGGCGATGGCATCGGACACGTGCGCTCCCCTCGGGGCATGGCGTGGTGCCCCGGAGCATTCCAGCGCCCGCGGAAACAAGCAAGCATGCTTGCATGATTTTCTGATCCGCCCGCTCCGGCTCCTTCCGCAGGGTGGTTAGGGTCGAGCCCATGACCTCCATGGATGTCTCCCTGCGGCCCGTGCACCCCAGTGATCTGCCTGTGTTCTTCCGGCACATGAGCGACCCCGAATCAAATCGGATGGCCGCCTTCACCGCCGAGGACCCGACGGACCGGGTTCACTTCGACGCCCACTGGAAGCGCGTCTCCGCCGCCCCCGACGTCGTCGCCCGCACCGTGCTCGCGGACGGCGACGTGGTCGGGCACGTCGCCGTGTACGGCGCGCCGGACGGGCGTGAGGTCACCTACGTCATCGATCGCTTCTACTGGGGACGGGGCATCGCGACCGCCGCGTTGCGGATCCTGCTCGAAGAGGTCGCCGAGCGCCCGCTGTTCGCCAGGGCCGCGGCGGACAACACCGGATCGGTGCGGGTCCTGGAGAAGTGCGGCTTCGAGGTCATCCGCGGGGAACGGGGCTTCGCGAACGCGCGGGGAGAGGAGATCGACGAGCTGGTACTGCGGCTGGCCGGATGACGTCGCCGGCCCCACGCCGACCTGCCGGCGCGGGGATCCGCGCGAGGGAGCGGTCAGCGGCGGCACCGCGCAACCACCGCGAGAGAACTACATCCCCCGTGGGCGGCCTACGCCTTCTGCCGCCGCCCCCTCTTCCGCGCCCCGCCGACCTGTCCCCGTACCGCCCCCACGCTCGCGCCGATGACGAGGGCGATGGCGAGGGCGTCCGTGGTGGAGAGTGCCTGGTCCAGGATGAGGAACCCGGCGAGCGCGGCGATGGCCGGTTCGAGACTCATCATCACGGCGAAGGTGGAGGCGGGCAGGCGGCGGAGCGCGATCAGTTCCAGGGTGTACGGGAGTACGGAGCTGAGCAGGGCCACCGCGGCGCCGAGCAGGACGGTGGTCGGGACGGTGAGCTTCGTACCGGACTCCGCGATGCCGAGGGGCAGCGAGAGGAGGGCGGCGACGGCCATGGCGAGGGCCAGGCCGTCCGCCTTCGGGAAACGGCGGCCGGTGCGGGCGCTGAAGACGATGTACAGGGCCCACATCGCACCGGCCGCGACCGCCAGTCCGGCGCCGAGCAGATCCAGTCGGCCGAAGCCGCCGGCGCCGCCGAGCAGACCCACTCCGACGAGCGCGAGCCCCGCCCAGAGGAGGTTGATCAGGCGGCGGGAGGCGATGACGGAGAGGGCGAGCGGGCCGAGCACCTCCAGGGTGACCGCGATGCCGAGGGGGATGCGGTCGAGTGCCTGGTAGAAGAGGTTGTTCATCGCCCCCATCGTGACGCCGAAGGCCACGACCGTCCCCCAGTCGGCGCGGGAGTGGCCGCGCAGCTTGGGGCGGCAGACGACCAGCAGCACCACGGCGGCGACCAGCAGGCGGAGCGTGACCACACCGAACGCGCCGGCCCGGGGCATCAGCAGGGCGGCGACCGCCGCGCCGAACTGGACCGAGACCACACCGCCGACGACGAGGGCGACCGATACGAGCGTGCCGCCGCGCCCCGCCGGCTGCCCGGAGCCGTGCGGACCGCCGGAGGGAGCGTCGGGGGCTCCGTCCAGGACGGTCACCGCCTCGGGGACGGTGACGGCTGCGGCCGGCTCTACGGCGCTGCGCGGGTCGTTCACTGGGTGGCCTTCCGGATGGGGCGGGCGGGGCGGCGGAACACACCCCATCAGTACAATGTAATGCACCCTGAAGTGCATAGCACTGAACTATGTGCGTGCAGCCCACCCCTCCACCGTAGGCAGCCGCGCGCCGCGCGTGAAATGCCTTCTGCGCTCCGGTTATGCTCCGCACGCATGAGCAGGGAACAGCGGGACGGCGCCCGGGACGACGAACGGGGCGACGACCGTACGGAGCACCGGGGCGGCGACGGCCGCACCGGCACCGGGCGCCGCCCCATCGAGCTGCGCCATCTGCGGGCCTTCCTGGCCGTCGCCGACGAGCGCAACGTCACCCGGGCGGCCGAGCGCCTGGGCCTCACCCAGCCCGCGGTCTCCCGGACCCTCGCCTCACTGGAGGCCTACCTCGGCACCCGGCTCGTCGACCGGTCCACCCACCACCTGGACCTCACCCCGGAGGGCGTCGCCTTCCGGGACAAGGCGGCCCTCGCGGTCAGCGCCTTCGACGACGCTGCGGGCACCGGGCGCCCGCAGCGTCGGCCGCTGCGGCTCGGGCACGCCTGGTCGGCGTTCGGCCCGTACACCACACCGCTGCTGCGGACCTGGCAGGCGCGGTACCCGCAGACCCCGCTGGAGCTGCTGCGCATCGACGACCGCACGGCCGGGCTCGCCCGGGGCGAGGTGGACGCGGCGGTGCTGCGCGGGCCGGTGGAGGTGCCGGGGCTGGTCACCGAGACGCTGTTCACCGAGGGCCGGGTCGCGGCGGTCACGGCGGACGGCCCGCACGCCGGTCGCGGCGCACTCTCCCTCGCCGACCTGGCGGCGGGGCCGGTGGTCCTGAATCCGGTGTCCGGCAGCACCACGCTCGGCCTCTGGCCCGCGGACGCGCGCCCCGCCGCCACCCTGACCGTCGCCAATACCGACGACTGGCTCACCGCCATCGCCGCCGGGCGCGGTTCGGGCGTCTCGGCCGCGTCCACGGCCGGCATACACCCGCACTCGGGAGTCGTCTTCGTCCCGCTGACCGACGCCCCGCCGCTGCCCGTACTGCTCGCCCGCCGCGACGGTCCGGGGCACCCGGCGCTCCCCCGGCTCGTGGCGCTGGCGCGGGAGATCATCGCGGGCAAGGGGGCCGCAGCCGGTCACGAGGAATCCGACTGCTGAGGGCCCGCCTCCCAGCACAACTTCAGAGCCCCTCCGCGAGCAGCTCCGCGAGGTGTTTGGCCCGCACCCCCGCCAGCTGCTCCAGCTGGGTTCGGCAGGAGTAGCCGTCGGCCAGGATCTCCGTACCCGGGGCCGCCGACCGTACGGCGGGCAGCAGCTGCTCCTCCGCACAGGCCACCGAGACGTCCCAGTGGCCCTTCTCGAAGCCGAAGTTGCCCGCCAGGCCGCAGCAGCCGCCGGACAGCTCTCCGTCGAGTCCGGCCCGTTGGCGCAGGCGCCGGTCGGCGGCCTCGCCGAGGACGGCGTGCTGGTGGCAGTGGGTCTGGCCGGTCACCGCGCGGTCCAGCCGGGGCGGGTCCCAGTCAGGGGCGTACTCCTCCAGGTACTCGGCCAAGGTCTTGACGGAGGCGGCGAGTTCGGCGGCGCGCGGGTCACCGGGGAGGAGTTCGGGGAGGTCGGTGCGGAGGGCGGCGGCGCAGCTCGGTTCGAGGACGACGAGGGGCCGGCCGAGGGAGGCGCCGAGCCGGTCCAGGGTGCGCCGCATGACGGTACGGGCGCGGTCCAGGCGCCCGGTGGAGACGTAGGTCAGCCCGCAGCAGAGCCCCGGGCCCGGGTGGCGCACGGTCCGGCCGGCGGATTCCAGGACGCGGACGGCGGCGTGCCCGACCTGCGGGGAGAGGTACGTGGTGAAGGTGTCCGGCCACAGCAGGACCTCCCGGCCGGAATCCGCACCGGCCTCCTCACCCCGGTCCGCACCGGCCTCCTCACCCCGGTCCGCAACGGCCCCGCCCGGTCCGGCCCCCTCCGCAGAGGACCCCGCCCGCCCTGTGAACGGCTCCCGCGCCAGCGCCGGGATCGGACGCTCGGGCGCGATGCCCGCCAGGCGCTTGGCGAGTGCGGCGAGCGGGCGTACCCGGGCGAGGGCGTTCAGCAGCGGGGCGGCGGGGGCGGCGAGGCGGAGCCAGCGGGGCAGCGAGCCCAGGGCGTAGTGGGCGGCGGGGCGGAGTCGGCCCCGGTAGTGGTGGTGGAGGAACTCCGCTTTGTACGTGGCCATGTCGACGCCCACCGGGCAGTCGCTGCGGCAGCCCTTGCAGGAGAGGCAGAGGTCGAGCGCGTCGCGCACCTCCGTCGAGCGCCATCCGTCGGTGACGATCTCGCCCGCCAGCATCTCGTGGAGCAGCCGGGCCCGGCCGCGCGTCGAGTGCTGCTCCTCGCCGGTGGCGCGGAAGGAGGGGCACATGACGCCCGCGCCCGGCGCCGTCGTCGTACGGCACTTGGCGACGCCCACGCACCGGCGCACGGCAGCGGTGAAGTCGCCGCCGTCCTGCGGGTATCCGAAGGCGACGTCGACCGGGCGGCGGGGCAGGACGTCGAAGCGGAGGTTGGTGTCGAGCGGGTCCGGGCGGACCAGCATCCCGGGGTTCATCCCGCCGTACGGGTCCCACAGGTCTTTGAACTCGCCGAATAGGCCGACGAGTTCGGTGCCGTACATCAGGGGGAGGAGTTCGGCGCGGGCCTGTCCGTCGCCGTGTTCGCCGCTGAGCGAGCCGCCGTGGGCGGCGACGAGCCGGGCCTGGTCCTCGGAGAAGCGGCGGAAGCGGGCGGTGCCGTCGGGGGTGAGGAGGTCGAAGTCGATGCGGACGTGGATGCAGCCGTCGCCGAAGTGGCCGTACGGGGTCCCGCGCAGCCCGTGTTCGGTGAGCAGGGCGCGGAACTCGCGCAGATACGGGCCGAGTCGGGCGGGCGGCACCGCGCAGTCCTCCCAGCCGGGCCAGGCTTCGGTGCCGTCGGGCATCCGGGTGGCGGTTCCGGCGGCGTCCTCGCGGATGCGCCACAGGGCGCGTTGTCCGGCGGGGTCGGTGACGACGGCGGCGTCGAGGGCGTCGGCGGCGCGCGGGATGCGGGTGGCCCGGTCGCGGGCTTCTGCGGGGGTGGCGCCCCCGGTCTCCACGAAGAGCCAGGCGCCGCCCCGGGGCAGCCCGACCGTTTCCCGCACCAGGTCGGCGGCCATGCCCTCGACGGTGAGCGGGCCGTGGGCGAGGAGTCCGGCGGCGGCCTCGGCGGCGGCCGCTTCGTCCGGATAGCCGAGGACGGCGAGGGCGCGGGCGGGCGGGGACTCGACCAGCCGGACGGTGGCCTCGGTGACGACGGCGAGGGTGCCCTCGCTGCCGCAGAAGGCGCGGGCGAGGTCGGGTCCGCCGGGGTGTTCGGGGAGCAGGGCGTCGAGGGCGTAGCCGGAGATGCGGCGCGGGAGGTCGGGGAAGCCCGTGCGGAGCGGGGCGAGGTGGCGGCCGACGAACTCCCGCAGCCCGGCGGGGGCGCCGTCCGCCGGCCGGCCCGGGCCGGGGTCGGCGCTCTCCGTCCCCCAGCCCCGGCCGAGGCGCAGGACGTCTCCGCCGTAGCGGGCGACGGTGAGGGCGTGGACGTTGTCGGCGGTGGTGCCCCAGGCGACGGAGTGGGCGCCGCAGGAGTTGTTGCCGATCATGCCGCCGAGGGTGCAGCGGCTGTGGGTGGAGGGGTCGGGGCCGAAGGTCAGTCCGTGCGGGGCGGCGGCGGCCCGCAGGTCGTCGAGGACGACGCCGGGCTGGACGACGGCCGTACGGGACGCGGGGTCGAGCTCCACGACGGCGTCCAGGTGCCGGGTGAGGTCCAGGACGATGCCGGTGCCGGTGGCCTGGCCCGCGATGGAGGTGCCGCCGCCGCGCGGTACGACGGGTACCCCGTGGGCGCGGCAGACGGCGAGGGCGGTGGCGACGTCGTCGGCGTCGCGCGGGGCGACGACCCCGAGGGGGACGCGCCGGTAGTTGGAGGCGTCCATCGTGGTGAGTGCCCGGGAGGTCGCGTCGAAGGAGGTCTCCCCCCGGACCTCGGAGCGGAGGTCCCGGGCCAGGGCGTCGCTGAGGGCGTGCGTGTCGGCCATGGCACCAGCATGCCGGGCGGGAACCTGCACTCTTCGGACAACACCGCCCGCACAGCCACATACGCAACACAGAACGAACAGAGAACGACACCATCACTTCCCAAAAGGACCCTCAATTCTCCTATAGTGAGCATGACTTGCGCTGGAAGAATCAGCTCCAGTTGTCACGGCTCTCTCACCCTCCGCGACGGAGGAGCCGGAAGCCGTTCTCCGACCGCCCCCACCTGACGCCTCAACCACCTGACGCCTCAACCGCCGCCCCCACCTGACGTCCCAGCCCGACGCCCCGCCTGCCGCCGCGACCGCCGCGCCGCCCGACCGGTCGGCGCCGTCCGTGCCGTCCGCCCCGAGGACTCCGATTGCGCCCCTCAACCCGGTCGACCGCGCTCACCGCGCTGGTGTCGGCAGTCGTCTCAGGCTCGCTGTGCGCGTGGGCCACCGCCGTGGCCCCCGCTTCGGTGCGGACCCCCCTGGCCTGGGGGGCGGGTGCGGCGGCCGTCGCACTGACCGTGGCCGCAGCCGTCGCCGCCCATGCGCTGGGCACCGCGCGGGCGATGCGCGAGGCCCGGGCCGCGGACAGCCGGAGGTTCACCGACGAGACCACCCGCCTGGTGTCGTCCGCCTCCGCCGACGCGCAGCGCTTCACGGCCGAGGCCGCCCGGATCAAGGCCACCGCCCGCGCCGAGGCCACCCGCGCCGCGTCCGAGTCGGCCACCGCGCTCGCCCGGGCCACGACCGAGGCGGCCACGGCCAAGGAGCGGCTGGCGGCCGAGACCGAGCGGCGCTCCGCCGAGAACGAGGCCGACCGGGAGCGCTTCGCCGCCGAGAAGGCCGCGCTCTCCGCCCGCCTCGCCCAGGCCGAGCGGGAACGGTCCGCCGCCCTGTCGACGGGCGCCAACGCGGCGAGCCGGATGCAGGCGCTGGCCACCAGCATGCTGGCCGACCTCCGGGAGATGGAGAACCGGCACTCCGACGAGATCGTCCTCGGCGACCTCCTGCACCTCGACCACCGCACCGCCCAGGCCGGCCGGCTCGCCGACTCCGTCGCCGTGCTGACCGGTGCGCGCTCGGGGCGCCGGTGGGCCAGGCCGATCGTGATGGAGTCCATCCTGCGCGGCGCGATGGGCCGGATCAGCGGCTACCGGCGCATCCGGCTCCACTCGACCAGTGACGTGGCCATCGCCGGTCACGCGGCCGAGGGCGTCATGCACGCACTCGCCGAACTCCTCGACAACGCCGCCAACTTCTCGCCGCCCACCGCCGAAGTTCACGTGTACGTGGAAGAGGTACCGGCCGGTGTGGTGATCACCGTGGAGGACAGCGGGCTCGTCATGAGCGACGTGCAGCTGCGCCGCGCCGAAGCGGCCGTCTCCCCCGGGGACCAGAACGCAGCGCCGTCCGGTACCCGCCTCGGCCTCGCCGTCGTGGGCCGCCTGGCCCGCAAGCACGGGCTGCGGGTCTCCTTCCGGCCGTCCGCGCGCGGGGGCACCGGTGCCCTGCTGATGCTGCCGCAGGAGCTCATCGCCCGTACGCCCGCGGGCACCGCGTCCCCCACGCTCCCGGCCGTCGTACCGAAGCCCCGGACCCCCGAGCCGGAGACACGAGGCCCCGGGCCGAAACCCCGGACCCCCGAGCCGGAGCCCACCCACTCCGCCGCGGACACCGACGCGGCAGCGGGGACCCCCGAGGACACGGCCCGCCCGGCCGAGGACGCCGGGCCCGCGCCCACCCCCGCATCCGGTGCCAAGGCCGATCCGGCCCCCGAGTCCGAGGCCGAATCGACCGGCTCCTTCCCGAAGTTCGGCGAGAGCGGGCTGCCCCGCCGACGGCGCGGCCGTACCTTCGCCGCCGCCGAGGCGCGTGCGGCGGCCACCGCCCCCGTCGACCCGGCGACCCCCCGGGACCGGGCGAACGACGCGAAGAGGCAGGCCGAGCGCTTCAGTACCTTCAGCCAGGCAGTACGGGCCAACTCACCGCTCCCGGAAGGCAACACCCGATGACCGCGACCACCGACGAGAAGCTGAACTGGCTGCTGGAGGGCCTGCTCGAACGCACCCCCGGCGCCCGGCACGCCCTCGTGCTCTCCCGGGACGGCCTGAAGCTGTGCCGTACCCCCGAGCTCTCCGTCGACCAGGCCGACCAGCTCGCCGCGATCTCCGCCGGAATCCAGAGCCTCTCGCACGGCGCGTCCGTCGAGTTCGGTGACGGCAGCGGCGGCGTACGGTCCGCGATGGCCGAGTTCTACGGTGGGGTGCTGTTCATCGTGGAGGCCGGTACGGGCGCCCATCTGGCGGTCGTCGCCGCCGAGGACTCCGACGTGGGCCTCGTCGGGCACAACATGAGCGAGCTGGTCGAGCAGCTCGGCGAGCACCTGGTCGCCCCGCCCCGCGAGACCGACCCGTCCGACGGGCCGGGCGCCGACGCGGGAACCCCCGCCTGATGCCCCCGGTGCCGCGCCCCCGCCCCGGTCGTGACGACTCCCCCGACCGGCTCTACACCCTCACCGGTGGCCGCAGCCGGACGGACTCCGACGCCTTCGACCTGGTGACGCTCGTGGTCTCCGAGTGCGAGCCGGCCCCCGGCATGCAGTCGGAGCACGTCGCGATCCTGCGGATGTGCGAGCGCCCCACCGCGGTGGTCGAAATCGCCGCGACCCTGAAACTGCCGGTCGGCATCGTCCGCATCATGCTCGGCGACATGCTCGACACCGGCCGCATCAGCGCACGCCACCCCCGTACCGCCCGTGTCGCGGACCGGCTCCCCGACCCCGACATCCTGGAACAGGTGCTCGTTGGACTCCGCAACCTCTGACCGCGCCGCCCTTCGGGCGACGGCCGACAACGGACTGAAGATAGTCGTCGTCGGCGGATTCGGCGTGGGCAAGACGACCATGGTCCGTTCCGTGAGCGAGATCCGTCCGCTCAACACGGAGGAGACGATGACGCGCGCGGGCGAGGCCGTCGACCACCTCGACGGTGTGCAGTCGAAGGCGTCCACCACGGTCGCCTTCGACTTCGGCCGCATCACGCTGGACGAGCGCTCGGTGCTGTACCTCTTCGGGGCACCCGGCCAGGAGCGTTTCTGGTTCCTGTGGGACCGCCTCTTCTCCGGCACGCTGGGAGCCGTCGTGCTGGTCGACACCCGCCGGCTCGCCGACTCCTGGTACGCGATCGACCGCCTGGAACACCACGGCACGCCGTTCATCGTGGCGTGCAACGACTTCGGCGGCCCGCTCCACACCGAGCAGCAGATCCGGGAGGCCCTCGACCTCTCGGCGGACGTGCCGCTGGTGGAGTGCGACGCACGCGACCGGTCGTCCAGCAAATACGTCCTGATCACGCTGGTCGAGCACCTCCACGCGATGTCCGCCGCCCGCGCCCGGACTCCGGAGGGGGCGCTCGCGGGCGCTCCCGAGGCGGCCGGCAGAACCTCGGAGACCACCTCGTGAACGCGTGCCCCGTCGACCACGGTCAGGGTGCGGCCAAGGACCTCGGTCCCGTACCGCTGTCCGGGCCCCGGTTCGCCACCGAACCGCACCAGCTGTACCGGGAGGTGCGCCGGGACCACGGTCCGGTGGCCCCGATCGTGCTGCCCGGCGACGTGCCCGCGTGGCTCGTGCTCGGCTACCGCGAACTGCACCAGGTCACCACCGATCCGGCCCTGTTCACCCGGGACTCGCAGATCTGGAACCAGTGGCCGGACATCCCCGACGACTGGCCGCTGCACCCGATGATCAGCAAGGACCAGCCGTCGATCCTCTACACCGTCGGCGAGCGCCACAGCCGCCGCTCCCAGGTGATCAGCACGGCCCTGGAGGGCGCTGATCCCTTCGAACTCCGCAAGTACACCGAGGAGTTCGCGGACGAGCTGATCGACGCCTTCTGCTCGGCCGGCAGCTGCGACCTGATCGCGGACTACGCGATGCTGCTGCCCGTCCGGGTCCTGGCCAAGCTGTACGGCTTCGCGGACGAGAAGGGCCCCGCGCTCGTCAAGGCGATGAACGACATGATCAACGGCGGCCCGGACGCGCTCGCCGGCCAGCGTCACATCGCCGGTTCCGTCATCCAGCTGGTGACCGAGCGGTCGGCCGAGCCGGAGGACGACGTACCGTCCCGGATGCTCGCCGACAACGGGGAGTTCACCGCCGACGAGGTCGCCCGCGACCTCATGGTGATGATGGCCGCCGGGCACCAGCCGACCGCCGACTGGATCGGCAACTCGCTGCGGCTGATGCTCACCGACGACCGGTTCGCCGCCTCGCTCTCCGGCGGACGGCACAGCGTCGCCGAGGCGATGAACGAGGTGCTGTGGGAGGACACCCCCACCCAGAACGTGGCCGGCCGCTGGGCGAGCCGCGACACCCACCTCGGCGGGAAGCACATCCAAGCCGGTGACCTGCTGATCCTCGGCGTCGCCGCCGCCAACGCCGACCCCCAGGTGCGTACCGACGGCTCCGCCCTCACCGGCGGCAACAACGCCTTCCTCTCCTTCGGCCACGGCGACCACCGCTGCCCGTTCCCGGCCCAGGAGACCGCCGAGGTCATCGCCCGTACGGGGATCGAAGCGATCCTCGACCGGCTCCCCGACGTCGATCTCGCCGTCCCGGCCGAGGACCTCACCCGGCGCCCGTCGCCGTGGCTGCGCGGCCTGACGGAGCTGCCCGTCCGCTTCACACCCACTCCCGCCCTTGGAGGCACGCGGTGACCGCGACGACCACCGAACCGACCGGCGCGCAGGACGACGAGCGCATCGTCCTCGACATGTTCGTCGGCGACCTCAGGGACGAGAGCGCCAGGCTGCACGCGGCGGGCCCGCTCGTCCCGGTGGAGCTGCCCGGTGGGGTCCACATCTACGCCGTCACCCACCACGCCGAGGCGAAGGCGGCCCTCACGGACCCCCGCCTGGTGAAGGACATCGACCTCTGGAACGCCTGGCAGCGCGGTGAGATCGCCCCCGACTGGCCGCTGATCGGCCTGGTCAACCCCGGGAAGACCATGCTCACCTCGGACGGCGCCGAGCACCGCCGGCTGCGCGGCCTGGTCGCCCAGGCGCTGACCGTGCGCCGGGTGGAGCGGCTCCGCGAGGGCATCCAGGCCCGTACCGACGAGCTGCTGGACCGGCTGGCCGCGCGCCCGGCGGGCGAGCCGGTCGACCTGAAGGCCGAGTTCGCCTACCCGTTGCCGATGAACGTCATCAGCGAGCTGATGGGCATCGGCACCGAGGACCTGCCCCGGATGAAGGAACTGTTCGACAAGTTCTTCTCCAACCTGACCCCGCCCGCCGAGGTCCCGCAGGTGATGGGGAACATCCACACCCTGTTCACCCGCATCCTGGAGGAGAAGAAGGAGTCCCCGGCCGACGACCTGACCGGTGCGCTGCTGAACGCCTCCGAGGACGGCGACCGCCTCACCGACGACGAGATCCTCAACACCCTCAAGCTGATCATCGCCGCCGGTCACGAGACCACCATCAGCCTCATCGTGAACACCGTCGTCGCCCTGCAGACCCACCCCGAGCAGCGCGCGCTGGTCCTCTCGGGCGGGGCGACCTGGGAGGGCGCGATCGAGGAGACGCTGCGCTGGTCGTCGCCGACCTCGCACGTGCTCATCCGCTTCGCCACCGAGGACATCACCATCGGCGACCGGGTGCTGCCGAAGGGCGAGGGCCTGATGGTCTCGTTCGCCGCGCTCAGCCTGGACGAGAAGCAATGGGGGCCGGACGCGGCCGAGTTCGACCTCACCCGCTCCCCCAACCGCCACCTCTCCTTCGGCCACGGCCCGCACATCTGCCCGGGTGCGGCGCTCTCCCGCCTGGAGGCGGCCGTCGCGCTCCCCGCGCTGTACGCCCGCTTCCCGGAGCTGGAGCTGGCGGTCCCCGCGGCCGAGCTGAGGAACAAGCCGATCGTGACCCAGAACGACCTCTTCGAACTCCCGGTCACCCTGGGCTGAGCCGGCTCCGCCTACCGCACCGGCCGCCGTGTTGTCCACAGGTCGGAGCGTCCGTCTCACCGGCCGGACAAGGGCTTTCGCCCCGTCCCCGAGGGACTACGCTCCGACTCGTGGCCGATATCCAGATTCCCGCTGACATCAAGCCCGCCGACGGACGCTTCGGCGCCGGGCCCTCCAAGGTGCGGACGGAGGCGCTCGACGCGCTGGCCGCCACCGGAACCTCTCTCCTCGGTACGTCCCATCGCCAGGCCCCGGTCAAGAACCTGGTCGGCGAGGTGCGTGACGGTGTACGCAGCCTCTTCTCCCTCCCCGAGGGGTACGAGGTCGTCCTCGGCAACGGCGGGTCCACCGCGTTCTGGGACGTCGCGACGCACGGTCTCATCGAGACGAAGTCCCAGCACCTGAACTTCGGTGAGTTCTCCTCGAAGTTCGCCAAGGCCGCGAAGCTCGCGCCCTGGCTGGCCGACCCGAGCGTGATCTCCTCCGAGCCCGGCACCCACCCGGAGCCCAGGGCCGAGGAGGGCGTCGACGTCTACGCCTTCACCCACAACGAGACCTCCACGGGTGTCGCGGCGCCGATCAAGCGCGTCGCCGGTGCCGACGAGGGCGCACTCGTCGTGGTCGACGCCACCTCGGGCGCCGGCGGTCTGCCGGTCGACATCACCGAGACGGACGTCTACTACTTCGCCCCGCAGAAGTCCTTCGCCTCCGACGGCGGCCTCTGGATCGCGGCCTTCTCCCCGGCGGCCCTGGAGCGCGCGGCGCGCATCCACGCCTCCGGCCGCCACGTCCCCGAGTTCTTCTCGCTGCCCACGGCGATCGACAACTCGACCAAGAACCAGACGTACAACACCCCGGCCCTCTCCACCCTCTTCCTGCTCAACGAGCAGCTGAAGTGGCTGAACGGCCAGGGCGGCCTGGACTTCGCGACCGGCCGCACCCTCGCCTCCTCCCAGAACCTCTACGGCTGGGCCGAGGACTCGAAGCACGCGACCCCGTTCGTCACCGACCCGGCGAAGCGCTCGCAGGTCATCGGCACGATCGACTTCTCGGACGACATCGACGCCGCCGCGATCGCCAAGGTGCTCCGCGCCAACGGCATCGTGGACACCGAGCCGTACCGCAAGCTGGGCCGCAACCAGCTGCGCGTGGCGATGTTCCCGGCGATCGACCCGGCGGACGTCCAGGCCCTCACCGCCTGCATCGACTACGTGATCGAGAAGCTGTAACCACCACGGCACCCCGGCTCACCGCCTGGACGACGGCCCCGCACACCTCGGTGTGCGGGGCCGTCGCCGTACCGCCTCACCCTCGCGGGTGATCCTGCGGCTCCGCGACGGAGGGGGCGGCCCGACCTACATGATGTTCTCGACACCTTTGGACCCAGGAGAGACGCCATGTCTGCCAAGGTCCCGGTGTACGTGGTCCTGGACCGCCGTCACGGCCGGGTCCACGTCCTCACCGAGCCGGGTGGCTCGTCCTACGACCGGCACGAGGTGTACGCCCCCGGCCAGAAGGTCACGCTGCCCGCATCCATCGGGGCCGAGGTGACGCTCGACGTGGCGGAGCTCGTCGCGGCGGGCAGCCGTACGGCGGAGGCCGCCCCGCCGACCGGCTGACCCCATCTCCTTCTACACGGGCACCCCCGCCGCCAGCACGGCTCTGAGGCGTCCGATCGCCGCCGGCCACTCCGCCGGCTCGGCGCTCTCCGCCCACAGCTCGCGCAGCTCGGACGTCTCCGCGGTGACCTGGTCGAGGGCCCGCACCGCGAGCCCGAGCAGCGTCGGCGACGGGGCACCGCCGGGCAGCGGGACCGGTTCTTCGGGGCCGTACGGGGTGTCCACCGGTTCGCCGCCCGGGCACCGGGCCGCGAGCAGCGCGGCGGCGGCCACCGCCTCCATCGCCTCGTCGCTGTCGAGGAAGCCCTCGGCGCCCGCGTGGACCGCCGCTTCCAGCGCCTGCTGGATCAGCGCCGCGCGCTTCTCGGGATCGCTGTCGTCCAGTTTCCCGCCGAAGTCGGCGGCCGTGTCGTTGTCGAAGTGCCCGATGCCCCACGTACCCATGTGACTCTCCCCGTTCCCTGATGGTGACTACAGCGTGTCACCCCCCACTGACAACGGACTTCCGGCGCCGGAGCTTCAGGCATCCGGGCTTCCGGCCACCGGCTTCCGCGCCAGTACGAACCCCTGCGGGGTCGGCTCCGGGAACTCCCCGTCGGTGTCGGCTTCGCGCACGGTACGCACGCGGGGCTCGAAGCCCGCCGCAGCGAGCAGGGACGCGACCGCCTCCGGGCGGCGGCGGTGGAAGTCGAGGACGATCGGGCGCCCCCACGCGTCGGTCCGGTGGCGGGTCTCGTCGCCGGCCTGGAAGCCGAGTTGCAGATGCGCTCCCGGGGCCAGCACCCGGTGGAACTCGGCGAAGACGGCCGGGAGGAGCGCGTCGGTGATGTGGATGACCGAGTACCAGGCGAGCAGGCCGCCCAGGGAGTCGTCGGGCAGGTCGAGCGCGAGCATCGAGCCCTCCTCGAACCGGAGGTCCGGGTGTTCGGCCCGCGCCACCGCGAGCATCCCAGGCGACAGGTCGATCCCGAACACGTCCGCGCCGAGCCCGCGCAGGTGGCCGGTGATCCGCCCCGTACCGCACCCCACGTCGGCGAGCGGCCTGCCGCCGCCGGTCTCCCGTACGAGATCCACGAACCCGGCGAGCAGCGCCTTCTCCAGCGGCTTGGCGTCCAGTTCGGCGCCGAACCGGGCGGAGTACTCGGTGGCCATGACGTCGTACGAGGCCCGGGTGGCGCGTACGAACTCGGGCTCGGCCTCCGTGGCCGGGGCGCTCTCGCCAGGGGCGAAGTCCACCTCCGACGCGTTCAGCACCCGGATGCGGCGTCCGGGGTAGCCGAGGTTCCGGAAGATCTCGTTGTGGTGCGCGACCGACCGGCCCGGGGTCGCGTACGCCCCGTCGCCGGGCCCCCGTACGGAGGTGGTGTGGCCGTCCGCCACCACGACCAGGTCGTACCCGTGGCTCAGCGCGGAGCGTGCCGTGGTGTCCACGCAGATCTCGGTGGCGAACCCGGTGACGAGCACCTCGGTGACACCGTGCGCCCGCAGCAGGCCGTCGAGGCCGGTGCGGAGGAAGCTGTCCGGTGCGGTCTTGCGGACGACCGGCTCCGCCGCGCCGGGCGCGAGTTCGGGCACGACCTGCCGGCCCTCCGAGCCGGCTTCCGTCCCCTCACCGACGTCCTGCACCGTGACGACCAACGCGCCTGCTCCGTGCGCGCGTTGGCGCAGCTCCGCGATGACGGCGACGGTCTCGGCGGCCCGGTGGGCGATGGCCACCGTGTCGTTCTGCATGTCGATGACGAGGAGCGCGGTGGTGTTCGGCATGGGAGGAGAGCGTAGGGGTGAGGGCCGGCCGGAACACCGGCGGGGCGGCCGGACCACCGGGGGCGGCCGGGCGGGAGAGCCACGCGGGGCGGGTCCTCGGCCGCTGCCGGTTCGGGATGTCAGCGGCCGGGTGCGGAGTGCCCGCGCGGCCCACGCCGCGCCCTGGACTCCTGGCGTGGCAGTACCCGTACGGAGACGGGCGGGACGGCGGCCGGCGGTGCGGCCGACGACGAGCGAGTGGTGGGCGAGTGGTGGGCGACAAAACCGGTTCGACGTAGACAGGCGCGGTATACGAACATGCGTTCATGCCCCTGAGAGAGACACTTGCCCGAGTCGATGCGGACCTGGCCGCCGGCCGGGTTCCCGTCGCGCGCCAGCGCCTGCGCGGTCTCGTCTCGTCCTTCCCGCACGACCTGGCACTCCGCCGCCGCCTGGCCGAGGTGTACCGGCTCTACGGCGACTCCGCCGAGGCCGGCCGCTGGATGTACCTCGAAGAGGACCGGAACGCCGACGAGACCACCGCGTTCGAGGCGCGCTACGGCTCTCCCGGGCGGCGGATGAAGGCCCTCGGCTGGCACGGCCCGGAGGCCGAGGCCGCCACCGCCTTCGCGGAGGGACAGCTGACCGGGGTACGGACTGCCTGCGCCGAGAAGCTGGGACACCCCGTCGACTGGGACGACCCCACCTCCTACCGCGAGGACCTGGGAGGGGACCACGAGGCACCCTTCGAGCCGTGGACGGCCGGTGGTGTGCTGGCGGGCGCCGGCTGCCTGGTGGCTGCCCTCGCGTTCCTCGCGATCTGGGTGAACGGAATCGTCGCGCTCTTCGACTGATTCGGGTCACCGAGGCCCGAGAAGCACAAAGAGCGATGGACTGGACTGCGGAATACGCGGGAATTTCCGCACGGTCGGCCGCCACGGATTCGGGCGCACCGTCAGGACACCTGTGCGGCCTTCCCGTGGCGGACCTCCATCGGCCCGGTTCATCGCCCGCTGCCCCGCGCCGCCCCCGTTCGCACTCGGCGTGAGGCCGCATTTCACCAGGCAAGTCAAGACTTATCTTCCCGGGGGCGATGACCCTATGGTGTGGCTCGAATCGAAGGAGCCTGCCGTTGTCGAAGATGAATGATTCCGCTGCGCGCGCCATTGACTCGGAGCGGGATTATGTGTCCTCCCTCTACGAGTTGCTCAATGAACGGATTTCCGAAGCACGAGCACACCGGGCGAATGTGCTGAAGTCCCCGGCGGAAAGCGCCGGTGAGGCGTACGAGAGGGAAATGGCCGCCGAACGCCTGACCAAGGAAATCGGCCGGCTGGAGAGCGCCGAACAGGGGCTGGTCTTCGGGCGCATCGACTGGACGGACGGCACGGTCCTGCGCATCGGGCGGATCGGACTGCACACGGAGGAGGACGACCTGCCGCTGCTCGTGGACTGGCGCGCGAACGCGGCCCGGCCCTTCTACGAGGCGACTCCGGTCCACCCGATGGACCTGCGGCGGCGTCGGCACCTGCGCGTCGAGGACCGCACGGTCGTCTCGGTGAGCGACGAGCTGCTGGACGGGACCGACCCGACCGACGAGGACGTGGTGGGGGACGGCCCGTTGACCGAGGCGCTGTCGGCACGGCGTACGGGCAGGATGCACGCGGCCGTCGCGACGCTCCAGTCCGAGCAGGACGAGATCGTCCGCTCCGCACACCGCGGGGTGACCGTGGTGCAGGGCGGGCCCGGTACCGGCAAGACGGTGGTCGCCCTGCACCGGGCGGCCTACGTCCTGTACGCGTTCCCGCGTGCCACGGAGGAGGGTGTCCTGGTGGTGGGACCGAACGCCCGGTTCCTCGACTACATCTCCCAGGTTCTTCCGTCGCTCGGGGAGAACGACGTCGTGCTGGCGACCTGCCGGGAGCTGGCGGGGGTGCCGACGGACGCGGTGGGCACCCCGGACGCGGACGTGGCCGACCTGTTCGACACGGCTCGCCTCAAGGGCAGTTCGGACCTCGCCGACGCCCTGGCCGGTCTGCTGCTCGTACGCCAGGCCCCCGCCGGCGACTTCACCGTGCGGGTCGGGCAGGAACTCGTCCGCCTCTCCGGCGGGGAGGTCGCCGCGGCCCGCGACGCCGCCAGGGCGGCCGTCCCCGGGCACAACCCCGCGCGCCAGGTGTTCAAGGAGCTCCTGGCCGACGCCGTCACGGACGCGATGCGGCGGGACATGGGCGACCTTCTGGAGCAGATCGACGCGGATGCCGTCGCGATGACGGGCCTGGACCTCGACCGGTTCACGGGAGCCGCCCAGCACCGCGTCGAGGGTGCGGCGGACTCGGGTCCGGTGCACGAGCTGGACCTGGATGCCCTCCGGGCCGATCTCCTCGACGACGCCGGATTCGACCGGGCCCTCGATGCGTTGTGGCCGCGGCTGGTACCGGGTGACCTCGTGAAGGCGCTCCTGACGGACGCCGACGCGCTCGCCGAGCACCTGCCCCGGCTGACCGCGCGGGAGCGTTCCCTGCTGCTGCGCGGTCCGGACGCCCCGTGGACGGAGGCCGATGGGCCGTTGCTGGACGAGGCGGCGAGCCTGGTGGACGGCCCGCCGGAGCGGACGTACGGGCATGTCGTCGTCGACGAGGCACAGGAACTGACCGCCATGCAGTGGCGGATGATCGTCCGCCGCTGCCCGGCGCGGGCGATGACGCTGGTGGGCGACTTCGCCCAGGCGGGCCCGGTCGCCACGGCACGCGACTGGAAGGAGGCGTTGAGCCCGCACGTCGGACCGCGGTTCAAACTGCACAGCCTGACCGTCAGTTACCGCACCACGCAGGAGATCCTGGAGAGCGTCCGGGACCTGCTGACGCGGATCGCTCCGGGCCAGAAGCCCACCCGGTCCCTGCGGAGCGGCGAGAGCCCGCGCACCGTGACCACGTCTCCGGACGGGTTGGCCGCCGCCGTCGTCCGGGAACTCCGCGCCCAGAGCGCCGCGCACCCGGGCGAGCTGCTGGGAGTGGTCTGCGCGGACACCGGGGTGGCCGAGCTGACGGCCGGGGGCATCGCTCACCACGCACGCGTCGTGCCGGCGTCCGAGGCGCGCGGCCTGGAGTTCGACGGGGTCGTCGTCGTGAACCCCGAGGAGATCATCACGGCCCGCCCCGGTGGGGAGCGGGACTTGTACGTGGCCCTGACCCGGGCCACCAAGCGGCTCTGCACCATCACCGTCCAGCCCGGCTGACGGTTCGGCCCACCAGCGCACCGGGCGCACCGGGCGGTGGCCGGCCCACGATCCGCGCTGCCCGGAGCGGCATGTACCGGTCCGGGCGGCAGCGGCTCGGCGGCACGCGCCGGCCGGGCGGGCGGACAAGACAGTGGCGGGGCTTCTTGACCAAGCTCCTATGAGGTCACGAGCGCCCGTCCGGTCGCGTGCGGTGGCTCCCCGCATGGGCCGACATATCCGCTAAAGGACCGCCAGTTGATGTCGGTCGGTCCGTGAGTCAGACCCCGCGGAGAAGCCACCACACATCCTCACTGTCAGTCCTCGCCGGGAATCGGCCCGAAGGAGACCGACCGGACCTTCAGTCGCTCCGTGCCCCCGCCGGTGTGCGGGCGGAGGCTGAAGGAGGCGCCCTCGCAGTCGGCGTCCGCGTAGACCGTTGCCACGGTGTCCGTGCGGTTCTTCGGTGAGTGGGCGGGCTCGGAGTCCTCCGACTCGAGGCCCGGGAGGTTGATGCACACCCCGTTGGGCGGCTTGTTGAGGAAGCCGGTGACGTCGTATCCCTCTTCGGTCACGTAGTCGTACCGGAACTGCCCCTCGGCGGCCGAGGCCGATGTGGGGACGGCCGCGAAGAGGAGGGCGGCGCCGAGAACGGCGGGGAAGGCGGAGCGAAGACGCATCGATGGGTCTCTCTGCTGGGGGAGGTTGTCGCGGCCGTTCTCTGCCCAGCGGGCAGAGCCCCGCATCCACGCCTCACTCGTACGGGTGGCGGCGAAACGAACCTGCGCTCCGCCAACCGGTCCACCCGCATCCTCCCCCGCATGTGCGGGAGGGCCGGCACCCCCGGCACCGGCCCTCCCGCAGCGCTGCGTCCGGGCAGTCGGACGTCAAGCGTCGGCCGTCGGCCCACCCGAACGCCCGCGCCGCCAGGCGTCAGGCGGCTTGCGTCAGGCCGCCAGGCGTCAGCTCGACCAGACGTCCGCGTCGTCGGCCGGGACGGTGGTGGAGAGGCCGAGTTCCTTGCGGGCGGCGACCGACTTGTTCGGGTCGATGCCCTTGAAGGCGGTGTCGAGGGCGACGTAGTAGCTGTCGGCGTCGGCGGCCTTCGCGGCCTGCTTCCACGCCTCGTTCGCCTTCTCGAGCTCCGCGCGCAGCTTGACCGTCTCCGGCTGCATGAGGCCCTTGAGCGACGCGAGGTGGGTGTCGAGCGCTGCGGTGACGGCGGCGGCCTGTGCCTGGTAACCGGCGAGGTCGTCCGCGACCTCGTCCGACTCGGGCTGGTTGGCCCAGAATGCCGTGTAGACGCCGCTGGAGCCCTTGAGGTAGGCGAGCTGGTCGGCGTTCATCGGCTTGCTCTTCAGCGAGCCGGTGGTGATCTTGCCCGAGTCCTTGGTGTACGTGCAGGTCACCAGGCGGTCGCCGGTCTTCCACGACTCCTTGGTGGGCTGGTAGTACGAGCCCGCGACGCCGGCCGGTATCGCCCAGGTGTCCGGGGCGAACTTCTGCTCCTCGACCGGGCAGCGTGTGTCGGCGGCCTCGACAATCGCGTCGTCACCGGGGTAGGCGCCGTCCTCGACCTTGAACTCCCCGTAGACCTGGCCGTCGTGCGGCTCGGCGCAGGGCACGACCTCGATCGCGAACTCCTCGGCCATCTCGCCGTCGGCGGCGGGTGCGGTGTTCGGGTTGTAGCAGTCGCCGACCTTGAGGTCGAAGACCGACTTCTGCCGGGCGGCCTTCTTGATGCCCTCCTTGGCGCTCTCGGCGACCGAGCATCCGGACGCGCCGATGGCGAGAAGGGCGACGACGGCGGCTATACCGCGGACATGACGGGACTTGGCACCGAGAGACATGGCGTGTGAATCCTCAAGCGGGAGTAAAAGAAGCGAACTGATGTGCGCATCGTATGGCATGGCTGTGACAACGCTGTGGGAATAAGGTTTCAATCCGTCAGCCCCGGGTACACGGCGCCTTTCGCTCACCCCACCCGAGCGACGCCCGAGCCCCGCCCCGGCTTCCGCCCCGGCTTCCGCCCCGTCAGCCGCCCGTCAACCGCCCGTGCGCCGCCGATTCGTCCCGAACGCGAACCACACCACGCCGATCACGACGAGCCCCCCGAGCAGTGCCCTTCCCTTCCCGAAGGCTCCCCCACCGCCGCCAGCGTCACTGCCGCCGCCGTCCCTTCCGGAGCCCTTCCCCCCGGCCGACGCGGAGGAGGCCGCACCGGAGGAGGCCGCGCCCCCGCCCGACGCGCTCGGTTCGGGCGTGGCCTGGGCCGCGTTGGTGCCCTTGACCTCCAGGCGCCGGACCTCGCTGCGTTCCCCCTCGGAGCCGAGCATCAGGGCCGTACCGTCCGCCGTGTACGTGACCGACTCGGCCTGCCCCTGGAACCCGGCGCCCACACCGCGTTCGTCGCCGAGCCTCCCGTTGTCGAAGGTGTACGCGTCGGCGCCGAGGTAGCCGCGCAGCACCAGCCGCGTACCGTCCGGGGAGAACGCGCCGTCGGTCACCCACGGCACCTCGGCGACCCGGCGGAAGACGTTGTTCCCACTGGTGGAGAGGTGTTCCGGGCCCTCGTAGAGGCCGCCGCCGGCCTGGTTCTTGGAGGCGATCCAGACCCGGCCGGTCTTCGGGTGGACCATCAGCGCCTCGGCGTCCCGGGCCCCGTCCGCGTACACCACGTCGAACTGGGTCGCGCGCACCGTGACGTCCTTCAGGACCTTCGGTTCGGGGAGGCGGTAGATCCAGACGTGGTCCCAGGTGCCGTTGAGGTTGTCGCCGATGTCGCCGACGTAGAGGTTCCCGTCGGGGCCGAGGGAGATCGCCTCGACGTCGCGCGGCTGCCCCACGCCGGTCATGGTGACGGTGGCGACGGTCTCGCCGGTGCGGGAGTCGACGGCGTAGAGGTAGGGGCCGTCGTCGCTGTCGTTGTGGGTCCAGTAGACGCCGGGGTGGATGTGGCTCGCCGCGAGGCCGCTGGACTCGGTGATCCGCGGGTCCTCGATGGTGAAGGTCTGGTCGGCGCCGCCGTCCGCCCGGGCCGGGACGGTCCCCGCGAGGAGCAGCAGGGCGGCGGTACCGAGGGCGGTGAGAGTGGCACGCATGGCGCAAGTGTCCATCATCACGGTGCGGCCCGAATGCGGGATCGGGGATGATGACGCCATGCGTTCCCTGCCTGCCGCCGCCGACTCCACGCCCTGCGACGGTGGGGCATGACCCGTCACGGAACCGATCGGCCGGACGCCCTGCGCTTCCTCTTCGTCGGCGACTCGATGACCGTCGGGCGGGCGGGCGACTTCACCTGGCGCCACCGGATGTGGCAGCACCTCGAAGCGACCCTCGGCGAGGGCGGATACGCGATCGTCGGCCCGCGCACCGGGCTCTACGACGCGGAGGCGGACGCCGCCGTCTCCACCGCGTACGCCGACCCGTCCTTCCCCGCCCCGGCCCGCCGTCATCTGTCCGGGTGGGGCGAGGGCTGGCTGCACATGGCGCCGGTGATCGAGGAGGCGGTACGCACCTCCCGCGCGGACGTGCTGCTCGTCTCGCTCGGTCTGATCGACCTGGGGTTCTACACCGACAGCGAGCAGACGGCAGCGAACGCACGCGCCTTCATCGCCGCCGCCCGCGCCGCGAACCCGCACGTCAGGCTGGTGCTGCTGCCGGTCATCCCGAACATCCGGGCCGAGTCCGACGCCCCTTTCGCCGACGCCTGCGCACGCTTCAACGCCCTGCTCGCCGAGGCCGTCGCGGACCTCTCCACGTCCGGTTCCCCGGTGCTGCTGACCGCGCACCCGTCCGGCTACGACATCCACACCGATACGTACGACGGCACGCACCCGGGACCGAGCGGCGAGCACAAACTGGCCGCGGCCTTCGCGGACGCGCTGCACGGCGCGTGGTCGATCGGCGGCCGGTACACGCCCGAGCCGGAGCAGGCAGGCGTACCCGGACCCGGAGAGGCAGCCGTACCCGAACCCGGACGGACGCTCGTACCCGAACCCGCGCTCTGAGGCCTGCCGACGGACCCGCACACAGTTCCTTCACCCCGCCCACGGAACATGGGCATGCCACTGATAATCTGCGGCCCCCCGCCTGCCGGTGACATGCCCTGGCAGGCGGGGCCTGTATTCCGGCGACTGTGCCGACGCGCGCCGAGCCGTACCCGCCGGCCGGAGCGCGGCAGGCCCGGACACCGCGGACGGCCGGTACGCGAGGCGTCTCCCTCGTGCCGGCCGTCCGTCAACGGGCCTCACCGTAAGGGCCGTTCAGCCCGCGCGCTGCGTGCCCAGCATGGACAGCGCCAGCTCCCACAGCTCGCGCGAGACCTCTTCGGGACGGGCCCGCCGGGACCGCCGGGTGTGGTGGGCCATGAGCTCGTGGACCGTACCGACCATGACGAGCACGTCCGCCTTGTGATCGCCCTCCTCCGCCTCGCCCCGCGCCACCGCGCGCTGGGTCTCGCCGGTCAGCCAGTGCGCCCACACGTCGCGCCACCGCTTGCAGTGCGCGTCCACGGCCCGGCTCACTCCCAGCACCTCGACGAAGGTCACCCGGGCCTCGCGGGGGTCCTCGGTCACCGCCTTCACATAGGCGTCGAACAGGACCCTCGTGCGCTCGGCCATCGAGCACTCGTCCATGCCTTCGGCCATCATGGCGTTCTCGGCGGCGCGCAGCCCCTTGGTCGTCACCCAGTCGTGCAGGGCGATCAACAGGCCTTCCAGCGAGCCGTATTCCTCGTAGAGCATCGACACCGGAACTCCGGCTTTGTCACAGACTTCCTCATCGGTGGTCTGCGCATAGCCGTACGTGCCGAACATCGCGCGTGCCGCGTCCAGCAGTTGAGCGCGCTCCCGTGTACGAATCCTGTCCACGGACTCGGTTCCCAGAGTCCCCCAGCTGTCCGTCACCGGTCCTCCTTAGGCAGAAACGCGGGAGAGGTCAGGTCGTCGCCTCTGCTATCGAACCGCCCGAGTCATTGTCCTCGCACAACACGCCCGATGGGCGAAACGCCACACTCTGCCACCCATGCAGCTTTCGAACGCGGAAGCGTTGACGTACGAAACGCCGTGCGAAAGAACCCGCCCAACCCGCCTTGTATCGCGGGCGAATTCGAAGGCCTGCACGGAAATTGCAGCCAACCCACTCGGACGAGTGACACGCTCCAAACGTCGCCCACGGCGCGGCCGGGCGAGTCGTCGCGCGCGGTCTCACCACTCATGTGCGGCGCAGTCCCCGGCCTCCTCGGCCGGATCGTGTTCCGTACCGGGCGGGGCTACGGCACCGGCGAGGACATCACGCCAACCGCCCTTGCCGTCCCCTGCCAAGCCGTCCTCACCCCGGGCCCGAGCGGCCGCCTCCCGGTGGGCCGCCCACGCCGCCCACGCCTCCGCCGACCGGCACTGGCCGCACAACACCTCTCCGGACCCCGCCCGGAACACATGCTCGTCACCCGGCCCCTCACAGGTCACGAGGGGCAACGGAGGCACGTACGGCGGTTCCTCATCCACACCCTGGGGACGCACATCCTGGGGACGCACCCCCTGGGGACGCGACGCGTCCACGGCCACCGCACCCGTCCCGGCAGCGAAGTACTCAAGCGGAGCGGGCATCTTGATCACCAGCCGCTTCCGTACGAACCCCGGCGGCGAGTGCACTCCGGCCTCCGGCAGCAACGTCACCAGCGCCCGCTTCAGCTCGGCCGCCGACACACCCCGCCGCATCCACTCCGCCGCGAGATCGACCATCTGCCGCGCCTCCTGCACCCCCAGACGCAACTGACCCGACACCCGCCCCAACGACAACAGCACCCGTTCCGCCGCGACCTCCTCGGCGCCCCACTCCTCCACCGGTTTCGGCTGTGGCTTCCGCTCCGGCTCCGGTTCCGCCGCCTGCGCGGGCTCGTGTACGGGTGCGGACGCCACCGGTACGCGTACAGGCACGGGCACGGGCGCCACCGGTTCGGACGCAGGCCGTACAGGGACCGGCACCGAGGCGGCCCCCAACCCCCGCTCGCCCCTTCCCGCCGGCTCGCCCTGTTTCCCTTCCCTCTCCGGCATCTCCGACTCCAGGTCGTTCAGCCACTCCGGCGGCTCCGCCCAGAAGCCTTCGCCTTCCTCCTCGGCGAATTGCGAGACTTTCCCGAACTTCCGCCCGAACGACTTTCGTTCAGTTTTCGATTCGCGAACAGGCCTGGTAGGGAGGGGGTATGAGTTCCCCAGAGTTTTTACGTGAGGTAGGGAATCACCGACCGACGGGGAACCCGGAACTCCGGTCGCCGGAAAGTGGTCATCCGGCGCGACCTGCGGCGATGCGACGTCCACATAGTGGCCGGAGCTCTCGGCCAACTCCCCGCCGTCCAGGTCCGCATACTCCCCGCGGCGCTCCCAGTACTCCTCCGCCCGCTGCCGCGTACTCGGCGCGTTCGACAGGATCTGCGCCGTGGCCCACCGGCCGCCCGTGCGCCGGTACCGCCACTCGTGGAGATAGCCCTCACGCTTCAGGAACTTCCTGGCCCTCTGGTACGGCCCGGGCTCGATGCCCGCATCCCGCGCGAAGTCCCACAACGGACCCGACGCCCGCGGCCGTTGCACGCCCGAGAGGCTCTCCATGTACAAGATGATGATCTTCGCGTCACTGTTCATCCGACGCGAGCCGACCAGCCCGCCCGAACGCCGCCCGGTGGCCGACACCGGCGAGATAGCATGCCAAAGCATCCCTGTGGACTCCTCATCCACTCGTGGTGAAGGCCCTCGGTGCGGTGTGACAGCACCTCCGGGGGCCGCTCCACGCGCACACTGGCGCACGGAGCGTGATGACGCGATCACCGTACATCACGCCGTGGGCATGCTTGTCCAGGTTTCGGCAAGAACAACCCCTGCGCGTGATCACGGACTTCGCGCCACCCCCCGCGCAAGACGGCACGCCACCCGCCGAACGGGCCATGCCGCGCACATCCCGACCCGGTCACGCCTCTCCGCGACCGGAATCAGCGGTCCACGAACCGGCTCAACCGGTAGAAGCTCTCCTGCTCCAGGCGCCCGCACAGATGGTCGATCCGGATCAACGCCTCGTCCACCCCCGCCTCCCGGAGGCGGCACAGGTGGGACCTCAACTCCGCCCGGTCCGAGGTCTCCAGCACGAGGTCCCACCGCCCCGCCTCGGGCGCGGTACGGGCAGCCGTACGCCGCCTCTCGGCCTCCAGCCGCCGCTTCCTCTTCGCCTGTCCCGGCATCGGCCCAGCATCGCCGAGCGCTCGCGGCACGGCAACCCGGTCGACCGGTGGCGTGGATTCAGTCGGCAACCCGACCGCGCGAGAGCGGCTCAGGGGTGGATACGGGGCGCATCCTCAACGCCATGTACAGGGCCACGAACCAGAAGACACCGGTGCAGGCGCCCAGCAGATTGACCAGGATGACCAGCCGCAGGCGTTGAACCCGCCGGTTGTAGGCGACGAATGACGGCACGGCCAGGAAGAGCAGCGAGAACGCCACCATGACGAGCAGCTCGTAGAAGCCCATGTCTGAAAGCATCGGATGACCCTATAGCCGCCGTGGGGCCGCCCCACCCGGCGGCAGGGAGCCCTACCGACCTTCCCCGACGGGCAGTTCCCGTGCCGCGCAGGATTGGCCGGCCGGTGATCGGTACGGCCGGCCGGACGGTGCTCCGGCCGTGCCGGTCGAGGGGGCCCGAAACGTCGGCGGCCAGGCTCGGTGGCGACTCCTTCCGGGCGGACCCGGCCCGGCGGGCGCAGGGGCGCGTCCCCGCCGGGCCCGGTCCCGTTGGCGCGGGGAGCACGCTTCCTGGCTGCGGGCCGTTCCCGGTCGAGGCCGGAGAGGGACATGAGCCGGGCCCGGTGTCGACCGGCCGGCCCCGCCCCCCAGCCCCCACCGGCCCCCCGGTGCGACAGTGTCGGGTCAGGCGACGAAGTACGTCTTGAACTCGGCAAGGGTGATGCGCCTGTTGCCGTCGGTGTCGGCCCCGCGCACGAAGTCGGCGAGCTTCACGTCGTCAAGGACACCATCGGCGTTGTCGTAGTCCCGCAGCTCCTTCAGGCGGATCTCTCCGCTCCCGTCCGCGTCGATCTTCGCGAATGTGGCCTCGGCCTGGGCCTCGGTCAGCTTGGTCATGGTTCTCTCCTGAATTCGTGAATGAGGGGGCCGGGCCCGTAACGCCTGCGACGTCCAGCGGGGCCGACGCACAGCCTCGTGGGGAAGGTCTGGCGAGTCACGCGCTGTGCGCGCACCCGGCCCAACGACATCCGACCGCTGGGGATGCGCCCGCACGGTCCAGCGGTTCGGCGCCGAAGCGGTGCGCCCGCCCCGGAGCTTCCCGGGCAACACCCGTCCAGCCGGGAGCCCCCGGGCCCCTTCCGGTCCGACTCGGGTCCGTTCGTAGGACCACCCGACGATGACGGAACGGCAAGGCGGTGTGCGGATGACCTACTCCCGAGTGAACCCCGCGTGATCAATCTGGTGCGGAGCGTGACCTCTCGCATACGGTCGGCGCGCTACCAGCACCCCCTCACTGGAGAATTCATGGCACGCTTCCGTACCCGTCCGGCGCTGCTCGCCTCGGCCGCGGCCCTCGCCGCGAGCGCTCTTGTCCCCACCCAGCTCGTCGGCGCGCAGTCCGCCACCGCCGCGGCGGACTACGACTGGGTGGCTCTCGGCGACTCCTACACCGCCGGTGTCATCAAGGCCTCGGGCGACGTATTCGAATTCCCCCGCGACGGCTGCTAGCGCACCGACCTGTCCTACCCCCAGCGCATCGAGCGGGACCTCGGCGCACTCTTCGAACTGACCAATGTCAGCTGCGGCGCCGCCACGATCGAGGACGTCACCTTCAGGGCACAGGTGCCGATCGGTCATGGCATTCCGGGCTCCCCCGACCCGGAGGCCCCCTTTGATCCGGTGCCTCCCCAGTCCGAGGCGGTCAAGTCCGGCACCGACGTGATCACCGTCGGCGTGGGCGGCAATACCCTCGGGTTCGGCGACATCCTCTTCAAGTGCCTTGAACTGGGCCACGGAACCGGCGGCGTGGGCACCCCGTGCAAGGACGAACTGGCCGCCTCGATCCCCGCCAGGCTGACCAAGGTGGGCAAGGAGTACGGCGAGATGCTCGCCGAGCTCCACGAGAAGGGCCCGCACGCCAAGATCCTGGCCGTCGGCTACCCCACGATCATCCCCAAGGACACGTCCAAGTGCCTGTACAACAACCTGCACCAGTTCGTCTCGATCACCGCCGGTGACCTGGACTGGCTGCGCCAGGACGTCCTGGAACCCCTCAACAGGACGATCGAGAAGTCTGCCGACTCACACGACTCGGCCTCCTTCGTCAACCTCTACGACTCCTCCGAGAAGCACAGCGCCTGTGATGCCGGAAAGTGGGTCGAGGGCGTCTTCGACGAGCAGGACCGCCCTGCTCTCGTGCACCCCAACGCCAAGGGTCACGAGAACGCCGCAGACCATGTCACCTCGGCGATCCTGAACGCCGTCGCCCCGACGGACTGACCCGCACTCCACGCCCGCGTCAGGCCCTGCGGCACATCGTCCCCACACGCGCCGTACGAGGACGATGTGCCGCCCCGCTCACACCGTACGGGTGAGAACGGACCCAGAAAACGGGCGCCCCCGGCCGACACCCGGTACGACCACCGGCACCGGCCACAGCGGCCCCCACCGCCGCATCCACGACGCGACTCGACCGCACGACGCGCCTCGACAGCACGTCGCCCTCAGCTGTCTTCGCCAGCACGCGCATACCGATCGCCGCCCTCGTGCGGCGAACACGCACGAGGGGAACCGGCCGCCCGATCACCGCACCTCTTCCCGCTCTTCACGCGTGGAAGGCGAATCCTGGCCCTGTCCCGTCCGTCCCGGGGCCCCGCGAAACACCAGCCGCGCTTTCACCCACAGCGTCAGTCCCACGAGGGAGCAGATCACCGCCAGGCCGACGACGACGGGGACGACAGCCGTCAGCGCGAACGTGAACAAGAGCTCCGCCCAGCTCGGTTCCTCGCCCATCGTGCTTCCACTCGATGCCATGAACGACACCACGCAGGAGGGAACGGATCGGTTGCGCGGACGTACCGGCGCCTCAGACCGATCCGGCCGCGCGGACGTACCGACGCCTCAGGCCGATCCGGTTGCCCTCAACAAGACCCGCGCCGTCCGGGACGGGGAGCGTCGGCACGGGGCGCCGGCACGGGAACGCCGGCACGGGCCGGCCGACGCGTGGGGCCCAGGGCGTGGCGGTCGTACCGGAGTGCGCGCTCAGGTGCCGTCGACGCCGAAGCCCGCGACGGCGAGCCGGAAGGCGCGGTCCGCCTGCTCCGCCGGGTCGGTGTAGTTCTCGGTGGCCAGGGCGATCCCGACGATCAGTACGAGCAGATCGTCGATGGTGACGTCCGCCCGGACGACCTGGTCGTCCACGGCCCTGCGCAGCAGCAGGGCACCGGCCGCGCCGATGGTCAGGGCACAGGAGTCCTGGCCGGCCTCGTCCTGGAGGGGCTCGTAGGAGAGGACGTCAGCCAGTCCGCGTGCGGCGAGTGAGTAGGCGAGCAGCTCGCGCAGCCACTCCACCAGTGCGGAGCGGCTGTCGTCCTCGCCGCAGAGCGCGTGCGCACGGTCGCAGAGGTCGTGGACACGCTGCTTGAAGACCGCTTCGAGGAGGGCTTTGCGGGTGGGGAAGTGGCGCCGCACGGTGGCCGATCCGACGCCTGCCGTGCGGGCGATCTGCTCCAGGGATGCCTGGGCCCCCCGGGCCGCCACCTCGGCCTCGGCCACGGCGAGGATGTGCGTGTAGTTACGGCGGGCGTCCGAACGCTGGCCGGTCATGGTCTCCCCAACATTGATAAGCGGCGGGCCCCGCCGTATCGTAGCGGACACGAAACGGCGGGCCCCGCCGTTTTGGTGTGCGTGAGCTCCGAGGAGATGTACACATGACCACTGCCGCAAAGCCGGTTCTCGTCGCGGGTGCCACCGGCCGCCAAGGCGGCGCCACCGCCCGCGCCCTGCTCGCGCAAGGAACACCGGTGCGCGCCCTGGTGCGCGACCCGGACACGGCGCGCGCACGGGCCGTCGAAGAACTCGGCGCCGACCTGTTCGTAGGCGATCTCACCGAACCCGCGACCCTGGAGGCGGCCGTGGACGGCGTGCGCGCCGTCTTCTCCGTGCAGATGCCCGCGTACACCGAGCGGGGCTTCGACTTCGCGGGCGAGGTCAGACAGGCGGACAACCTCATGACGACGGCGCGGGCCGCCGGCGTGGAGCAGTTCGTCCAGTCCTCCACCAGCGGCGTGGGGCAGCACGTCGACGCCCCGGGCTGGGCCGAAGGACGGTGGGCGGTGATGGAGGCGCCGCTCGGCACGAAGGCTGCGATCCAGCACCGGCTGCGCGAACTCGACTTCCCCTACTGGACGTTGCTCAAGCCGTCGTTCTTCATGGAGAACTTCGAGCCGTCCATGCGGTTCTACTTCCCCCGCGGCATCGAAGGGGGTCTGGTCACCGTCGTCAGGCCGAGCACACACCTGGCGCTCGTGGCGGCCAAGGACGTAGGCCGAGCCGCGGCGGCGGCCATGTCCGCCCCCGCCGAGTTCCACCGGGTGGAACTGGAGCTCGCCGGCGACTACCTGACCATGACCGAAATCGCCGCAACCCTCTCCCACGCCCTGGGCGTCCCGCTGACAGCCCCGGACATGACCGAGGAGCAGGCCCGCGCTGCCGGAATGGGAGACATGGGCGCCACGCACGAGTTCGTGGATGTCGTCGGCCAGCCCGCCCGCCCACGGTTCGCTCGTGCGCTGGGCATCGACGTGACCAGCTTCGAGGAGTGGGCGCACGAACACCTGCGGGCCTCCGCCTGAGCGGGGAGGTGTGATCCGAACCAAAACGGTTCGGCCACCGGCTTTACTACGAGGACCAGGCTGGTGCGAGCGAGCCAGGGCCGGCCCATCGGGCACCGGACGGTCTCGGTCCGTCGCACGGCCGGGCACGGGGACACCCCTGCCGCCCTGCCCGGCCGAGGGTGGCCGGCGACGCGGCGAGAGGTGGACGGATCATGGCCGGACGCGCGGCATGGCTACGAGCCCTGGGGAAAGCGGCCGACCGGCCGGACGGCGCCGGTCCCGGCGGGTGTCCGGACTGCGGCCGGATGCGCCTCGTCGCCAGGTACCTCGTCGAACCCGGCACTCGCATCGGCTACGTGCTCTTCTGGTGCGACGCCTGCCTCCACGGGATCTCGGTCTCCAGAGTCCGCGCGCCGGAGGGCTTCCCGGCGTGGCCCCTCGATGATCCGGGATCGCTCGACGGCGTACCGGAGTTCACCCGGCACGAGTCCTGACGCGTGGGGGCGGGGAAATGCGCGGGGGCGCCTGGGTGTGCGCATGGCGTGAAAACCTCGTCCCGGCGGACGCTGAACGTCAAGTTGCCGTTACACGCCGTGTGTTGTGAGTAAAGAAACCCGCCGAGCGCCGCTATTCCCCCGGTGGAGATTGCTCCGATCACAGGATGGTCACTAAAGTCAGGGCTCGAACCTTCGCGCGATCAACTACCCATCCGGGTGAAAGCGAAGACGCCGTCGTCTCCGTGACGTGCCGGGAGCCAGGGATTCAGCTCCCAGCACCCCGGCGGGCGGCTCGATGAGAAGGAGCGCGCTCCGTGGCGTCCCACCGCCGTCCCAAACCGCCGAGCCGTGCCCGCGTGACCGTGCTCACCGCCACCGCGGCCGCCGCTGTCGCCCTGACCTCCCAGGCGGCCCACGCCGACCCGAAGCCGACCAAGAGCGAGGTCAAGGCGAAGGTCGACAAGCTCTACTCGGAGGCCGAGAAGGCCAGCGAGAAGTACAACGGGGCCAAGGAGCAGCAGGACAAGCTCAAGAAGGAAGTCGACGCGATCCAGGACAAGGTCGCGCGCGAGCAGGACGAGCTGAACGCCCTGCGCAGCGATCTGGGTTCGCTCGCCACCGCGCAGTACCGCTCCGGCGGCATCGACCCCTCCGTACAGCTCTTCTTCTCCTCGGACCCCGACAGCTTCCTCGACCAGGCCTCGGCGCTGGACAGCCTCACCGCGAAGCAGGCCGAATCGCTGGAGAAGATCCAGGCCAAGCAGCGCACCCTCGCGCAGGAGCGCAAGGAGGCCCAGGACAAGCTCGGTGAACTCGCCGAGGTCCGCGAGGCGCTCGGCAAGAGCAAGAAGGCGTCGCAGGCCAAACTCGCCGCCGCCCAGCACCTGCTGAACACCCTCACCGCGGCCGAACGCGCCCAGCTCGCCCAGCAGGAGCAGCGCGCCAGCCGCGGCGCCGGCGCCCGGGTCGACCTCGGCAACGAGCTGCCCGGGTCCGCTGTCGGATCCGCCGCTCTGTCGGCCGCCGCCACCCGGATCGGGATGCCGTACTCGCACTCCGTCACCACGGGCCCCAACTCGTTCGACTGCTCGGGCCTGACCCAGTGGGCGTACCACCAGGCCGGTGTCGAGATCACCCGCACCACGTACACCCAGTTCAACCAGGGCACCCACGTCTCGCAGAGCGCGCTGAAGCCCGGCGACCTGGTCTTCTTCAACGGCAACTCGCACGTCGGCCTGTACGCCGGTGGCGGCCAGGTGCTGCACGCCCCCTACCCGGGCGCCTACGTCCGTTACGAGTCGATGAGCACCATCGGCAGCTTCTACGGCGCGGTGCGCATCTGATCACTCCGCAGGATCTCCCTCCCTCGCGCCAGGGACGCGGGTCCTCGCGTACGCCCGCGCACACGGAACGCACACGCCGGGGGCGGACATGTGGGGCAGAGGCTGCGGCGTAGGCGCGGTGTGCGGCCTCCTCTCCGCCGCCCTCGCCTGCGTCCTGATCGGCAGGGCCTGGACCACCTGCGACGTCGGCGTGGGCTCGAACGCGAACTCCCTCACGCTGGTCGCCCTCTTCGTCCCGCTCTGGATACTCGGCGCCCTGTGCTGGGTGCTGCCGTACGGGTTGCTGGGACGGAGCTTCCACGGCGGGTGGGCGGTAGCGGCGGGCGCGGCCGCCACCCTCTTCCTGGTCTGGTTCGCGGTCACCTGGCTGGGGATGCCGGACGACTACCCGGCGCCGTACTGCGCGGACGACGTGCCGGGCTGGTGGCCGGCCTGGATACCCGCCTGAGCGCGGTGCGTCAGGCCGTGCGCGCCGGGTACACGGACCACGAGACCAACGGTGGCCCGTCGCAGCCAACTGGACGTGCGAGTCGCCGAGTTGATGCGTGAGTGCTTCAACGCAACCCCATCGCACTTCGACGTGAGGCGAATCGCATGCCCATGGATGACTACACCGGCGGCCAGGCCGAGGGCTCGGACGTCCTGGTCGTGACCACCAACGACGTCCCCGGCTACGAGGTGAAGCAGGTGATCGGCGAGGTGTTCGGCCTCACCGTGCGCTCCCGCAACATCGGCTCCCAGCTGGGCGCCGGCCTGAAGTCCGTGATCGGCGGTGAGCTGAAGGGCCTGACCAAGACCCTGTCGCAGACCCGCAACGAGGCCATGGAGCGCCTCATCGAGGCAACCCGGGCGAGGGGCGCCAACGCCGTGCTCGCGATGCGCTTCGACGTCACGTCGGCCGCGGACATCGGCACCGAGGTCTGCGCCTACGGGACGGCCGCGGTCATCGCCCCGAAGGCCTGACACCCTCCGGGAGCGCGAACGGCGGGACGCGGTAGCCGCGTCCCGCCGTTCGCGGTTCACTCTCCGCGATCCTCGGGCCGCATCCGCCGCACGAGCCGGACCAGTTCGCCCCGGCCGTCCGTCGTGGTGCGGTCGCGGACGAAGCCGAGCCGGTCGAGGACCCGGAACGAGGGCGCGTTCCACGGCCGGGCCGCCGCGCAGATCCGGGTACGGCCGGCGCCGGCCGCCGCGCAGCCCCCGCACGGGCCGTCGGCCGCCCCCGCGTACCGCCAACAGGCCTTCTCGCAGCCCGCGTTCAGCGGAAGCGCTTCACCTCGACGCGCGTTCCCGCAGCAGATTGTCGAAGGCCCCGTCGAACGTGCCGCCGAACGAAACAAACCCTGTCCGCCGTCTTGTCACCCTCTCCCGGGCACCCCTACAGTCCCCCCGGATGGGAGCGCTCCCACGCCCGCCCCGCCACCTTCCCCCACTGCCCGAAGGGACATGATGCGACATCGTGCACGCACCTTCCTGACAGCTCTGACGCTGATGCTGGGTACGACCACCGCGCTGCTCACCGCCACCCCCGCCACCCAGGCGGCCACACAGGCCACCGGTCAGATCTGCGAGCAGTACGGCACCACCACCGTCCAGGGCCGCTACATCGTCCAGAACAACCGCTGGGGCACCAGCGCCACCCAGTGCATCAACGTGGGCGACAGCGGGTTCACCGTCACCCAGGCGGACGGCACCGCCGCCACCAACGGCGCCCCGAAGTCGTACCCGTCGATCTTCCTCGGCTGCCACTACACCGCCTGCTCGCCGGGGACGAACCTGCCGAAGCGGATCGACACCATCGCGGCCGTGCCGACCTCGCTCACGTACGGATACGTCGGCAACGCCACCTACGACGCGGCGTTCGACATCTGGCTGGACCCGCAGCCGAAGACCGACGGGGTCAACAAGACGGAGATCATGATCTGGTTCAACCGGGTCGGCTCCATCCAGCCCATCGGGTCGCCCACCAGCACCGCCACCATCGGCGGCAAGACCTGGGAGATCTGGACCGGGAACAACGGCGGGAACGACGTCATCTCCTTCGTCGCCCCGTCCGCGATCACCAGCTGGTCGTTCGACGTCAAGGACTTCATCGACCGCACGGTCAGCCAGGGCATGGCCGCCAACAGCTGGTACCTGACCAGCGTCCAGGCCGGCTTCGAGCCGTGGATCGGCGGGGCGGGCCTCTCGCTCTCCGCCTTCTCGTCCTCCGTCACCGACGGCCAGGACACCAACGGCAACGGGACCGGTGGCACGACCGAGCCCGGAGGCGGCACGACGACTCCGCCGGCCGGACAGGCCGCCTGCCAGGTCGAGTACACGCCCAACGTGTGGCCGGGCGGGTTCACCACCAATGTCACCGTCAAGAACACCGGCACCACGGCCGTCAACGGCTGGAACCTCGCCTTCACCCTGCCCTCCGGCCAGCAGGTGTCCCAGGCCTGGAACGCCACGGTCAGCCCCAGCAGCGGCGCGGTAACCGCGCACAACACCACGTCCAACGCCGTCATCAGCCCCGGAGGCACCCAGAACTTCGGCTTCCAGGGCACCTACACCGGGACCTACGCGGAGCCTTCGGCCTTCACCCTGGGCGGAGCCGCCTGCACGGTCGTCTGACCGGGGCCGCCGTTCCGCGACAACACGCCCGTGGTGAAGCACCCGTGGTGACCCTGCCGGGAACGCCCGCATCCGGCAGGGTTCCTACGGGGGACCGGTCGCCGAACCCTCGGGTTCTCCGTGCTCCCGCTCGCTCGGCTCAGTGCGACGGGCGCTTCACCGACCTGCGTACGGTGCGCTTCCGGCAGACCATGCGGTACGACACCGCCCGCTACCTCGCCTTCCTCACCTCCGTCTCCGCCTACCGCGTCCTCCCCGAGCGCAGCCTCGCCCGACTACTCGCCGACACGGGCCGCTTGCTGGACTCGCGCGGTGGCGCCATCGACATGCTCCGCATCAACGACCTGGTCCTCGCCCGCGCTGCCTGAGCCATGTCCCTCGGGCCTGCCGAGACCCGGAACCGCCCGGTCGAACGCGCTGTCGCACAATGGCCGTGGCAACGGAATCGGCAGGTCGGCGACGGAGGGGCAGGACTCATGGACCGGAGCGAAGACGGCGGCGGGGACGCTTACGCGGACGGCCTGAGCGAGGACCAGGTACTCGCGACGGCGCTGAAGTGGATGGGCATCCGTTCCAAGCCCGACGGCACCTTGACCGGGCTCAGGGCCAAGCTGATGAAGAAGACCGTGCAGGAGCTCGACCTCGTCGTCGAGCTGCCCTTCGACGACGCGGTGCGGCACGTCACCGGAGTGCTCGAAGAGGCGGGGACGCCGTCCGAGCCCCCCACCCCCGATGGCCGGCGGGCGATTCGCGTGGTCGCGCCCGGCGGTTCCGGCGGGCTGAATCCGGTCGTGGTCACCGCGCTGCTGACCCGGGGCACGGGGCACCGTACGCAGGTCGGGCTCCGGGCCGTGGCGGTGGAGGGGCTGATCAACCAGCGGTCCGCCGAGAAGGCCGCCGCCGGTCTCGCCGAGCTGCTGACCGGGAGCGGGGCCGGGCGCCGGTAGGTCCTCAGGCGCTCGTCAGGACGACCAGCCGCTGCGTCGCCCGGGTCATCGCGACGTAGCGGTCCACGGCGCCCTCGACGCCCGTACCGAAGGACTCCGGCTCGACCAGCACGACGAGGTCGAACTCAAGTCCCTTGGCCAGCTGCGGAGTCAGGGACCGCACCCGGGAGGTCGGACGGAACGCCGGGTCCCCGATGACGCAGGCGGTCCCGTCCGGATGGGCGTCGAGCCACTCGCCGAGGACCGTACGGAGGTCGGCGACGGCCCCGTACGTGACGGGGATACCGCTGCTGCGGATGGAGGTCGGCACGTTGGCATCCGGCAGCGCGGCCCGGACGACCGGTTCGGCTTCGGTCATGATCTCCGCCGGGGTGCGGTAGTTGACGCTCAGCGAGGCCAGTCCGATCCGGTCGAGCCCGACGCGTTCGAGGCGTTCGCGCCAGGACTCGGTGAAACCGTGGCGGGCCTGGGCGCGGTCGCCGACGACGGTGAAGCTGCGGGACGGGCAGCGGAGCAGCAGCATCTGCCATTCCGCGTCGGTGAGTTCCTGTGCCTCGTCGACGACGATGTGGGCGAACGGGCCCGCGAGCAGGTCCGGGTCGCCGCCGGGGAGCGCGGATGCGTCGGTCAGGGCCTCGCGCATGTCCCCGACGCGCAGCATCGTGATGACGCCCTCGCCGTCGTCGTCGGCCTCCAGCAGGGCGTCGACGGTCTGGGCCATCCGCGCGTTCTCGGCCGCGATCAGCACCTCGCCCCGGCGCTTGCGGCGCGCGGCCTCCGGGTCGCCGAGCCGCTGCCGGGCGGCGTCCAGGAACGGCAGGTCGGAGACGGTCCACTCCTGGGCGCTCGCCTCGTCGCGCCGCAGCAGGCGCCGTTCGTCGGCGTCCAGCCAGGGGGCGCACTTGCGCAGGTAGGCGGGTACGGACCAGAGGTCGCCGACCAGGTCGGCGGCGTCCAGCAGCGGCCAGGCGCGGTCGAAGGCCGCGAGCAGCTCGTGGTTCTTCGCCAGGGACGCGGTGAGCCGGTCGGTCGGGGTGTCCTCGTCGTGCTTGTCGACGAGGAGGGTGACGAGCTCCTCCCAGACCTGTTCGCGGGCCTCGTTGTGCGGGGTCCCGGGCTCCGCCGCCGCGAAGGCCGCCGCCCACTCCTGGGCGCTCAGCCGTACGTCGGCCCAGTGGGTGGTGACGGTCATGGCCCGTGCGGGCGGCTCCTCGTAGAACCGGACGGCCGCCCCCACCGCGTCCACCACGAGCTCCCGGGACGCCTTCAGCCGCGCCACCTGCGGGTCCCGCTCCACGGACGCCCGGGCGCCCTCGGCGACGAGGTCACGGAGCACGCAGGTCCGGACGCCCTCCTCCCCGAGGCTGGGCAGGACGTCGGCGACGTAGTCCAGGTACGGGCGGTGCGGGCCGACGAAGAGCACCCCGCCCCGGCGGTGGCCGAGACGGGGGTCGGAGTGGAGGAGGTACGCGGAACGGTGCAGCGCCACGACGGTCTTCCCCGTACCCGGACCGCCGTCCACCACGAGGGCACCGCGCGAACCGGCGCGGATGATGGCGTCCTGGTCGGCCTGGATGGTGGAGAGCACGTCCCGCATCCGGGGCGAGCGGTGGGAGCCGAGGCTCGCGATGAAGGCGGACTGGTCGTCGAGTGCGGCATGCCCGTCGATCCCGTCGGCGGTGAAGACCTCGTCCCAGTAGTCGCTGACCCGGCCGTCGGTCCAGCGGTATCTGCGGCGGCTCGCCAGACCCATCGGGTTGGCGTGGGTGGCCCCGAAGAACGGCTCGGCGGCCGGGGAGCGCCAGTCGAGCAGCAGCCGCCGGCCCGCGCCGTCGGTGAGGCCGAGCCGTCCGACGTACACCGCCTCCGTCCCTGCCTCCGCCTCCGTCCCTGCCTCCGCCTCCGTCCCTGCCTCGCCGACCATCCGCCCGAGGCAGAGGTCGAGGCCGAAGCGGCGCAGGGTGCGCAGGCGGGCGGTGAGGCGGCGGATCTCGGTGTCCCGGTCCATCGCCTGCCGGCCCGCACCACCGGGTGCCCTGCGGGCGGCGTCGAGCTGTGCGGTCAGCTCGGCGATCGACTCCTCCAGGGCCCGCGCGACGGCGGCGAAGTGCTCCTCGTCGCGGGCGATCAGCCGGGGATCGGCCTTGGCGGCGAGGCGGCCGGGGAGAGCGAAGGCGGTGGCGGGAGGGGCCGGTGAGGGCTGGGAGGGCATGCGGGCGGCTCCGGGGTGGGGGCACGACACACGGAATTCCGAGGTCGGCCGCCGATTGTGCGCCAACGAGGGGGCCTTGCCGCAAGGCCCCCCTTGCGCTATATGTTGAAAGTGGAAAGAGGTGGGTACACCCTCTTCCCTCCCCTCCTCCCCCTCCAGCGGTCGCCTCGGGCCTCGCCGGCGCAATGCCGCGCCCACCGCAGGGATGCCTGCCGGAACACCTTCCCGCGGAAATTCTGAGAAATTCTCAGGAAACCCGGATATTCACTCAGGGAATTCTCATATTCATTTCTGTGCATTCCCCTTCCTTTACCTGTGCATCTCCGGGCGGAGTCAACAGGATTGTTGAAGATTTGCTGGACGATGACATAGGTTCGAAAACGCAGAAGCAATGCACCCGCGTAGTCGTCCGGCACACGCGGCAGTTGCAAGCGATCGTTGCACGCGCGGCAGTTCCGGCTGCCGTAAAAGGAGAAATCCGTGAAGCACAGGGCAGTGAAACGCAGGACCGTCGTCGTGGGCCTCGGGTCGGTCGCAGGAGCGGCAGCCGTCGGGGGATTCGCCGCGAACGCCCAGGCGGAAAGCCGCAGCTCCTCGCGGAATACGGGGAATCCGGGAAATTCGGGGGCCCTGATCTTCGACCCGAGCGCGTACACCGAACTGACGACGACCATCACGACCGACGCCGGCGACAGGGAGGTGACCTACCACTTCTGGAAGGCGATCACCTACGTCTCCGCGCCGGTCGACGCCGAGCACCAGAGCCTGGTGGTCAGCGTTCCCGTCAGGATCGACGGCAGGGCCGTCGATGCGACGAACGCGCCGATTCTCTTCTCCAATTCCGTGGGCGGCTATTTCCCCGCGAGCGTGGCCACCGCCGCCGGCGTCGGCGAGGCCGCGATGGAGATGGGCGACCTCGGCGGAATGGGCGGCGGGACGGGCGCTCCCCCGGCCGGGACGGGCACGGGAGCGGGCACCGGCACCCCGGCAACCGGCACCGGCACCGGCACCGGCACCGGCACCGGCACCGCCGAAGCGCCCTCCGGCTCGAACGACATGCCGAACGGCATGGGCCAGATGGTCAGCCTGCCCAAGCTGGGCCTGGCGGCCGGGTACGTCGTCGTGGAGCCGGGCTGCCGGGGCCGTACCCTCACCGACGCGAACGGTACGTACTACGGCACCGCCCCCGCCGCGATCGTGGACCTCAAGGCGGCCGTCCGGTACGTCCGTTCCAACCAGGGCCGCATCCCCGGCGACACCCGCCGCATCGTTTCCACCGGCACCAGTGCGGGCGGCGCGCTCTCGGCGCTCCTCGGCGCTTCCGGGGACAGCTCGCTCTACACCCCGTACCTCACGGAGTTGGGCGCGGCCGAGGCGAGCGACGCGGTCTTCGCCAGCGGCGACTGGTGCCCGATCACCGACCTGGAGCACGCCGACGGCGCGTACGAGTGGAACTGGGGCACCAACACCCCGCAGAGCGGCACGCTCGACCAGCCCGTGTCCAAGGAGCTGCGGGCCCAGTTCGCCGAATACCAGGCCTCCTTGCGTCTGAAGGGCCTGCACGGGTTCGGCCCGCTCACCGCGCGCAACTACGACGCGTACCTGCTGGAGACCTACGTCCGGCCCGCCGCGACCACCTACCTCAAGGGCCTTGCCGAGGCGGACCGTTCGGCGTACCTGTCGGCCAACCCCTTCATCACGTGGAAGAACGGCCGGGCGGCCTTCACCTGGGCGGACTACCTCACCCACGTGGGAGCGCGGAAGAAGACAGCCCCGGCCTTCGACACGTTCGACCTGTCCGGCGGCGAGAACAACGAGTTCGGCACCGGTACGACCGGGGCCCGCCACTTCACCGCGTACGGGCAGCGCCACGACACCACCGGGCTCACCGCCGGCCGGGTGGACAGCGACATCCCGGCCCTGCTGGACCTGATGAACCCGATGTACCACCTGGCGCGCCACAACCCCGGCCGTTCCAAGCACTGGTGGATACGCGTGGGCACCAAGGACACCGACACCGCGCTGACCGTCGTCGGCAACCTCGCCGCGACCCTGCACGGCCTCGGCGACGACGTGAACTCGCTGATGTACTGGGACCAGGGGCACGGCTCCAACACCGATGCCGCCGACTTCATCACCTGGGTCGCCCGGGTGACCGGCCACCGGAAGTAACCACGGCACGACGGTCCCCCGGGCGGGCTGCCCGGGGGACCGTCGTGTGGGCGCGTACCGCCCCGCCCTCCCCCTGACCGGTCGGGCGGTCCGGTACGGCGGGCCGGTCAGACCGGCCGGTACTGCCCCGGATCGGCACCTGCCGCGACCAGGTCGGCGACCTGCTCGCAGGTGACGAACTCGACGCCGCGCGAGGCGACTTCGTCGAGCCAGTGTTCCAGGGCGAGGAGGCGGTGGCCGCGGCCGATGACCTCGGGGTGCATGGTCACCGTGAGGACGCCGTCCTTGAAGTCCCGCACCATGTAGTCGAGATCGGCGGTCCAGCTCGCGAACATCTCGCGCGGGTCGCGGAGTCCGGGCATCAGGCCGGACGGGGTCCGCAGGAACTCCAGGTACGGGAAGTCGTCCAGGGACCAGGCGACCGGGATCTCCAGCAGTCCGGTGGGCTCGCCCCGGCGGACGCCGGAGTCGTGCGGGACGTCCGGGGTGCGACAGGGGTACGGGGCGTAGTCGTGGCCCATCAGACTGCTGTCGTAGCGCAGCCCGTGTTCCACGAGGAGCTCGACGGAGGCGTCGGACAGGTCCCAGGCGGGTGCCCGGAAGCCGCGCGGCAGGATGCCGGTGACCTCCTGCAGGGCGTCCAACGACCGCTTGAGCACGGCGCGTTCGGCGTCGGGGTCCAGTGCGGCGACGTTCTCGTGGGCGTGCCCGTGCACCGCCACCTCGTGGCCCCGGCCGATGAGCTCACGGGTCAGCTCGGGGTACGTGAGGGCGGTGTGCCCGGGCACGAACCAGGTCGCGCGGATGTTCCGGGACTCCAGGATGTGCAGCAGCCGGGGTACGGCGACGGCGGCGAACTCGCCCCGGGAGAGCGGGGTCGCGGTCAGCATGCCCCGCGCCATCCACGAGGAGATCGCGTCGAAGTCGAAGGTGACGCAGACGTATCCGCGCCGCGGGGACCGGGAGACCGGCGAGGTGTGCGAAGTCATGGGTGTCTTTCGTCCGTTCAGCTCAGCGGCAGTGCGGCGTTGCCGGTGCCCGCACCGCCGTCCACGGAGAGCGAGGCGCCGGTCATCCACGAGGCGTCGGGTCCGCAGAGGAAGGCGACCGCTCCGGCGATGTCCTCGGGGACACCCGCGCGGGGCCAGGGCTGTCCGCCGCGGATCTTGCGGACGTACTCCTCGCCGAGCGGGTTCACCTCGCTGTCGACCTCGATGAAGCCCGGAGAGACGGCGTTGACGTGGATGCTGTGCTCGGCGAGCTCCAGGGCGAACGCCTTGGTGAGCATGTCCAGGCCGGCCTTGGAGGTGCAGTAGTGCGCGGCACCGCGGCGGGCGCGGGCGGAGGCGCCGGAGCTGATGTTGACGATGTGGCCGCCGTGGCCGGCGTCCACCAGGCGCCGGGCGAAGGCCCGCGAGAGGGAGAAGACCGCGGACAGGTTGACGTCCATGACCGTGTCCCACTGGTCGTCGCGCATCTCCAGGAGCGGTGCGCTCGGATAGAGGCCGGCCGCGTTGACCAGGATGTCCAGGCCGCCGAACACCTGCCGGGCGCGGTCCACGAAGTCAGGCAGCGAGGCGCGGTCGGTGAGGTCGACCTCCATCGCGGCGAAGTGGCCGGCGCTCTCGGCGACGAGCGGGGCGAGGCGGTCGGCACGGAGATCCGCGAGGATCACCTTGACGCCGTCCTCGCTCAGCCGCCGCGCGACGGCCGCCCCGATGCCTCCGGCCGCTCCGGTGACCAGCGCGATCCTGGGCTCGTTCCGCGCGGGGGTGCTCTCGGGGGTGCTCACAGTTCTCCTTCTGTCCCACGCACCGTGTCGTGGGTCGTGTCGTCGTGGGCCGTGTCGTCGTGGGTGCCGTCGTAGTGGGCCGTGTCGTCGTGGGTGCCGTCGTAGTGGGTCAGGCCGTCGAATCCGGCCCGCAGGTCGCCGTACCGGTCGGCGGCGGACCGCTCGTCCGGCTCTGCGGCGGGGTCGGCCGCCGCCGTGCGCCGCGCGCGCCGGGCGAGGGTGTCGTGCGCCCCGGCGGCGCCGTCGGCCAGCAGGTCGATGACGCACCAGGCCATCAGCACGGCCGGTTCCAGGGCGGCGAGTACGTGGTCGGTGACCAGGTAGTCGACGCTGTGCGCGTCACCGGTGGCTCCCCCGGTGAAGGGGTGCAGCACCGGCATGACCGCGCCGAGGTCCCCCATGTCGGTGGAGGCGCCGAGGTGCCGGCCGGGGAGCACCGCGTCCGGGCCGAAGAGTGCGGTGCCGTTGGCCCTGGCCAGCTCGACGAGGACCGGATCCTGTTGGTGCGGAAGGTAGTTGAGGGTGGTCTCCACGCTCGCTCGGGCGCCCAGCGCCACCGCGCCCGCCCGGGCGGCCCGGTCGACGACGGCGCAGGCGCCGCGCAGGGCGTCCGGGGTGCGGGCCCGGATCACCACTTCGAGTTCGGCGCGGTCCGGTACGGCGGTGGGCGCGTCGCCCCCGTGCGGCATCACGGCGTTGACGCGTACCGCGTCCTCATCGCGGAAGGTGTCCCGCTGGGCGTCGATCGCGCCGATCGCCAGCATCGCCGCCTTCAGCGCGTTCACCCCGTGCCACGGGGACGAACCGGCGTGGCTGGACCGGCCGGTGAAGACGATCCGCTTCACCACCGACCCGTTGTGGCTGTCCCCGACGCTGAGCCGGGCGGGCTGCCCCGACGTGTGGACGAGCATCGCCATGTCCACATCGTCGAAGGCACCCCGCGCCAGCAGGTCGGCCTTGCCGACCAGGTGGGTCAGTTCACCGGCCCGTACCCGTTCTCGCCGCCACTCCAGTTCGACGCTCTCCTCGGCCGGTACGGCGAGGAACGCCACGTCCCCGTCGAGGTGCTGCCGTACGGCGGCCAGGCCGACCGCGGCGCCGATCATCGACGCCACCTGGGCGTGGTGGCCGCAGGCGTGCGCCGCCCCGGTCTCCGGGTCGGCCAGCGGGTGCCGGGGCAGCACCAGGGCGTCCAGCTCGCCGAGCACGGCGACCGTGGGGCCCTGCGCGCGCCCGGACATCCGCGCCTTCACCCCGGTGAGGGAGAGGCCGCTCTCGAAGGGGAGCCCCAGCTCCATGAACCACCCGGCCACCGTCGCGGCGGCCCGGTGCTCGCGGAACCCGGTCTCCGGGTGGCGCTGGAGGTCCTCGCTGAGGTCCAGGAGGCGCTCCCGGTACCCCTCGATCGCCGCCCGCGCCCGCTCCTTGAGCCGCGCGATGGGCACGGGACCGGGGCCGGAACCTGTGCCGCTTCCGGGTACGGGGGCCGTCACGCGGCGCTCACCGCGACGGGCTCCGGGGCGGACTCGGACTCCGACAGGTCCAGGTGGCGGCCGAGGCCGGCCCGGAACGCCTCCGGGGTCTGCGGGGTGACCAGTGCGCCGACGATCGCCAGGACACAGCCCGTACCGAGGAAGGAGAAGGCCACACCGTACGAGAAGTGCTCCGCGAGGAAGCCCATCACGAACGGCGAGATCGCACCGGCGAGCTGGCCGCCGAAGTTCACCATGCCGCCGCCGACACCCGCGTACTCCGGGGGCAGCATGCGCAGCGGCAGGCCGAAGATCTGCATGTACGCCAGGTACATCACGAGGGTCGCGCAGGTCTCCCAGGCGATGAACTCGCCCGCCGACCCGGCGCGCACCATCATCACCAGCAGGCCGCCGAGGACCACCATGACGGGGACGACCACGCGCCGGTGGTTGCCCTTGAGGAAGCGGTCGAAGAGATAGCCGCCGATCATCATGCTGACCGCCGCGGCGACCCACGGGACGCCGGAGAGCAGGCCCACGCCGGTGAGCGAGACGTTCTTGTTCTCGCGGAGGTAGGACGGCACCCAGGACACCAGGCCCCAGCCGATGATGTTGAACCCGCACATCATCAGGGCGAAGCGCCACATCATCGAGGACTTCAGCAGGCCCATCGCCTGGCGCAGCGACACCTGGGCGACCGGCTCGGGGGCCGTCTCGCGCCCGGTCGCGGCGGCGAGCTCCTCGGTGGTCAGCGGCTTCGGCATGCCCTTCCACAGCGCGAGGACGATGAGCAGGCCGAGCACGGACACCGACCAGAACGCCCCGCGCCAGCCGAAGGCCACGATGAGCGGCGCGGCGACGATCGGGGCGATCGCGGAACCCAGCGGGTTGGACGCGGACATGATGCCGTTCGCGGTCAGCCGCTGCGCGGGGGTGGTGCGCTCGCTCAGCGCCTTCATGGAGGCGGCCGGGTACATGCCCTGGAAGATGCCGAAGACCGCGCGGATCACGATCATGGTCGTCAGGCCGATGGCGATCCCGCTCGCGGCGGTGAAGACCGTCCAGCCGCCGGCCGCGATCAGCATCGCGCGGCGGGCACCCTTGGTGTCGGCGAGGATGCCGCCGGGGATCTGCATCGCCGCGTAGGTGATGAAGAAGGCGGTGAGGATCAGGCCCTGCATCGTGGTGCCGAGGCCGAACTCGTCGCCGATGTCGGGCAGGGCAAGGGTGATCACAAGCCGGTCGATGTAATCGATCAGCCAGGTCATGAAAAGCACGGCGACGGCGGCCGTGGCCACTCGCTTGGCTGAGCGTACCCGGGAGCTCTTGCCCTCTGTCATCTTCCACCTCCACGCAGATACCGGTCGGTCACGACCCGGAACCTGTCGTCGGATCGTGGTCAGCAGTGTGCAAACTGGACGTACTCCCACGGTTTGTGGACGGCGAAGAGGTTTTCGGCGTTTTCTCGTGCTCCGCGACAAACGCGTTCGGACCGAGGGCGAAGAGCTGTACGGCCGCGTTCAGCCGCTCGTAGGGATCGCCCAGGTCGAGCCCGGTCAGCTCACGTATCCGCCCCATCCGGTAACGCAGGGTGTTCGCGTGGACGTTCAGCTCCCGGGAGGCCGCGGCGGTGTCCCCGAAGGCGTCCAGATAGGCCGCCAGGGTCTCCGTGTACGCGGTGCCGCGCCGCAGATCGTGCGCGCGCAGCCGGTGCACCGGCCCGTCCTGGAGCCGCCGGTCCGCGGTGACGGCCTCGCCCAGCACCAGCAGGTTGGCGGTGCCGCGCACGTCCTCCAGGCAGGCGCTGCGGACCTCACCGCGCCGGGCCAGGGCGCGTACCACCAGCTCCGCCTCCGTCCGGCTGGCGGGCAGCTCCCCCAGGTGCGGTGCGCGGAGGCCGATGCCGGTACGCGGCCGGGCGCCGACCGCGTCGGCCACCGCGGCGCCGATCGCGTCCGCGGCCCGCCGTGTCCCGTCCGGGTCGACCGGGCCCACCAGGGCGACGACGACCCGGGAGGGGCCGGTGGTGGCCAGCGCGCGCCACCGGTAGCCGGCGAGGCGGCGCAGCACCTCCTCCTTGGCCCGGTACAGGTCGGCGGCGCCGAGCCCGGGGCCGTGCGCCGACAGGTCCGCGATCAGCACGGTGACCGGCGTCCCCGGGTCGACGGCCAGGTGGGAGGCGGCGAGGCGCGGATCGACGTCGCCGAGCAGGGCCCGGCCGAGGAGCTCCTCGTCCAGCCGCCGCCGGGCGACCTCCTCCTGGTCGAGGCCGAGCAGTACGCTCACCGCGACCGTCGCGGCGTCCGCGAGCAGCACGGCGGCGTTCGCGGCGAGCGGTTCGCCGCCCTCGGCCACCCAGATCGAGCCGAGGTTCTCCGTACCGGCGCGCACCGCCGCCGCGAGCCGGCGCCCCGCGCCGAACTCGGGGACCGCCGCCACGTCGACCACCTCGGGGCCGGACCACAGCCGCCGGTAGACGCCGAGTTCGACGAGGCGCGCCCGGTACCCGACCGGCCCGTGCTGGTCGAGCACGGCGGCCCGGCGCATCTCGTCGTCGCCGGGGCCGAGGCGGGAGGCGGCGAGCAGTTCCTGGCCGGGGGTGAAGATCATCACCGAGCCGTTGACCAGGCGGGCGAGGGAGTTGGCAAGGCTCACCAGGTCGTGCCGGCGCCCGAACATCGCCGCGCGCCGCGTCCCGGGCCCCACCCGTACGGCCAGCAGGGCACGCAGCCGCCCGATCAGGTCGGTCCAGTCCTGGTCGGGCGCGAGCGCCAGGACCGCCACCCCGTGCTCCGTACCGAGCGCGCTCGCCTCGCGCAGCGCGCGGTCCCCGCCGTCCTTGACGATCACGGCCCCCGCCCCGGCCCCGGCCGCCGCCCGGATCAGCCCACCGGGCTCGCCCCCGGCCCCGATGCCGAGCAGGAGCGTGCTGGGCGGTGTCGGGGCGGACCGTTCCGCGTCGGCCGGTTCCGGCGCGGCTCGGGCGGGGTCCGGGCCCGGCGCGCCCTCGTGGACGGCGAGCGTACGGACGGGCACGCCCAGGCCGTGCGGGGCGGCCCAGACGGCGACGGTGCCGGGCCCCAGGCAGTCCACGACGGTGGCCAGGGTCACCGGGGTGTCGGCGGCGGGCTGCGGGGTGGCGTCGGCCCGCCCCGGTGCACCGGCCGGCCCGGGGTCGCCCACGTGCTCCGGGTTGTGGTCGGGCACCGTGGATCAGCTCCAAAACTTGGCGGGTCACACAAACTTTCGCATGTCGGGGCAGAGCAATCATGCAGAGGCGTATCCCCACGGAAGCCGCGCCAAAGGAGTCCCGCCGTGCCCGCATCCCAAGTCCTCGACCCGCGTGACCTGTTGCGCCGCCTCACCGAAGACACCGACGCGATGGTCACGGATCTGGAACGGCTCGTACGGGCCGAGTCCCCCTCCTCCGACGGCGACGCCCTCGGCGCGTGCCGGGACGTACTGGCCGACATCGGCACCCGCCTCCTCGGCACCGCCCCCACGGTGCTGCCGCACGACCCCGGCAACGGCCGCCCCGGCGGGCTCCTCTGGCGCCTCGGCCCGGCCGGCGTACGTCCCGTCCTGCTGGTCGGCCACTTCGACACCGTCTTCCCCAAGGGCACGCTGAAGCAGCGGCCGTTCCTCGTCGACGGCACCCGGGCGACCGGCCCCGGCGTCTTCGACATGAAGGGCGGCCTGATCCAGGGCCTGTACGGGCTGGCCCGGCTGCGCGAGCTGACCGGCGAGGACCCCGCCGTCGCGTTCCTGATCACCGCCGACGAGGAGATCGGCTCCCCGGCGGGCGGCCGGGTCGTCACCGAGTGGGCGCGGAAGTCCCGCGCGGCGCTGGTCCTGGAGGGCGCGGCGGACGGCGGCGGCCTGAAGCACGCCCGCAAGGGCTGGTCGTTCTACGACATCCGCGTCAAGGGCGTCGCCGCCCACGCCGGCCTGGAGCCCGGCAAGGGCTCCAACGCCCTGACCGACCTGGCCAGGATCATCGTCGCGCTGGAATCCCTCGCCGCGTACGACGAGCGGGTCACCGTCACCCCGACGGTGGCGAGCGCGGGCACCACTCAGAACACCGTCCCCGACCGCGCCCACGTCACGGTCGACGTCCGCGTCCCCGACGTCCAGGCGCAGAAGGACATCGACGCCGAACTCCACCGCATCGTCGCCGACGTGGCACGGCTCCCGTACGAGATCACCGGCGGCCCCAACCGCCCGCCCCTCGAAGAGTCCGCCGCGACGGAGCTGCTGGAGACGGCCCGAACCGCGCTGGCCGGCCTCGGCCTGGAATGGCCCGGCTCGGCCGCGGTGGGCGGCATCTCCGACGGCAACCTCTGCGCCGCGGCCGGCACCCCCACCCTGGACGGCCTCGGCGCGGTGGGCGGAGGCCCGCACGCCGACCACGAGTGGACCGACGTGACCCGCATGCCGGAACGCGCGGCGCTGCTGGCGCGGATGGTGGCGCTGCTGCAGGAGGGGTGAGACCGGGGGCGAGCCGGCCGGTTCGGGGGCGGGGCCGGTTCGGGTTCCGTACGGGAGGTACAGGGGTCCTTCCGTACGGGGCCGGGACCGGGGCCGGGGCCTTCGGAGCCGGGCTCGCGGGTTCTCTCAGCTTCGGCCTTGGTCCGCGTCCGGGCCGCCGATCCCGGCGAACATGTCCAGCAGCGGCTGCGGGGCGTCCGGCGCGAAGATGGCCTCCAGCCCCTCGGCGGACTCCGCCGCCGTGCGCTCGGCGCGCGGGAAGAGGAGCTCCTCGTACGCGGAGAGCGCCGCCTCCGTGTCCCCCGGGTGCGCGGCCAGGCACCGGCCGAGGTCCGCACCGTCGATCAGCGCGAGGTTCGCGCCCTCCCCGGCGAACGGAGACATCAGGTGCGCCGCGTCCCCGAGCAGCGTGACGCCCGGAACCCGGGCCCAGCGGTGGCCGGCGGGCAGGGCGTGGATGTGCCGGGGCACCAGCGGCCCGTCCGCCTCGGCGATGAGCCCGCGCAGGCCGGGCGCCCAGTCGGCGAAGTGCTCCAGCACGGCCTCCTTCGCCGCCGCGGTGTCGGTGAAGTCGACCGTGCCCAGCCAGCTTTCGTCGGTGCGCAGCGCCACGTAGACGTGCAGGCTGCCATCCGTCTCGCGGTGGCCGAGCAGCGCCTTACCGTCGCCGAGCCCGAAGAACATCCCGCCGCCGAGCAGCGCCGCGGCCTCGGGGTGACGGGTGTCCGCGTCGAACAGGTCGACCTCCACGAAGGAGATCCCGGTGTACGCGGGCACCGCGTCGGACACCAGCGGCCGCACCCGCGACCAGGCGCCGTCGGCCCCGACGAGCAGATCGGTGGTGAACACCGCCCCGTCGGCGAGCGTCACCTCGTACCGGCCGCCCCGGCTCCCGTCACCGTCCACCGCCCGGCACGACACCACTTTGGAATTCCAGCGGATGGTGCCCTCCGGGAGAGAGGTGAGCAGCAGATCACGCAGATCGCCCCGGTCGATCTCGGGGCGCTCGCCGGAGCCGTCGTCCCCCTCCTCCCGGTGGACGACGCCGTTCTTGTCGAGCAGCCGCATCGCCTGACCGCCCGGGTGCACCTTCGCCAGGAACGCCTCGTGCAACCGCGCCTCGCGCAGCGCCGCCTGCCCGGTCTCCTCGTGGATGTCGAGCATCCCGCCCTGCTTACGGGCGTCCGGCGAGGCGTCCAGGTCGAAGACCGGGACATCGATGCCGTGCACGTGCAGGACCCGGGCGAGCGTGAGCCCGCCGAGCCCGCCGCCGACGACGGCTACGGGGTGGTGGGGGGTGGGGGTGCTGGTGCTGGTGCTGGTGCTGGTCGTCATGGTGTGGCTCCTTCTCGACGTACTTGGTACCGGCGGTGGCGCCGGGATTCGTACCGGCGGTGGCGCCGGGATCAGATCAGGTCGCGCGGGGTGGCCAGCGCGCCGTTGACGACCACCCGGAACATCCACCCGAGGCGCTGCTGCGGGCTCCCGGAGAACAGGTCGTCGCCGAGCGCGGCGATACGCGGAAACGTGTCGGCGGACGCGGCGCGCAGCGCGCCCACCAGCGCGTCGTGCTCTTCCTCGGCGGGGTCGGTCTCCGAGCGGGTGCCCTGCTCGGCAGCGGCGGCGGTAGCCAGCTGAAGCAGTACGTCCACGCCCCAGGCGGCCTGCCCCGGAGGCACCCCGCCCTCGTCCAGCAGGGCGAGGACCGCCTCCACCAGCGCCAGGTAGTTCGCCCCGGTGGGCCGCGCCACGAGCGCGGAACGCGCGAGGCTCGGGTGCTCGAAGAGCACCCCCGTGTACGACCCGAGCACCTGGACGAGCCGCTCCCGCCAGTCCTCCTGGGCCTCGGCCGGGACCTTCGGGGCCTTCGCGGGGCTCAGGTCGACCGCGCCGAGGTACTCCTCCAGGATCGCGGCGTGCAGCTCGGCCGTGTTCCCGAAGTAGACGTAGAGCGAGGCAGGCCCGGTGTCCAGCTCCGTCGCCAGGCGCCGCATGGTCACCCGCTGAAGCCCCTCGGCCCGCATGATCCGCACGGCGGCCTCGACGATCCCCGCATGACTGAGCGCGGGCTTGGCGGGCCGCTCACGGCGGCTGCGGGGGGCGGAGGGCGGGGTGGATGGTGTCATACGACGAGCGTAACGAACATGTTCGTAGCGAACAAGTACCGCACGAACATGTTCGTCGACTGTCCTGCCGCTGCCCGCTCGACCACTCCGACGCGACGCGACGTGTCACGCCACGACATCCGGAAACGCCTGCCGTGAAACGGAGCACCACGAGTACTCAGCCGGAGAGGCCATTCAAGGACCAGAAGTAATGTCGTCCTACCGTCTACCGATGAGCCCCGGTCGGCGATGACGGAAGGACCCGGGGGCAGCCCCGCTCACGCGGGGAGCACTCCTGACCTGCGGGTTCATCTCGCCGAAGGGTCGGATTCGACCAACTTCACCCGCTCCCCTCCCTGCTGTCAGTCCCCCATGCTTGGCTCTCCCCATGGAAGACGCCCCCAGCACGGACGCCCAGCCCCGACACAGCGAACCGCACATCCCCAGCCCCACCGCACACCCTCGCCAGGGCACACCAACGCCTCCCCCCGGCTCCGAAGTCGCCGCCCTCCTCTCCTCTCTGCGCGCCCAGCGTCGGCACGTTCTCGGGATACTCGACGGGCTCGACGCCGACGCCCTGCGCAGGCCCGTGCTTCCCTCGGGGTGGAGTTGCCTGGGGCTGGTGCGGCATCTGACTCTCGATGTCGAACGGTTCTGGTTCCGGGCCGTGTTCCTCGGCGATGCGGAGGTCATCCGGTCACTGGACGGCATCGAGGACGCCTGGCAGGTTCCGGCCGACGCCTCGCCTTCCGACGTCCTCGGCACGTATCTCTACGAGACCGGGCGCGCGGACTCCGTCGTCGCCGCCGCCCCTTCCGCGGACGCGCCCCTCGCGTGGTGGCCGCGTCACCTCTTCGGAGAGCCGCATCTCCACACCCTGCGGGATCTCCTGCTGCACGTCATCACCGAGACCGCCTGTCACGCCGGCCATCTCGACGCAGCCCGTGAACTCATCGACGGGAGGCGGTGGTTGACCCTCACCTGACCGGGCGCGTCACCCCTGACCGGGCCCGTTGCCGTCCACTTCCGGCAAGCCCCTTCCCCGCGCCGGACGGAATGCCACACCGAGCGGATGATCGCCGATCTTCCCGCCGGCCTGACGGCCCGGCGCCTCGCCGAGGAAGACCATCTCCCCGTGCTCGCCGTACTGGACACGTGGTGGGGCGGCCTCAAGGGGGAGGCGGGGTCGACGGAGCGGGCGCTGCTTCTTCCCCGGCTGTACTTCCAGCATTTCGCCACCACCAGTCTCCTGGTCGAACACGACAGCGGAGAGATCGCGGCCTTCCTGGTCGGCTTCATGTCGCCGACAGTGCCCGGTACCGCCTATGTGCACTTCGCCGGCGTCGACCCGGCACTGCACGGCCAAGGCATCGGGAGCACCCTCTACCGGGCCTTCTTCGCGCTCGCCCGGTCCCATGGGCGCGACCACGTGCACTGCGTCACCAGCCCGGAGAACATCGCGTCCCGGGCCTTTCACACGCGGCTCGGTTTTGCGGCCTCAGCCGTCCAGCCGGACTACGACGGCCCCGGACTCGATCGGGTGACGTTCACCATCGAGCTCTCCGCCGAGCCGGTGGCCATCTCCTGACAGGACGCACTCCATCGGTCCAGCCGGTCCAGCCGGTCCAGCCGGTCCAGCCGGTCCACGGCGACAGGATCAGCGTTCCGCCTCAACTCCGGATGCCACGCAGGAGGTTGCGCACCAAGGCATCCGCGAACTTCACGTCGAGCGGTTCGTCGGGCAGCAGCAGCCGGTGGTAGCAGGCGCCCCACAGCTGGTCCACGACAACCTGCGGGTCGACGTCGGCGTGGATCTGGCCGAGGGTCTGCGCGTGGGTGAGCCGTTCGACCGCGAGGAGTCGGCGCGGGTGGGTGTAGTGCTCCGCGAGGGCGGCGGCCAGGGCGGGGTCGGACTGCGCGGCGCCTACGAGTTGGGCGATCACGTGCCCCGTACGCGGGTCGGTGAGCAGGCCGACGAAGGCGTGGAGCTGGGCGGTGAGATCGCGCTCGATGTCCCCGGTGTCCGCGAACGCGAGGGTGCCCTCGACCGCGCTGAAGTACGCCTCGAAGGCCAGGGCTCCGGGCGAGGGCCACCACTTGTAGAGGGTCATCTTGCTGGCGCCCGCGCGAGCCGCCACCTTCTCGAAGGTGATCCCGGGCAGCCCCGCCTCGAAGAGCATCGCACCGGCCGCGTCCAGTACCGCTTCGCGCACCTCCGACGCGGGGCGGCGGCCTCGGCCACGCCTGGCGGAATCCTTCGGCCCCTCAGCCATCTCCACACCCCTTCCCACTCACCGTCGTGCACCAGGAGGCCCGGCGCGCCGCGTCGGCGGTCCACCTGACCCTGCTTGCAGTATATGGACGATCAGTCTACATTTTTTAATGGACAGACAGTCCATAAATGAGCAGGCGAGCGGGAGGCTGATCCCCATGACCGACACCACCCAGCCCCGGACCGACAGCAGCAGCGACAGCAGCGGCACCCCCGGCGCCCCCACCCGCGTCGCCGTCGTCACCGGCGCTTCCGGCGGCATCGGCCGGGCCGTCGCGGAGCGGCTGGCCGCCGACGGCATGGCCGTGATCGTGCACTACGGGCGGGACGAGGCGCGGGCCCAGGAGGTCGTGGCGGCCGTGGAGAAGCTGGGCGGGCAGGCCACCGCGATCAGCGGGGACGTGGCGGACGAGCACGCGATGGCGGCGCTCTTCGCGGCGGCCGAGCAGGCGTACGGGGGTGTGGACGTGGTGGTGAACACGGCCGGGATCATGCTTCTCGCGCCGGTCGCCGAGTTCGACCTCGACGCCTTCGACCGTATGCACCGCACCAATGTGCGCGGCACGTTCGTGGTGTCCCAACTGGCCGCCCGTACGCTCCGGTCCGGCGGCGCGCTGATCAACTTCTCCACGTCCGTGACCCGGCTCCAGCAGCCCACCTACGCCGCCTACGCGGCCACCAAGGGTGCCGTCGAGGCGATGACGCTGGTCCTCGCCCGCGAGCTGCGCGGCCGTGACGTGACGGTGAACGCGGTCGCACCCGGCCCGACCGCCACCCCGCTCTTCCTGGACGGCAAGCCGCAACAGGTGGTGGACACCATCGCGGGCCTCTCGCCGATGGAGCGCCTCGGCACCCCCGAGGACATCGCCGAGGCCGTCGCGTTCCTGGCCGGTCCGGGCCGCTGGATCAACGGCCAGGTGCTGTACGCCAACGGCGGCGTCGCCTGACGCCCACCACGGCCCCCACCACCAGGGTCGGTCCCACTCGTTGACGCGCAATCAACTCAATGGAGCGACATCAACCGATCGGGAACCTTCGGCCGGGTGCCGGACACGTACAGAGCATGGAACTGAACGACGCCGGTCCCGTCATACCGGCCGGAGGGGCTTCCCCGCCGGCCGGTGGCGCGGCCCTACCGCTCGGAGGCCCGTCCGACCGGGAGCTCTGGGAGAGGGCCGTCGGCGGCGACCGGGAGGCCTTCGGCCGGATCTTCGACCGGCACGCGAAGACCGTCTACAACTACCTGTTCCGGCGTACGGCCGACTGGTCCGAGGCCGAGGACCTCACCTCGACCGTGTTCCTGCACGCCTGGCGCCGGCGTACGGAGACGGTGCTCGACCGCGACTCGGCCCTGCCCTGGCTGCTGGGCATCGCCGACCGTCTGCTGTCGAACACCAGGCGGCGGCTGAGGCGGGCCGAAGCGTTGCTGCACCGGCTCGTCTCGCACGACGAGCCGGTGGGCGACCACGCGGAACGTATCGCCGTCCTGGTCGACGACGAGCGTCGCATGTCTGAGATCCACCGGGCGCTGGCCCGGCTGCCCCGCCACGAACGCGAGGTCGTCGAGCTCTGCGTGTGGTCGGGTCTGGATCAGCAGGCCGCCGCGACGGCGCTGGGGGTGGCTGTCGGGACCGTGAAGTCCCGGCTGCACCGCGCCCGGCGCAGACTGGGGGTCGCCCTCCTCGACGGAGCCGCGGCCCCGGCGTCGTCCGGTTCCAAGATTCCCGTCAACGCGAAGGAGTTCGCGCGGTGAGCGACATGCCAGGCATTCCTGCGGCTCCTTCCGAACGTGATCTGCCGAACCACTGGCGGACCCGAGAGGAGCTCCTGATGAAGATCGATCCTGAGGACAACCGTGTTTCGCTGCGACGCAGGTGGGGGGTGCCGCTGGCCGTCGCCGCGGGCGTCGCGACGATGAGCGTCACGGCCGTGGTCGTCTTCGGCGGTACGGGGGAAGCCAGGCCTACGCTCGCGTCCCCCGGGTCGAGCGCCGGAAACCCGACGGGCGCGGTCTCGTCACCGCGTACGAGCACGACGCCCGGTACCTCGTCGGGCGGCGCCACGTCGGGCGGGACCGCCTCGGGCGTATCCGCCTCGGCCGCATCGCCGGCCACTCCGGCGAAAGCCACCGTCACCAGCGCCACCACGACCCCGATCGACGCCGGGACCGCGGCCAGGATTCTGGCCTCCTGCCTGGGATCGGACGCATCGCAGTACGACGCGGTGCTCGCGGTCCGCACCCCCCTCGCCACCGAGGACACGGACGGCGTGGTCGTCGCGGTCAACTCCGCCGACCAGTACGTGCAGTGCCAGTCGGACGGCGACAAGGGCGTCAGCGCGGACTCCCCGCCCACGTTCATCAACAACCGCCTGTGGGGCACCGGCCGTCTGATCGAGTACTTCGACTCGTTCGGCCAGAGCGCCGGCAAGCAGTCGGGCGAGTACCGGTACACCGTGCTCGGTGCCGGGCACTACGCCTCGAACGTCGCCAAGGTCACCATCAGCTACGGCGACGACCCGAAGGAGTACCCGGCGGCCATGGCGGGCGGCGCGTTCGCCTACGCGGCGGCGTTCTCCACCGGTACGTCCAAGCCCGACCGGCACTTCGCGGGCCCGGACGCCACCGTCCACGCGTACGACGCGTCCGGCAAGGAGATCTACGACCAGGCGAAGGACCCGCAGTTCTCCGACCAGGGGTAGACGGCTCCCGGACCAGCACTGGGGCGGCGTTCCCGACCCCCCTCACCGCGGCCTCGTCGCCCCTCCCCGCTGCCCCGGCCACCCGCCGGGGCAGCGGTGTGCGCGGCCCCGTACCGAAAGAAGCGAGCCACTGACCGGTTTGTATCCTCGGCAGGGTGCCGTCCGGCACCGAGCGGGACCCGCGAGAGGACACACCGTGACCACCGAGCTGAGCTCCGATGCCCTGAGCGCCCCCGGCGCCCCGAGCGACCTGAGCGCCCTTGCCGACCGCGCCAGGCAGGACTACGAGGAGCTGGCCGGCCGCGGCCTCTCCCTCGACCTGACCCGGGGGAAGCCGGCACCGACGCAGCTCGATCTCTCCGAGGACCTGCTGAGCCTGCCGGGCGGCCGGTACACCGCCGCCGACGGCACCGACGTGCGCAACTACGGCGGCCTCCAGGGGCTGACCGAGCTCCGGGAGATCTTCGCCGAGCAGCTCCAGGTGCCGGTGGCGCAGCTGCTCGCGGCCGGCAACTCCAGCCTGGAGCTGATGCACGACTCCCTGGTGCACGCGATGCTCAGCGTGCTGCCGGGCGCCGAGTCGCGCTGGGTGGACCAGGGCCGGATCGCGTTCCTCTGCCCCGTCCCCGGCTACGACCGGCACTTCGCGCTGTGCGAGCGGTTCGGCATCGACATGATCCCCGTGCCGATGACCGGGGCGGGCCCGGACATGGACGCGGTCGAGCGCCTGGTCGCGGAGAACCCGGCCGTCAAGGGCATCTGGTGCGTCCCGAAGTACAGCAACCCGGACGGCACGGTCTACAGCGACGAGACGGTGGCCCGGCTGGCCGCGATGGAGACCGCCGCGCCCGACTTCCGTATCTTCTGGGACAACGCCTACGCGGTGCACCACCTCACCGAGGAGCAGGTGGAGATCGCCGACCTGCTCGCCGCGTGCGACGCGGCCGGGAACGCGGACCGGGTGTTCGTGTTCGGCTCCACCTCCAAGATCACCCTGGCGGGCGCGGGCGTCGCGTTCTTCGGCTCGTCCCCGGCCAACGTGAAGTGGCTGCTCGCCAACAACTCCAAGCGCTCCATCGGCCCGGACAAGGTCAACCAGCTGCGGCACGCGATGTACCTGCGCGACGCGGACGGCGTACGCGAACTGATGGACCGTCAGCGTCACGTGCTGCAGCCGAAGTTCGAGGCGGTGCAGCGCATCCTCGAAGCGGAGCTGGGCGGTACGGGCCTCGCCTCCTGGACCAAGCCCAAGGGCGGCTACTTCGTGAACCTGGTGGTCGAGGAGGGCTGCGCGAAGGAGGTCGTACGGCGCGCCGGTGCGGCCGGAATCGTCCTGACCCCGGCCGGTGCCACCCACCCGTACGGCGACGACCCGACCGACTCCGTCATCCGCGTCGCGCCCAGCTACCCGACGCAGGAGGAGCTCGAGGAGGCCATCCTCGGCCTGACCGCGTGCGTGCGGGTCGTCGGGTACGAGAAGCGGCTCGCCGCGAAGTAACGCGGTACCGCAAGCCGGCCGTACGTCCTCCGGGGCGTACGGCCCCCGGCGTGCCCCCGGCGGGCGCCCACCCGAACAGGCCCAGAGGGAAGGACCCGCCCATGACCAGCGGCATGAACGTCAACGGCTCCAGGAAGTGGCTGTTCCTCGTGGGCGCGATCGCCTCCGAGGTCGCGGCGACGCTCGCCCTGCGGGCCGCACTCGACGCCCGGCCGTGGTTCGCGCTGGTGGTCGCCGGTTACGTCGCCGCCTTCACGATGCTGGCGCTGGTACTGCGCGAGGGCATGCCGATCGGCGTCGCGTACGGGATCTGGGGGGCGAGCGGTGTCGCCGTCACCGCGGTGCTGGCCGCGCTCCTCTTCGGGGACCCGCTGACCTGGCTGATGGGCCTCGGAGTCGTGGCGGTCGCCGGCGGGGTCCTGACCGTGGAGATCGGCGCGCAACGCGCCACGGCCGCCCGGGAGCAGGCCGCCGACGCCTCCCGCCCCGCCTCCCCCGAGGAGACCACCCCGTGAGCTGGCTCTTCCTGATGGGCGCGATCCTCTTCGAGGTCAGCGGCACCCTGGCCCTGCGCGCCTCCGAGGGCTTCCGCAAGAAGGTATGGCTGGCGCCGGTCCTGTTCGCGTACGTCGTCTCCTTCGGCTGCCTCGCGCTGGCGCTCTCCCACGGCATGGCGATCGGCGTCGCGTACGGCATCTGGTCCGCGTGCGGGGTCGCGCTGACCGCCGTACTCGCCCGCCGCCTCTTCGGCGAACCGCTCACCCGGCTGATGGGCCTGGGCATCGTCCTGATCGCCGGCGGCGTCCTGCTGATCGAAGCGGGCGCCCACCCGTAGCCGCCGGGCCTGCCGACCGCTCCGCCTACTCCGCCCTGCGGTTCGGCCGCGTAGGTGCCCGCCAGCGGCTCCAGCAGCCGGTCCTTCGTCCGGATGTGCCGGAGCACGGTGTTCGTCCGTACGCCGAGCCGGTCCGCGACGGCACGTGTGGTGACCGCGCCGAGCCCCTGCCGGCCGGCGCCACGGTGGCCGGGCCTCCCGCCGCCTGAAGCAACCCTGTTTTCTGTCAGTCCAGTTGATGCGAGAGCTCGCGGCCGTACGAACGCCGGCGCTCGCCCTCCGGGGTGTACGTGAACGAGTCCCGGAAGGCGCCGGCACCACCGACGCGCAGGGCGAGCACCACAGGCTCCGCGTGCTCGGCGGTCCAGCCGCACAGCGAGTCGGGACGGCTGCCGTTCCAGAGGTGGAAGCAGATCATCGGGTCGGCCGGGTCCGCGCCGACGTAACCGAGGGTCTTCCCGAACCGGGGGTTCGACCCGCCGAACCGCACCGACGGCGGCCCGAACTCCGCCGCCACGTCCGACCAGCCCCGGTCCTCCCGCCCCACCCACTCCGGCGCCGTCGCCCGCAGCCGGGCGTACTCCCCCTCATCCAGCACCCGTACCGCCCGGAGCCAGCCGGCCCGGTGCGCGAACTCCCCGTAGAGCGAGACCACCGCGTCGGCCGGCCCGTCACCGTGCAGGTGGCGCGCGAAGGCCCCCTTCGCCCCGTTCACCGACCAGGCCCCGGACACCTCCCAGGCCGTCTGCTGCTGATGCCACAGCCCGGGTCGGCCCTCCACGTAGAGGAGGTCCTGGCACATCACCCGAAGGATCATCTCGTCCCCCCACATCCCCGGTCGTCGCAGAACCGAGTTGAGCCGGTCGACGAAGTGGGCGCGGATGTCCGGGGAGGGCACGAGGGCATCGGAAGAGATCACCCGGCCAGTGTTTCGTGTCAACGTTCGACGCGCATGCGTACGAACAATTTCTTGGCAGATTGCCCATCCGAACAGACCTGTTGGTCACCGGGGCACCATCCGGTCACCACAAGCAGCTACGCCACAGCCCCCTTCAGGGGGCATCCCCGCACACGCGGAGAACGCGCCCCACCCAGCCGCCTACACCGCACCCACCACCGCCCGCTTGCTCCTCGGCGCCCAGTTCCGTCCTCCCCGCGCACAGTCCCGGCAGAGGCCGCGTCCGCGCGACGCATCCCGAGCCCTCCGAGCGAGGATGAACCACGGCAAAGCACGGCATCGCGCGGCACTGCGGCCACGGCCACAGGCCCAGCCACGCCACATGCACGACCGACGACAGGAGCAACGGCAATGGTGGAGCGCACAGTCCCCCTGCTGCGGACGATGCGGGCCCGGGACCCCGATGAGGAGCACCGGGCGTCGACTCCCCTGGAGCTGCTCTTCGACCTGACGTTCGTGGTCGCGGTCTCGCAGGCCGCCGCGCAGCTGCATCACGCGCTGGCCGAGGATCACGTGGGCTCGGGGCTGACCGGGTACGCGGCGGTCTTCTTCGCCATCTGGTGGGCCTGGATGAACTTCACCTGGTTCGCCTCCGCGTACGACACCGACGACGTGCCGTACCGGCTGGTGACGCTGTTGCAGATGGCGGGTGTTCTGGTGCTCGCCGCCGGGGTGCCCGCCGCGTTCCAGGACGGGGACTTCACGGTCGTCGTCATCGGGTACGTCATCATGCGCGTCGCGATGATCGCGCAGTGGCTGCGGGCCGCCTCGCAGCATCCGGAGGGGCGTCGCTGCGCCCTGCGGTACGCGACGGGCATCGCCGTGGCACAGCTCGGCTGGGTGGCCCGGCTCTGGGTGCCGGACGCGTGGCAGGCGGCCACCTTCGTGGCGCTCGTACTGGTCGAACTGGCCGTGCCCGCGTGGGCCGAGTCCCGTGGGAACAACACCAGTTGGCACCCGGAGCACATTGCCGAGCGGTACGGACTCTTCACGATCATCGTGCTCGGCGAGGTCATTCTCGCCTCGCTCGCGGCGGTCCAGTCCACCGTCTCGGACCACGGTCTGTCCGCAGCCGTCCTGCTGATCGCGATCGGCGGGCTGCTGCTGGTCTTCGGCCTGTGGTGGATGTACTTCACCGGCGGCGAGATCGGCCTGCCCACCCTGCGTTCCGCCCTGACCTGGGGGTACGCCCATTACGGCGTCTTCGCCTCACTGGCCGCACTCGGCGCCGGGCTGGAAGCGGCGGTGGACGCCACCGAGCACCACGCGCACCTGCCCGAGCGGACCGCCTCGCTGGCCGTCGCCGTGCCGGTGGCGATCGTCCTCGTCCTGCTCGGCGCCCTGCACCGGATGACCGGCACCGGGGGCATGGAGCACACCGTGGTGGTGGGGGCGGGCGCGCTCGTGGTCCTCGGGCTCGGATTCGCCGGCCCGGCCCTGGGACTGGGACTGGGCGGCGCGGTACTCGGCATGGGCCTGGCCGTCGCCGCGACCGTCGCCGCAGACGCGGAGGTCCTACGGCGACGAGCGGCGGTAACCCCGTAACGGGCGGACAGGTGGGGCATGGAAGGCGTGCGTCAGGAAATCCTCCGTAGGGGCCGCGGGTTCCTGCCACCCCCGACACGGGAACCCCGTTCCCCGTGACCCGTCCCCCGTCACAGGGAGGGCCTACGAGGACGGGCGCCCCAGCTCCGCGAGCGCCCGCTCGAAGCAGTCGTACGCGTCCTCGTCGAAGAGGACGAAGCGCACGTCGGAGACCGGGAGCCGGGCCTCCTCGCTGACCGTACGCAGGGCGAGACGGGCACCGTCGTCCATCGGCCAGCCGTAGATCCCGGTCGAGATCGCCGGGAACACCACCGAGCGCGCGCCCAGTTCGGCGGCCACCCGGAGGGACTCGCGGTAGCAGGACACCAGCAACCCGGAGCGGTCCTCCTCCCGCGACCAGACCGGGCCCACGGTGTGGATCACATGGTCCGCGTGCAACCGCCCGGCGGTCGTCGCCACCGCCTGCCCGGTGGGCAGCCCCTTGCCGTACCGGGAAGCGCGCAGGTCACGGCAGGCATCCAGGATCGCGGGGCCGCCTCTGCGGTGGATGGCCCCGTCCACCCCGCCACCGCCGAGCAGCGAGGAGTTGGCGGCGTTCACCAAGGCGTCGGCATGCTGCTCGGTGATGTCGCCGTGTACGAGCTCGATGATCGGCTGCGTGGTCGTCATGGGGCCATCCTCGGGCGGCGGGACGGGGCGGGCAACGTGGTTACGCGGTGTCGGCGGAGACGGCGGGACCGTCCCCGTACGGGCGGGGAGCACCAGGCCGGATCGGCCGGCGCCTCCCGCACCTCGACGTGGTGGCACCCCCGCGCCGCGCCCTCAGTCCGAGCTGACGAGGCCCACTCCGTCCCCCAACTCCCGCTGGAGGAACACCGACCGGTGCGTCGGTACGTACCCCAGCGCGTCGTTCACCGCGCGCATCGGGGCGTTGGCGTCGGCCGTGTCGGTCACCAGGCCGGTGAGGGCGGGGTGGGTGGTCAGGGCGGTACGGATCGACTCGGTCTTCATCCAGCGGGCCAGGCCGCGTCCCCGGTGGGCGGGCAGGACGCCGGTTCCGTAGTGCAGGCCTTCGCCCGTACCGTCGCCGGGGACGACCAGTTCGGTGAAGCCGACGATCGCACCGTCCGCCTCGCTGACGACCGCGACCGTGTGCAGGAGTTCGCCGCGCCGCTCGACGGCGCGGGCGACGGCTCGTACCCGGTCCACGTCCCAGGTCTCCGTGCCGTGGTCCATCTCGTCCATCGGCATGTCGTCCATCGCCCACCGCGACCCGGCGAACGTCTCGGCCAGTTCGTCGGGGACGGTTCCGGACCAGGAGGTCAGCCGGTAGCCCGGGTGCGGGGCGGCGGCCAGGGCTGCGAGGGCCACCTGGTCGGCGTCGGCCGTCGCCAGGCGGGCGAAGGTCAGGGTGAGGACCACCCGGAAGCCGTGGGCCGTCAGGAACTCCGCCGCCTCCCGGTCGTCCTGCCCCTTCTCGGCCCCGCCCGCGACCGCCACCTGGGCCGTCACCGTGCTCCGGCCCTCGGCCCGGGCGCCCGCGAGGGCCGCGTCCAGGAGGCGGGTTCCGACGCCGGTGCGGCGGGCGGCCGGGTGCACGGCGAGGTCCAGTTCGGCGAGGTGGTCCCGGCCGGGTGCGGTGGAGAACCGCAGGTACGCCGACCCCACCGGATACGCGGGGGGATCGATGGCCGCCGGGCCGCCACCGCCGCCGGGCACCTCCTCCGCGAGCCAGACGAGGCGGTACGAGGACGATCCGGAGGACGGGCCCGGGGACGATCCGGAGGACGATCCCGAGGGCCGGCCGCGGTCCGGCTCGGCGAGCGGTGTGATGCGCAGTGGCAAGGGAGCCTCCGTCGAGTACGTCGCCCACGTGGCGCGAGCGGGCCGGAGGAACGTACCCGGGCACGCCAACACCCGCAACGGCATTACCGACTTATCGCAGCAGGAACCCCGTCAGGTACCCCAGGGCGTTGGTCGCCCAGTGCAGGCCCATCGGGGGGAGCAGGCTGCCGCTGCGTCGGCGCAGCTCGCAGAAGAGGACACCGGAGGCCGCGGTGAACAGCACCGCGCCGAGGTCGGCGACGACCGCCGCGATCACCGTTCCGGCGGAGGAGGTGCCGAAGAACCCGGCGAGCGCGGGTTTGTCGGTGGACAGGTTCAGCGACGGGAGGATGTGCCACATCCCGAAGAGGGCGGAGGAGACGACGGTGGCGGTGACCGTGCCCCGGGCGCGTACGAGGAGCCCGTACAGCACCCCGCGGAACGCGACCTCCTCCAGCAGTACGACGTCGATGGGGACCTGGATCAGCATGCGGTAGGCGACCTCGGCTCCGGAGAGGCCGCTGTTGCGCTGGTCCTCGAAGAGGTCGCGGGTGGCGGGGAGCAGCGCGCCGACCAGGTAGACGAGTCCGACCAGGCCGATGAGTACGGCGGCCCAGCGGGCGCCGCGCGCCCAGGTGCCGCGGCCGAGTCCGGCCCCGGGCCAGGTGCCGCCGGACCACTTCCACACGCCGAGCAGGATCGGGGTGACGACCAGGGAGACGACCAGGCCCCAGCCGTGGAGGAGGACGTGGTTGACGAGGTTGGTGGCGACCAGGATGGCGATGGTCAGCGCGATCGCCCCGTTCAGGGGGAGCCGTCGCCCCTCAGCCATACCGCCTCCGTCCCCCGCCTTCGCCTCCTTACGTGAGTCAACTCTCGGCGCCGCCCCCGGTCCGGGCAACTCGTGCGTGAGCAGGCGGGAGCACGACGAGCGGCCCACCACTGCCCAGCCACGGATCGTCATCGTCGTCACAGGGTGTCGCCGACCGGCGGCGTACCGTTCCGCCTAGCGTGCCTCTGGAGCGGCCGGACGACTGCGGCCGGAGCGACCCGGGAGGCCCCCATGACCGAAAGTGGCGGATCGACCGGATCAACCGGGCCGACCGGACCGACCGGAGCAACCGGAGCAACCGGATCGACCGGGCCGACCGGGCCGACCGGGCCGACCGGATCGGCAGGACCACACCCCGGCAGGGACGGCTCCCGCCCCGCCGCGCGTCTCGTCCGGCGTCCCGTGGTGCGGCGGCGGCCCGGCTGGGCGGGGGTCCTGGTGGCGGTGCTGTTCTACGTCGCCTCGTTCACGCCCTCGCTCATCCCCCGCTCGTGGCTGGTCCAGTCGCTGGCGGCCGGGGTCACCGCGGCGGCCGGTTACGGCGTGGGGGCGGTCCTCGGGTGGGTCGCGCGGCGCTGCGGGGCACGGCCGGGCGGGGCGACGGTCCGGTGGGCGTGGCTGATGCTCGTGCCGCTGGGGGTCGCGGCCGTCGTCGCGGTGACCGTACGGAGCGTGCGCTGGCAGGGCGACGCGCGGCGGGCGGTCGGCATGGAGCCGGGAGTGGTGTGGTGGCAGTGGGCGCTGGTGCCGTTCGTCGCGCTGCTGCTCTGCGGGCTGCTCGTCACGCTGGCCCGGTCCGTACGGCTGGGCACGCGGACCCTGGCGCGTCCGCTGGAGCGACTGGTGCCCCGGCCCTGGGCGCTGATGGTGGCGGCCTCGGTGGCGGTGGTCGTGGTGGTGGGGGTGGTCCAGGGCTTCCTGCTGCGCGGGCTGGTGGATCTGGTCGAGAGCAGCGCGTCGCTGACGAACGGGTCGACCAGCGAGGGCATCGTCCGGCCGCTGCTGCCGACGCTCTCGGGCAGTCCGTCCTCGCTGGAGAGCTGGTCCTCGCTCGGGAAGAACGGCCGGGACTTCGTCGGTCACGCGTCCACCCGGGCGGAGATCTCCGGCTTCACCGGCGCTCCGGCGACGGACCCGGTCCGGGTGTACGTCGGGCTGGAGTCCGCGGCGACCCTGCGGGGCCGCGCGGACCTCGCCGTGCGGGAGCTGGAGCGGACCGGCGCGTTCCGCCGGAAGGTGCTGGTGGTGTTCGGTACGACGGGGAGCGGCTGGGTCAACGAGAGCCTCGCGAAGCCGCTGGAATACATGTACGGCGGTGACAGTGCGGCGGTCGCCCTCCAGTACTCCTACCTGCCGAGCTGGCTCTCGTTCCTGACCGAGAGCGAGGCCGCCGTGGCCGGTTCCGCGCTCTTCGACGCCGTGTACGACCACTGGTCGGCGCTGCCCCCGGGCGAACGCCCCCGGCTGCTGGTGTCCGGCGAGTCCCTCGGCTCGTACGCCACCGAGGGCGCGTTCGACGGCGAGCTTTCGCGGATGACCGCACGCGCCGACGGCGCCCTGCTGGTCGGGCCGACGCTGCGGAACCCGATGTGGGAGGCGCTCGGCAAGGCCCGCGACCGGGGCAGTCCGCTCTGGCTGCCGGTCTACCGGGACGGGCGCACCGTGCGGTACGCCCGCCGCGAGGCCGATTTCGGCCGGCCGGCCGACGCCGCCTGGGACGCGCCCCGGATCGTCTACCTCCAGAACGGTTCGGACCCGGTGACGTGGTGGTCCCCCGATCTGCTGACGTCTCGGCCGCAGTGGCTCGTGGGGCCGAAGGCGCCGGACGTCTCCCCCGGGATGCGGTGGTACCCGCTCGTCACCTTCTGGCAGGTGACCTGCGATCTCGCGGTCGCCGACTCCGTTCCGGTGGGGTACGGGCACCGGTTCGGCACCCTCCCGGTCGCGGCCTGGGCCGCCGTGACCCGGCCGCCCGGGTGGACCGGGGAGGACACCGCCCGCCTCGAAGAGACGCTGGAACGGAAACAGGAGGAGCGGGAGGAGCGGGAGAGGGAGGAGAGCGAGAACGCGGAGAACGCGGCGGGGTGAGGGCCGGCGAGTCGATGCCCCCACCACCCACCGAAGCGTGACAGAAACGCAAGTCGGTGGGCACGATCAGGCACTGACGGACCGTCTACCCTGTTGCTTCCATGTAGTGCACAGGGGGTCGCATGCACAGCGAGGGAACGGCCGACGAGCCGGAAGGGGGCTTCGACGGCGATCCCGCAGACGGGCGTCCCGCGGATGCGCCCGAGCCCCTCGGGGACGCCACCGAACAGGAGCCCGAGCTCCGCCCGCACATGGTGATCGCCGACCGTTACGAGCTCCAACGCCAGCTGGGCCGGGGCGGGATGGGTGTCGTCTGGGAGGCGCTCGACCGGCGTCTGGGGCGGCGGGTGGCGGTCAAGGGGCTGCTCTACCGGGGTGCCGTGGAGCCCGACACGCAGGCGCAGTGGGTCGAGCGGGCGCGGCGCGAGGCGCAGGCCATCGCCCGGATCGGGCACCAGAACGTGGTGGCCGTGCACGACGTGATCGAGGCCGGCAACCAGGTCTGGATCGTGATGGAGCTGCTCAACGCCCGTTCCCTGGCGGATCTGTTGCGCGAGCAGCGCCGGCTCCCGGTGGCCCAGGCGGCCCGGATCGCCCTCCAGGTGCTGCGCGGACTGCGCGCGGTGCACGAGGCGGGGGTGCTGCACCGGGACGTCAAGCCGCACAACATCCTCTTCCGGCCCAACGGCCGTGCTCTGCTGATGGACTTCGGGATCGCCACCTTCGAGGGTGCCGTCCAGCTGACCAAGTCGCAGGAGATCATCGGCACGCCGAAGTACCTGGCACCCGAGCTGGTCCACCGGGGCGGCGAGGCGCTGCCGAAGCCGGGCACCCCGGCGTCCGACCTGTGGTCGCTGGGGGTGACGCTCTTCGAGATGGTCGAGGGCCACGCCCCGTTCAACGGACTCAGCTCGTACGAGGTGTTCATCGCCGTGTACGAGCAGCCGCTGCCCGCGATGGAGCACGCGGGCCCGCTCGCCCCGGTGATCCGGGCGCTGCTGCGGAAGGACCCGAAGGACCGGCCGTCCGCCCGGGAGACCGAGGCGATGCTGCTGGCCGTCACCAGCGACCCCCCGGCGCTCGACCCGCCGACCCACCGCCGGAACCAGCCCCTCCAGCTCCCCCCGCACGACGGCAGCAACGCCGGAGACTCCGAGGACGGCGACGGGCAGGCGTCGAAGCCACGCCGCAGGCGCACCGTGCTCGGTGCGGCGGCGGCCGGCTGCGCGGTGCTGCTGGCCGGTGGCGGCTGGCTGACCTGGCAGCAGGCGGGCTCGCCCCCGCCCACGTACAAGCAGGGGCACGCCGAGCTGAAGATCGGCGTCAAGGACGACCAGCCCGGGCTGAGCCAGTTGCAGCCGGACGGTTCGTACGCCGGGTACGACATAGACCTCGCCACCCGGATCGCGCGGCGGATGGGCTACGCGGCGAAGGACGTCCGCTTCGTGCCGGTGAACAGCGAGAACCGGGCGTCGATGCTCTCGGCGGGGCGTGTCGATCTGGTGATAGCGAGCTACAGCATCACCCCGGAGCGCAAGGAACAGGGGATCGTCTTCGCGGGGCCGTACTACACGGCGCTCCGCAGCTTCCTCGTACGCAAGGACGTCAAGCCGGCGTACACCGACGCCGCCGACCTGATCAGCGACAAGGCCCAGGTCTGTACGGTGCGGGGCTCGACGTACGAGGGGTGGCTGACGGAGGCCGGGTACAACCTCACCAAGCGGCAGAGTTCGTACCAGCTGTGCGTGGACTACCTGTTGGACGACAAGAGCGGGATCTCCGCCGTCTCCACCGACGACATCATCCTCGCCGGTTACGTCGGACAGGACCCGGACAAGCTCCAGCAGATCAGCAACGCTGGCGGCGCCGAGGGGTACGGCGTGGCGATGGTGCCGGGCGAGCCCGAGCTGAAGAAGGAGGTGTGCGAGGCGCTCGGGGAGATCGTGAACAGCCCCGAGTGGGAGGACCTGTACACCGAGCACCTGGCGTCACTGATGGGCAACGAGTCCGCGCCGAACCGGCCGAAGCTGACCGAGTGCGGGGACGTCTGAACCACCCGTCGGCACAGACGGATCCCTGCTCACCGCCCGCCGAGCCGCTCCCCGCACTCGGCGCAGAACTTCGGCGCCCGCCCTTCCGCGAGTCGCCCGCACTGGGGGCAGACCCGGTCCAGCGCGCACGGGGCCTCGCCGCCCTCGGGCTCCCGCCCGACGGTCCCGGGCGGCGCGGACGCGATGGTGAGACCCGGGCGGCGGCGGTGGACGGTGAGGTACGCCAGGCCCTCGGGTCCGGCCTGGACGGCGCGGCGGGAGGTGCGGGGCAGCCAGGTGACCGTGGTCGGGGTGAGGGGCAGCGCGGTGGTCCCGGTGACGACGGCGCCGCTGCCCGTGAGGACGACGAGGAGCACGTCGAGGGCGTCCTCCTGGTGCTCACCGACCTCGGCGTCCGGCGGCAGCCGTACCAGGTTGGCGTCCAGCTCCCGCCCCTGCTCGGCGAGTTGCCAGAGCGCGCCCCGGCCGTCCGGGCCCGCCTGGGCGAGTGCGTCGGCGAGTACGGCGAGGTTCCGGGGCACGGCGTTCACGCCTTTGAGCGTACGCCGCCCGCATCGCGCGCCTCCCCTCCCCACTCGTAGGCTGCCCCTCCCCGTCACGGCAGGGAGCCCCATGCACCGCGAACCCGGAGCGAGTTACCCGCCCGTCGAGCCGTACGACCACGGCCTGCTCGACGTCGGCGACGGCAACCTCGTCCACTGGGAGATCTGCGGCAACCCCGGGGGGAAGCCCGCACTCGTCGTGCACGGCGGCCCGGGCTCCGGCTGCAAGCCGTGGGCCCGGCAGCGCTTCGATCCGGAGCTGTACCGGGTGGTCCTCTTCGACCAGCGCGGCTGCGGGCGCTCGCGACGGCCGACTGGTGCGCCTGGGAGGACGCGGTGGTGTCGGCGGAGGGGCAGCCGCCCGCGTACACCAGCAGGCCCCCGCGGGACCGGCTCGGGTTCGTCCGGATCTGCGCGCACTACTTCGCACACGCCGCGTGGCTGGAGGACGAGCAGCTCATCCGGGACGCGGGACGGCTCGCGGGCATCCCGGGGGCGCTGATCCACGGCCGGTTCGACCTGGGCGCACCGCTGACGACCGCGTGGGAGCTGGCCCGCGTCTGGCCGGACGCGGAGCTGACCGTCATCGGCGACGCCGGACACCTGGGCGGCCCGGCCACCTCCCGCGCCGAACTCGCCGCGCTGGACCGGTTCGCGGGCAAGTCCGAGTGATCGGCGGTGTGCCCTTGCTTCGAGCGCACTCGAAGGCGTTGGGTGGGGAATCATGAAGTACACGCAGCTCGGACGCACGGGCCTCAAGGTCAGCCGCCTCGTTCTCGGGACGATGAACTTCGGCCCGCAGACCAACGAATCCGACAGTCACTCGCTCATGGACGCCGCACTGGACGCGGGCGTCAACTTCTTCGACACCGCCAACGTCTACGGATGGGGCGAGAACAAGGGCCGCACCGAGGAGATCCTCGGCACCTGGTTCGCCCAGGGCGGCGACCGCCGCGACAAGGTCGTCCTCGCCACCAAGGTCTACGGCAACATGGGCCCGGACGGCGAGGCGTGGCCCAACCACGACAAGCTCTCCGCGCTCAACATCCGCCGGGCCGTCGACGCCAGCCTCAAGCGGCTCCAGACGGACCACATCGACCTGTACCAGTTCCACCACGTCGACCGGTCCACCCCGGCCGAGGAGATCTGGCAGGCCATCGACGTACTGATCCAGCAGGGCAAGATCCTGTACGCGGGCTCGTCCAACTTCGCCGGGTACAAGATCGCCCAGGCCAACGAGACGGCCAGGCGTCTCGGCTCGTTCGGCCTGGTCAGCGAGCAGTGCCTGTACAACCTGATGGCCCGCGACGCCGAGATGGAGGTCATCCCGGCCGCCCAGGAGTACGGCCTCGGCGTCATCCCCTGGTCGCCGCTCCAGGGCGGTCTGCTCGGCGGCGCGCTCCGCAAGGAGCGCGAGGGCGGCGGCGCCCGCTCCACCACCGGCCGCTCCGCCGACGGCCTCGCGGACCCGAAGATCCGCGCCCAGATCCAGGCGTACGAGGACCTGCTCGACAAGCACGGGCTCGAGCCCGGCGAGGTCGGCCTGGCCTGGCTGCTCACCCGCCCGGGCATCACCGGCCCGATCTCGGGCCCGCGCACCCGCGAGCAGCTCGACTCCGCGCTGCGCGCGGTGGAGCTGGAGCTGTCCGAGGAGGTGCTGGCCTCGCTGGAGGAGATCTTCCCCGGCCCCGGCCCGTCCCCGGAGAGCTTCGCCTGGTAGTCCGGCAGACCCGGTACGTCTCCCCGGCGGGCGGTCAGCCGTCGGGGAGACGGGAGCCCGGCGCGCGCTCGCGGAAGGGCGCCCCGGTGTCGTCAGTTGCCCACAGCCGCCGCCACGGCGACGACGACGAACATCAGCACGAGAACGGTGGCCATGATGCGGTTTCTGGTCTTCGGATCCACCCGACGAGGTTAACCGCCCCACCGGCCTCCCCCGTCACCCGCCCCGGGTCACCCGCCGGCCGACCCGCCCCGCTCACCGCCCCAGCGGCCAGGCCCGCACCTCCTCGTACCGCGGCTGCTCCCCGGGCACCCCGGAGACCGGCAGGGCGCTGCGGACCAGGCTCAGCGTGTCCGCCTCCCAGGCCACCCCCTCGAACCCCTCCAGCGCGCCGGTGAACGGGTGCAGGTCCACGTCCGTACGGCTGCGCGCGAGCGTGAGGTGGGGCCTGTAGTGGCGGTGCTCCTCCATCGGGACACCCGCCCGGCGGGCCGCGGCGTGGGCGCGTTCCGCGAGCAGCCGCAGCGCGTCCAGCCCGCCGGCCGCCCCGGCCCACAGCACCCGCCCGTCGAACCGGCCGCCGCCGTGCACCCGCAGCGGGAACGGCTCGCTCCGGTGGGCGGCGCGCTCCAGCCTCTCGTACAGCTCCGGCAGCAGCGCCTCGTCCACCTCCCCGTAGAAGGCGAGTGTGACGTGCCACCCCTCCGTCCCGCTCCACCGCAGGGCCCGCGCCCCCGGCAGCGCGTGCAGCGGGGCGACGGCGGTCCGCAGTTCCTCGACGACGGGAGCGGGCGGCAGGACGGCGGCGAAGAGGCGTTGGCGCTGACTGCCGGTGGCGGCTTGCTGGCTGCTCATGCGCGCGAGTCTCGCAGTTGCCCGCATGCCCGGCGAGGCCCCGAGCGGCAACCGGCCCGCCCGGGCCGGGCGGGGTGGAGCCCACCCCACCGGGCCCGGAGGTCCGCACGGCCGGATGGGGCTCAGGCGATGTCGGCGACCGACCTGACCTCGGTCGCCGTGAGGGCGCCTTCGAAGACCTGGATGTCGTCCGCGCCGCCCTGGTAGTACTCACCCCATCCGCCGTCGGCGGTGTGGCCGCGGCCGATCTGGAGCGGCCCGGGGGCGCTCCAGGCGGCGTTGAACGATGCTGCGGCGAGGGGCTCACCATCCGCGTAGAGAGTGATCCGGCCCTCGGAGTCGTCGTACACGACGGTCACCTGATTGGCACGCGGCGACAGGGTGCCGGGACCGGCGACCACGGTGGACGCCGCGCCGGGGCCGCTGCCGTGGGTGACGATCAGCTGCCACTCGGACGTGGCCGGGTCGAAGCGGACCTTGAAGGCGTCGCTGTCCTCGCCCCCCTGGGAGAAGAGGGTCATCGGCCGGTCCGGAGCGGTGGTGGCGAAACGGACCCGCATGCCGATGCTGAAGCTGTCGCTCGTGTCGATCAGGGGTCCGCCGGCGGAGGCGTAGCCGTCAGTTCCGTCCAGGGCCAGGTGATCGCTGCCGTCGAGCGCGCCCAGCGGGAGCTCGTAGCACTCCGGGTCCTCGAAGCAGGCTTCGTAGTCCGGGGTGTAGAAGCCGGCGCCTCCGTGCAGGGTGAGTGGTTCGTCCGCGTACCGGTCGAGGATCACCCCGTCGTCCGACCGCTCGACGTTCCACGAGGCGACCGGCTCCACCGGCCGGGCGCTCAGCCTCCCGACCTCCGTGGGAGTGACGACCCGGTCCCAGACGCCGACGTCACCGATCTCCCCCTGCCAGTGCGTTCCGGACCCGCCGCGTGCCCGGCCGATCTGGAAGGCGCCCGGTGCGGCCACCGGTGCGACGCCCGTTCCGGAGGCGACCTCCTTGCCGTTGACGTAGAGCCGCAGGGTGTTGTCCTCGGTGTCGTACAGGCCGAGCAGATGGGCCCAGCCGCCCGCCGAAGCGCTGCCGCCGGTGAGGGTGGTGGAGCCGTAGCGGAAGGACCAGACGGCCTCTCCCGTGTCGGTGGGGCGCAGGCCCAGAGCGAAAGCGGACGGGCCGTGCGCGGCGTCCTGTGCGGCCACCGTCATCGGGGCGTCGGTGGCCGCGGGGCGCGCCCAGGCCGAGAGGGAGAAGGTCTTCTCCGTGTCCGCGACCGGGACGTCCGGGGTGAGGTAGCTGTCGCGTCGTCCGTCGAGGGTGACGGTGGAGACGAGGCCGGTGCGGGAGGGTGGCGGCGCGCCGAACCGGACACCGTCCCCGGCACGGGCCTCGGGCCCGGTCCCGGCGGCCGCGTGGCCGGCTCCGGCCGGGTCGGACAGCGCCCAATGGGCGACAGGAGCGCGTCCGTCGCTGACCCTCGCGATGTGGGTCGTCGTGGTGCTGGACCGTCCGGCCCGGTCGACGGCCCGGACTCCGATGGAGTAGAGGCCACCGTCCTCGGGCATCCAGCGGATGGTGACGGGTCCGCCCGGCTCCTCCGGCCGGACCGTGGTGGTCCCGGCGCCGCTCACGGAGTAGACGTACTCGACGACGTCCTCGGACGGCGAGTCGAAGGTGAAGCTGCCGTAGACCCCGGCACCGTCGTGCGACCGGCCGTCTTCGTCCGGGTACTGCTCCGAGACGATGGTCGCGGGTTCGGGGCCGACCGTGTCGATGACGAAACGGCAGGTGGGCTCAGGAGCCTCGTCGCTCCAGGCGGAGGTCGCGCCCTCCTCGTCGACGGCCCGGACGTGCCAGGAGACGACGGTGCCGGCCGGAAGGTCCGCCGGGGTCCGCCACAGCTGCGTGGCCGGGGACGGCAGGGCTGGGGAGACGTAGTCACGGCGCTGCGGGATGCCGTCCGTGTCGGTCCACCGGAGCTCGAACTCCGCGCCCGCCTCGTTGGCCTCCCCGTCCTCGTCGTCCTCCGTCGGGTCCTCGACGAGGGCGCGGAGTTCGGGCGCTCCCGGGACGTACACGGGCGTCCCGGTGCAGGGCTTGGACCAGTCGACGGTGAGATCGCCGGTGTCCGGCCGCAGCGGAGGGAGGTTCCCTCCTGCCGCCGTCGCGACACCCGCGGCGCTGACGAGAAGCGCGGATGCCAGTCCTGCGGCCACCGCGGTGGCTCTGGCGCGCCGGGCGGAATACATGGTCATGCGGTTGGTGCCCCCCTGCTTCGGTTGTCGGTCCCGCGCGCCGAAGCCGTGGTTCCCTGCCGAGCGGTGCGTCCGGCGGATCACGGCCCGGGAACGCGGCCTCGATCCGCCGGGCACTGCCCGACCCGCGCGGGAGCCCATGGAGTTCAGCAGCCGTCGGAGAGCCGCCGTCCCGGGCACCACGGACTATAGGGCGACTTTCGAACGTGTTCAGAAAACTTTCCCGGATGTTCATCAACAACGTGCCGCCCGGGGGAAAGCGGACCGACGACTTCCACCACGACCCGGGCGGGTCGAGCAGACCAGGCAGGTCGAGCGGACCGGGCGGGGAGCGGAGCAGGCCGGTCGAGCGGACCGGGCAGCAGAAAACCGTTCCGCCCTCCTTCCCCCGCGCGCGGGAAGGAGGGCGGAACGGTGTCAGCGATCGCTCGATCTACGCCGCCGTCGCCAGCTGTTCGCGCGGGACGAAGCGGACGTGAGGGCGCCCCGGGCGGAGGTCCACCTTCACCCTCAGGCCGCCGAGGCGGGCCAGGACGAAGCCGATGACCAGGGCCGCGAGCAGCGATATGCCGCCGCCGAAGGCGAAGCCGGTGCGCGGGCCGTAGGCGTCGCTGATCCAGCCGACGATCGGCGCCCCGACGGGCGTACCACCGGCGAAGACCATCATGTAGAGACTCATCACCCGGCCGCGCATGGCCGGGTCGGCGGCCATCTGGACGCTGGTGTTGGCGCTGATGTTGGTCGTCATGCCGAGCATCCCGATCGGCACCAGCAGGATCGCGAAGATCCAGACGGCCGGCGAGAGCGAGGCCGCGACCTCCAGGAGCCCGAAGAGGGTGCCCGCCGCGACGACCATCCGCAGCCGCGAGGAGCGGCGCCGGGCGGCCAGCAGTGCTCCTATCAGGGAGCCGCAGGCCATCAGGATGTTGAAGAAGGAGTACATGCCGGCGCCGCCGTGGAAGATCTCGTCGGCATAGGCGGTGAGCCAGATCGGGAAGTTGAATCCGAAGGTTCCGACGAAACCGACCAGGGCGATGGGCCAGATCAGCTCCGGGCGCCCCTTCACGTACCGCAGGCCCTCGCGGAGCTGGCCCTTGGCGCGGGGGACGATCACCGTCTGGTGGAGCTCGCTCGTCCGCATCATCAGCAGGCCGACGAGGGGTGCCGTGAAGGACAGGCCGTTGAACATGAAGGCCCAGCCGCTGCCGACCGAGGTGATCAGGACGCCCGCGATGGCGGGGCCGATGAGGCGGGCGGACTGGAAGTTCGCGGAGTTCAGGCTGACCGCGTTGCGGAGCTGCTTCGGGCCGACCATCTCGGAGACGAAGGACTGGCGGGCCGGGTTGTCCACGACCGTGACCATGCCGAGCAGGAACGCGATCAGGTAGACGTGCCAGACCTGTACGAGGCCCGCGAGGGTCAGGGTGGCCAGGGACACACCGCAGAGGCCGAGCAGGGTCTGGCTGACGAGCAGGAGCTTGCGCTTCGGGAAGCGGTCGGCGACGACGCCGCCGTACAGGCCGAAGAGCAGCATCGGGAGGAACTGGAGGGCCGTGGTGATACCGACGGCCGCGGCGGACCCGGTGAGGCTGAGGACCAGCCAGTCCTGCGTGATGCGGGACATCCAGGTACCGGTGTTGGAGATCACGGCGCCCGTGGCGAACAGGCGGTAGTTGCGGATCTTCAGCGACGAGAAGGTCCCGCCGGTCGAGCTGTCGTGGGTGGCGGTCGGTGCGGGGGCGGAGTCTGCTCCGGATCCCGTACTCAAAAGGGTTCGCCTCCTCGGCGTGGGTGAATGCTGGCAGGTGACGAGGGAACGGCGACATCGAGCGCGGCGGCTGTGGTCCGGCCGGCCCGGGGCGTCACAGGTGGGCGAGCTTCTCGAGCACGGGTGCGGCGACCCTGAGCTTCTCCCACTCGTCCTCGTCCAGACCCTCGGCGAGTCCGGCCAGCCAGGCGTTCCGCTTCGTGCGGCTCTCACTGAGCATGGCCTCGGCCTGCTCGGTCTGGCTGACCCTCTTCTGGCGACGGTCATCGGGGTGCGGTTCGAGACTGACCAGTCCCTTGGCTTCCAGCAGCGCGACGATGCGAGTCATCGACGGCGGCTGGACGTGCTCCTTGCGGGCCAGCTCACCGGGGGTGGCCGAGCCGCAGCGGGCGAGGGTGCCGAGCACCGACATCTCGGTGGGACTCAGCGACTCGTCGACGCGCTGGTGCTTGAGGCGTCGGCCGAGCAGCATCACGGCGGAGCGGAGGGAGCTCACGGCGGCGGCACTGTCGCCGTCGTGGATCAGGTCAGGCATGGTCATTAGCGTAACTCATTACTTTAACTAAAGACCAATCGGTGGTACGCGCGAGAATCTCCTCACCCGAACGAGTGAGTCAGGCGCGGAAAGTCACACCAAAAGCGCGCCGGGGCGGCGACCCTGCTTGGCATGGGATCGACAGTACTCAGCCTGCGGATCGACGGTGAGCTGCTCGACCGGCTCCGGCAGCACGCCGCAAAACGCGGAATGAGCGTCCAGGACTACGTGGTCCGGACGCTCATTCGCGACGACTTCGACGAACGCTTCAAGTCGGCGGTCGACGAGACGGAGAAGTTCTACGGGCCCCAGGGCCGGCAGGACCCGGTGGACCGGATCACGTGACCGGGCGCCCGGAGGAAGGGGGGCGGCGGGTCGGGTGATCCGGTCGGCCGGGTCGGATCAGGTGAGGCCGAGGGCCGGCATCGCGTAGTAGAAGACGAAGACCGCCGACACCACGTACATGGCCACCGGCACCTCGCGGCCCCGGCCCGCCGCCAGCCGCATCGCGCTGAAGGCGATGAAGCCGATGCCGATGCCGTTGGTGATGGAGTAGGTGAACGGCATCATCACCATGGCGAGGAACGCCGGGATGGCGAGGGTGAAGTCGCTCCAGTCGACGCCCCGGACCGAGCTCGCGACGATCAGGAACCCGACCGCGACCAGCGCCGGGGTGGCCGCCTGCGAGGGGACCATGGTCGCCAGCGGGGTCAGGAACAGCGCCACCGTGAAGAGCAGGCCGCTGACCACGCTCGCGAGGCCGGTACGCGCCCCCTCACCGACGCCCGCGGTGGACTCCACGAAGCAGGTGGAGGCCGAGGAGGAGGTCGCGCCGCCCGCGGCGACGGCGATGCCGTCGACGAACAGCACCTTGTTGATGCCGGGGAAGTTGCCGTTCTTGTCGGTCAGCTTCGCCTCGTCGCCGACGCCGAGGATGGTGCCCATCGCGTCGAAGAAGCAGGACAGCAGCACGGTGAAGACGAACAGGATGCCGGTCAGCACGCCGACCTTGGAGAAACCGCCGAAGAGGCTGAAGTCGCCGAGCAGCCCGAAGTCGGGCGAGGCGACCGGGTTGCCCGGCCACTCCGGGACGGTGAGGCCCCAGGCGCCGGCCGGCAGGTCCACGGCAGCGTTGATGATCAGCGCGAGGACCGTCATGGCGACGATCGAGATCAGGATGGCGCCCGGCACCTTGCGGACGATGAGCCCGAGCGTGAGCAGCACGCCCAGCACGAAGATGAGGACCGGCCAGCCGTGCAGGTGACCGTTGCCGCCGAGCTGGAGCGGGACGGTCGTCTGGGCGAGGTCCGGGATGCGGGAGACGAAGCCGGAGTCCACCAGGCCGACGAGCAGGACGAAGAGTCCGATACCCATCGAGATGCCCTTGCGGAGCGAGGTGGGCACGGCGTTCATCACGCGTTCCCGGAGCCCGGTGGCGACCAGCAGCATCACCACGATGCCCGCGAGGACGACCATGCCCATCGCGTCCGCCCAGCTCATCCGCGGGGCGAGCTGGAGGGCGACGACGGTGTTGACGCCGAGACCGGCGGCGAGCGCGATCGGCACGTTGCCGATGACGCCCATCAGCAGCGTGGTGAACGCGGCGGTGAGCACGGTGGCGGTGACCAGCTGGCCGCTGTCGAGCTGGTGCCCGTACATGTCCTTGGCGCTGCCGAGGATGATCGGGTTGAGCACGATGATGTACGCCATCGCGAAGAACGTGGCGAATCCGCCGCGGATCTCACGGGCGACCGTGGAACCCCGCTCGGAGATCTTGAAGAAGCGGTCGAGCCCGCCCTGCGGCGGGCTGGGGTCGACCTCTGCGGTGGCCGTGCCGGACATGTATGACCTCAGACGTACGTAGGAGCCATGAACAAGGTGGGGGAGGGTTGGCCGTCTTTGGACTTTTACACGAACAAATCACGCCATTCCCGAACGGATTAAGTATGAATACATAAGGCGAAGATCGCTATCTCCGCGCGTAGACCCTTGTGCCGCAAGGGCTCGGGGCCCTTATGTATGCGGTCCTTATCAGCCGCCCGGCCTGCGTCGCGATACCCGACCGGGCGGCCCATAGACTGGGCCCATGGAGAAGTGGACACCGAAGCACGAGGCGCCCGAGCCCCTGGAGGGTCCCGTCGTCGCCACCATCACCGGCGGCACGATCCTCTGGTTCGTCCTCTTCCTCGTGCAGCTCCCCTTCTACGGCTGGTTCGACGACCACGGCCACCTCTGGTGGGTGTGGACCTGCCTCGCCGGGGGCGGACTCGGACTGATCGGCATCTGGTACGTACGCGGCCGCGACGCGGCCATCAAGCGCCACGCCGCCGCCCGCGAGGCGGAGGCCGCCGCGGCGGCGCACGACGCCGGCCCGGACGCGCCGGGCGGCGCGGCCGGCTGACCCGTCCCCCGTACGTCGCCGGGCTGGCCCGGCGTTCCGCCCGTACCGTCTGAACCATGACGCAGCGGGCCATCGACACCTCCGGGGGGCAGACCCCCGATCGCCCACCCTCCGAGGAGGCCGCGCCCCCGCCGTACGACCCCCGGGGGCTCACCGCCGCCGAGGTGGCGGAGCGGGTCGCGCGGGGCGAGGTCAACGACGTGCCCGTCCGCTCCTCGCGCTCGGTCACCGAGATCGTGCGCGCCAACGTCCTCACCCGGTTCAACCTGATCATCGGCGTGCTCTGGGTGATCATGCTGGCCGTCGCGCCGATCCAGGACAGCCTCTTCGGTTTCGTGATCATCGCCAACACCGGCATCGGCATCGTCCAGGAGTGGCGGGCCAAGAAGACCCTGGACGGCCTCGCCGTCATCGGCGAGGCGAAACCCACCGTGCGGCGCGACGGGACCGCCGCCGAGATCTCCACCTCGGCGATCGTCCTCGGCGACCTGATCGAGCTGGGTCCCGGCGACAAGGTCGTGGTGGACGGCACGGTCGGCGAGGCCGACAGCCTGGAGATCGACGAGTCCCTCCTGACCGGTGAGGCCGACCCCGTGCTCAAGCGCGCGGGCGATCCCGTGATGTCGGGCAGCTTCGTCGTCGCGGGAGGCGGGGCCTTCACCGCGACGAAGGTCGGGCGCGAGGCGTACGCGGCCCAGCTCGCGGAGGAGGCGTCCCGGTTCACCCTCGTCCAGTCCGAACTGCGCAGCGGCATCTCCACGATCCTGAAGTACGTGACCTGGATGATGATCCCGACCGCGATCGGGCTCGTCATCAGCCAGCTGGTCGTCAAGGAGAACGACTTCAAGGAGTCGGTCGCCCGGAGCGCCGGCGGCATCGTGCCGATGATCCCCGAGGGGCTGGTGCTGCTGACCTCGGTCGCCTTCGCGATCGGCGTCATCCGCCTCGGCCGCAAGCAGTGCCTCGTCCAGGAGCTGCCCGCCATCGAGGGACTGGCCCGGGTCGACGTCGTCTGCCTCGACAAGACCGGCACCCTCACCGAGGGCGGCATGGACGTGACCGAGGTCAGGCCGCTGGGCTCCGCCGACCGGGAGTACGTCTCCCGGGTGCTCGGCGCCCTCGGCGGCTCCGACCCCCGGCCGAACGCCAGCCTCCAGGCGATCGTGGACGCCCACCCCGACCCGGGCGGCTGGCGGGTGACGGACACCCTGCCGTTCTCCTCGGCCCGCAAGTACAGCGGCGCCGCCTTCCGCGAGGACAGCTCCACCGACGACAGCGCCGACGCCGCGGACAGCACCGACAGCGCCGACGGCGCGGGCCGCGCGGACGGCGCGGGCCGCGCGGACGGCGCGGGCCGCGCGGACGGCTCCGCCTCCGTCGAAGGGGCCGCCGACGCCGCCGACTCCGTCTGGCTGCTGGGCGCCCCCGACGTGCTGCTCCCCGACGGCGATCCCGAGCTGGCCTCGATCGAGGAGCTGAACCGGCAGGGGCTGCGGGTGCTGCTGCTCTCCCGGGCGCGGGGCGGCCTGGACGGTCCGGACGCCGCCGCCGGGTCCGTGCCCACCGCGCTCGTCGTGCTGGAGCAGCGGCTGCGGCCGGACGCCGGGGACACGCTGCGCTACTTCGCGGACCAGCGGGTGGCGGCGAAGGTGATCTCCGGGGACAACGCCGTCTCGGTGGGGGCGGTGGCCGGAAAGCTCGGGCTGCCGGGTGCCGAGCACACGCTGGACGCCCGGCGGATGCCGGAGGACCGGGACGCGATGGCGACCGCGATGGAGGAGAACACGGTCTTCGGCCGGGTCACCCCGCAGCAGAAGCGGAACATGGTCGCCGCGCTGCAGTCGCGCGGCCACACGGTCGCGATGACCGGTGACGGTGTCAACGACGTGCTCGCGCTCAAGGACGCCGACATCGGGGTGTCGATGGGTTCGGGGTCGGAGGCGACCCGTGCGGTGGCGCAGATCGTGCTGCTGGACAACAGCTTCGCCACCCTGCCGTCGGTGGTCGCCGAGGGCCGCCGGGTGATCGGCAACATCACCCGGGTCGCCACCCTGTTCCTGACCAAGACGGTCTATTCGGTGCTGCTGGCGATCCTGGTGGTCTGCTTCCAGGTGGAGTACCCGTTCCTCCCCCGGCACCTGACGCTGCTCTCCACGCTGACGATCGGCATCCCCGCGTTCTTCCTGGCGCTCGCACCGAACAAGGAGCGGGCCCAGCCGTACTTCGTCCGCCGGGTGATGCGGTACGCGATCCCGTCCGGGGTCATCGCGGGGGCGGCGACCTTCCTCACGTACATGCTGGCCGGGAGCCACTACTCCGGCCCCGGGGCGCTCGACGCGGAGACCAGCGCGGCGACGCTGACGCTGTTCCTGGTGTCGATGTGGGTGCTGGCGATCATCGCCCGCCCCTACACCTGGTGGCGGATCCTCCTGGTGGCCTCGATGGGGGCGGCGTTCCTGATCGTCCTCGCGGTGCCGTGGCTCCAGCACTTCTTCGCGCTGAAGCTGGTGGGCACCACCATGCCGTGGGCGGCGGTGGCCATCGCGGGGGCGGCCTCGGTGCTGCTGGAGTACGTCTGGCGCCTGGTGGGCCGCCGCTTCGGGGCGTAGCCGCCCTTCCGGGATCCGGGGTGTCCCGCTCCCCTCCCCCAAAGTGGCCGAGGAACGGCGTTGCCCGGCCCATGACGGGCCACTAGGGTCGCTCGGGTGACTACCGGGTCGGCCTTGGGCCACGCACGAGCAGGGTTCCCGGCCTCGGCGTGAGCCCGAGGCGGGCCAGAAGCCCGCCCCCCTTCTCCGCGTCTTCGCTCCTGGCGCCCCCTCGCGGCGCCCCCTCCAGCGGACTCCAGAGATTCGGGGACACACCACTGATGCCGTACGACCAGCAGCACCCGCACGCCTCCGGGCCGCCGGCGACCGCCGTCCAGCTGAACCACACGGCCGTCTACGCCACGGACCGGCACCTGTCGGCCGAATTCATCGCCACGATCCTCGGGCTGGAGGTCGGCGCCCCGTTCGGGCCGTTCCTCCCCGTCGACCTCGGCAACGGCGTGACGCTCGACTACTACGCGAAGACCGACGAGCCGATCCAGTCGCAGCACTACGCGTTCCTCGTGCCCGAGGCACGGTTCCACGCCATGATCGCCCGGCTGGAGGCGGTCGGGGTCACGTACTGGGCCGACCCCCACCACACCGAACCCGGCCGGATCAACCATCTGTCCGGCGGTCACGGCGCGTACTTCGAGGACCCGGACGGCCACAACATGGAGATCATGACCCGGCCCTACGTCCGCCCCTGACGGGCCGCCACGCGGCGGTCCGCCGGGCGCTCTCGCCCGGTGGGCCGCCGCTCCGGGGCACGGGCGGCGGCCCACCGGGCGCGGGGATCAGTCGAACCAGCGGTCCCGGGCCAGCTCCTCCGTGCGGGACGGGTCCTCAAGCAGGGCCGCGACCTCGAAGCGGCGGGGCCACTGGCCCGCCGCCCAGGCGAGTCCGGCCGCCACGCCTTCCAGGGTCGAGGCGTGCACGGTGCCGTCGGGGGCGCGACGCCAGTCCAGTTCGACGCCGCCCGCGTGGAGCTCCTCGTGCTCGACGTAGGTCTCGGGGGTGCGGTCGCCGAGCAGCACGCGGACGGATTCGGGCACCTCGTGCTCCTCGCCCTCGGTCTCCACCTCCGCCTCGACCGTGTCGCCGAGCCGGCGGACCTGGAAGAGCTCCGCGAGTTCGGCGGCGCGTGCCGGGGCGACCGGCAGCAGCGGCAGCCCTCCGGCGAGCGGAGTCACGTCGGGGGCGTCGGCGACGACGGCGTCCGCCGCGTCGACCACCTCCACCTCGCCGTCCACGACGGCCCGCAACGCGTCGGGCAGGGTGACCTGTTCGGGGTCGAGGTCGGCCAGCGCGGTGTAGAGGGCGTGCAGTTGTACGGCGGTCACCGGACGGTCCTCGTCGGCGAGGCGGCCCAGCAGTTCGGCGGCGCCGCCCGGCTCGTCGAGGAGGGCGGCGACCGTGGTGCGTACCCCGAGGGCGCGGAGCACCTGGGCGTCGTCGAAGCCGGTGGCGTCCACCGCGTCGTAGAGGCCGGCCAGCAGCGGGTCGCCGCCCGCCGCCCGGACACCGGCCGGGCGACGGCCCTCCAGCACCGGGTGGTCGCGCAGCCACCAGGCGGTGTACGGGCGCACCGAGCGGGTCGTACCGTCCGGGAGCAGCACCCGGACCGGCTGGGTCAGGGCGTCGCGGAGCGGCGGCCGGGAGAGCATGGCGAGCGCCTGCGGCCAGGCGTCGTCGGCGACGAGGTCGAGGTCGCGTACGGCCACGATCTCGGTGGCCACCGGCGGTACCGGGGTGTCGGGGAGCTGGTCGAGGAGGTCCTCGCACCAGACGTCGACGGCGTCCAGCAGTCCGGCGTCGTCGGGTTCGGCGAAGTCGCCGTCGCGGGGCTCCAGTTCGTCCGGGTCGAGCACCACGTCGGTGGTGCGCACGAGGGCGAAGCCGGCGAGGACCCCGCAGGCGGTGAGCGGCTGCTCGCCCCAGCGGTCGGCCAGTTCCTGGTCGCAGAAGGCGAGTTCGCCCTCGCGCATGATGTCGGCGAACTCACTTCCGGGCAGCACGAGTTCTCCGGCGGGCGCGGTCTCGCCGTCCTCGTCGGGCAGCGCGAGTGCACCGAGCCAGGGTTCGTCGCCGGGGTTCAGTTCGGCTTCGCGTACGAGGGTGAGCACGGTCTCCACGAGTTCGTCGCCGTCCAGCGCGTCCTCGTCCCAGATCTCGCCCGCGTCCAGCGATCCGGCGACGGCCGCCCGCACCTGGGGGGTGGTCAGCACGGCGCGCGGGGTGGCGGGAAGCGCGCCCAGCTTCTCCAGGAGCGGGTGCGCGGCGTCCGGGTGGGCGACCTTCAGGCCGAGCCGGGCGAGGCGGGCGAGCACCGGGCCGGTCAGCGCGTCGGGCAGCGGGAGCAGCACCTGGCGGGGGCCGATCGTGGTGCGGGGCGGCTGCCCCTCGGGGGCGTCGGGCACCCCGGCCAGCGGGACGGGCAGCCCGGAGAGGCGGTCCGGGTCGACCCCGGCGAGGCTGTCGTAGAACCTCCGCCACCAGTGGGGTTCGCGCTCCAGGCCGGCGAGCCGGTCGATCGCCTCGGTCAGCGGGACCCGGCCGACACCCAGGGTGCGCAGTTCGGTGCGGCGCTCCAGCCCGGCGGGGAGCAGGCACGGCAGGACCTCGGCGAGCACCCGTACGGTCCCTTCCCCCGCGCCCTCGACGATCTCGGCCTCGACGGGCCGCAGTGCGGCGGAGTCCCGGTGCCGGACGGCGTCCGGGATCTCCGGCTCCGCCCAGTCCTCGGCGGCCCAGTGCTCGGTGACCGCGGCGGCCGGGTCGGCGGGCGCGGCCGGGGCCAGGAACGCGACCCGGGGCAGCCGCTGGAGGATCGCCCCGCGCAGCGCCCCGTCCAGCGCGCCCTGGCCGAGCGGGCCGGGCACCAGGTCGAGGGTGCCGGTGGAGACGGGGTGCCAGTCGGCGAGGAGTTCGGCGTAGGCGTCGGCGGCGCGCTCCACCAGGAAGTCCGTGAGCGGGCCGGGCGCCGGGTGCCTGCGGGTGGTGTCCAGCGGCAGCGAGGCGATGAGCAGGGCGGGCACGCCGAGCGGTTCGTCGGTGGGCGTCGGAGCGTGCACCACGGGGGCGGTGGCGGGGCGGCGGGGCGAGCCGTCCTCGTTCACCGGGACCGCCCAGGTGACCGACCAGTGGGGGCGCAGCCGCTCCTCGACCGGCCGGTCGGCGAGCAGCGCGGGCTCGACGGGCCCGTGGTGGAAGACGGTGCGCCAGCGGTTGGTGCCGTGCGCGGAGTCCTCGACGTGGATGTACGGGCCCTGCGCGGATCGCCTCAACGTCCGTACACCGGACGGGGTTTCGACAACGATCTCGTCGAGTCCGGTCAGGGTGAGGAGGAGCGCGTCGTCGATGGAGCCGAGGAGCCGCTCCACCAGGTCCTCGGCGGTGCCGTCGCGCAACGGCAGCACCACGACGGTGTCGTACCCCTCGGGCGCGGCACCCTCGGCGGGCAGCGGGAGGCGCAGCAGCGGTACGTGGCCGTCGCGGCGGCGGAGTTCGTCGCCGAGGCCGGGGCTGCCGACGGCGGCGCCCTCGGCGAGGAGTCGGGCCTCGGCGAGGGACCAGCGGACTCCGCCGTGGCGGCCGAGGACGGCGGGCTCGTCGCTCACCGCGAGGACGGCGGCGAAGCCGACGCCGAAGCGGCCCACGGACGTCTCGTGGCCCTCGCGCTTGGCGGAGGCGCGCAGGGTGGAGAGGGATTCGACGCCGGTGGCGTCGAGCGGGGCGCCGGTGTTGGCGGCGGCCAGCACGGTGGGGGTGCCGTCCGCACCGGGGTGCAGGGTGAGGCGGAGCCGGCCGGGCGCCCCGGCGCGGGCGGCTGCGTCGGCGGCGTTCTGCGCGAGCTCCACCACGAGGCGGTCGCGGTACCCGCCGAGCGCGAGGTCCTCCTCGGCGTTGGCGTCCTCGCGGAACCGGGCCGGCCCGGCTCCCCAGGCGTCGAGCACGCCGCGCCGCAGCCGTGCCGTCCCGAACGGATCGGCCCCCTCGGTCGCCTTCATGCTCACGCTTCGACTCCGCTCTGTTCCGCTGACCCGTCGGCCGTTGCCGCCCAGTGTGCGCCCGAACGTACCGCGCGGGGACGACGGCGCGGTCCGCGGGAGCGGGTCGACGCGGGTTCAGCGGGCGTGCGGCACACCGCGCGGCGGCCCCGGGGTGGCGGGGGCCGCCGTGCGTGCGGTGCGGTACGTCAGGAGTGGCCGAGGTCGTCCGCGTGCGCGTCGGCCTCGTCGGGGACGGACCCGCCGTCCCGCTCGGGGTGCAGCTGGTAGGTGTCCACCCGCATGGTGTCGAGGGCGTGCGGGGCGGGCGTCGGCGGCTTCGGCATCACGGCCGCCTCGGAGTGGCCGCCGCAGCCGTACGCCAGCGAGACGACATGGCCGTCGGCGGGGCCGAACTCGTTGGCGCAGACACCGAAGGCCTGCCGCAGCGATCCGGTCAGCGGGACCAGGAACGCGCAGCTCACACAGGTCGCGGGGGCGGCCTGGGCCATCGGCGTCTTGGGGCCGAACTCCTCGTCCCAGCGGTCGGCCGCGGCGTGCAGGCCGTACCGGGACAGCACGCGCGCCCGCCGCATGCCGAGCTCTTCGGCGACCGAGGCGATGGAGCCCCGGCCGATCGCGGAGGGCCGGCGGCCCGTCAGCTCGGCGTCCTCGGTGTCGGCGAGGGCGGACAGCTCCTCGGAGACCACCGGCGGTTCCGTCTCGTCGACGGTCTCGCCGGTCCAGCCGGGCTCCAGGCGGAGGTCCTCGGCCTCGGTGGGCAGCAGGTCGCCGGGGCCCATGTCGCCCGGGCGCAGCCGCTCGCTCCACGGCACCCACTCCGGGGCGAGAAGGGCGTCCGAGCCGGGCAGCAGCACCGTTTCGTCGAGCGTGACGTTCTTGGCCCGGGAGGCCCGGGCGACGGTCACCGCCCAGCGCCACCCCCGGTACCCGAACATCTCGCACTCGAAGTAGTGGGTGACGACCCGGTCCCCTTCGGCCACCACGGCCACGTGCTCGCCGACCTCGCCGGGGGCAGCGGCCTCCTCGGCCGCGGCGCGCGCGAGATCTACCGCTTCGGCACAGAGCCGGTCGGGAACAGGGGTACGGGCCGTACGGCTTCGCGTCGTCGCAGCACTCACAGGTCTCGCTTCTCTCCTACGCAGTCTCACGAGCGCGCCGATGGCTCCATCGATGTCCGATTTCAGCCATGACGGCTGTGGGCGGAGCGGACCTGGGGACCGCGTCGACGTCCACACCCGTTGTTGCCTGCCTCGGGCGTGCTTCTCGTAACCCATTCTGCGGGATCGCGGAGAGGCGCGCGGCCAAGAACAACCGCCGGTGGCGCGTAACGCACGCTACCCTCTCCGCCGCCCCGCGCCCACCTGCCCGTCCCAAACGCGACCTTTCCGATGCCTGACGCGGTGGATTCCCGGCCGCCCGCGCCCGGGAAATTCCCGGCGTCCGGGGGCTCGGGAAGCCGTTCCGTACCGCCGTCCGCGCCCCGGTCGGCGGACGCCCGTGCCGTCATCGGTTCGCCGGAGAGAAGCTGGGGCAGGATGACGAAGTGGCTTCCGTCCGGTCGCACGACGTCTCCGGCCCCCTCCGCAGGGCGGGCCGGTCGATGCGGCGCGCGCTGCACTCGGGCTTCTTCGGCACCGGCCGGTCCATCCGCAAGGTGACGCACGCCCACGGCGCGGGAGAGTCCGGGCTCGGCAAGCTGATCGAACTGCACGCCGTCAACGGCGCGGGCGATGTGATGATCACCGTGGCGCTGGCCTCCACGGTGTTCTTCTCCGTCCCGACCGACGAGGCCCGGGGCCGCGTCGCGCTCTACCTGGCGATCACCATGGCGCCGTTCACCCTGCTCGCCCCGGTGATCGGCCCGCTCCTCGACCGGCTGCCGCACGGCCGCCGGGCGGCGATGGCGGGCTCGATGCTGGTCCGCGCGGTGCTCGCGATCGCCATGTCCGGTGCGGTCGCCACCGGCGGCCTGGAGCTGTACCCGGCGGCGCTGGGGGTGCTCGTCTGCTCGAAGGCGTACGGAGTGGTGCGCAGCGCTGTCGTGCCGCGTCTGCTGCCGCCGCGGTTCTCTCTGGTGAAGGCGAACTCGCGGGTCACCCTGGCCGGGCTGCTGGCGACCGGCATCGCGGCGCCCATCGGTGCCGCGCTCCAGATGGCCGGATCGGCGTGGCCGCTCGTCGGCGCCTGTGTGATCTTCCTCGGCGGCACCGTCCTCGCCTTCACGCTGCCACCCAAGGTGGACTCCGCGAAGGGCGAGCGCCGGGCCCGCCTCGTCGAGGAGCACCGCACGGCGACCGCAGCGGCCGGTGGGTCCAATGGGACCAGTGGGGCCGGTGGGGCCGCCCGTCCCCGGGGCTCGCGGACCGGCTCGACGCTGCTCCGTACCGGGCGGGCATGGACCGGACGCCGGGCGCCGGCCGGGGCCCGGCGGCTCCGGGAGAAGCGGGAGAGACGGCCGGGGCTGCGGTCGGTGGGCGGTTCCGTGCTGCACGGCCTCCAGGCCAACGCGGCGCACCGCGCGCTCTCCGGCTTCCTCATCTTCTTCCTCGCGTTCCTGCTCCGGGACGAGCCGCTGTCGGGGCAGAGCGCCGCCGTCTCGCTCGGCATCGTCGGCGTCGCGGCGGGCGCGGGCAACGCCTGCGGCACGGCCGTGGGCTCGCTGCTCCGGGCGCGCGGCCCGGAGGTGATCGTCGCGACGGTGCTGGGGATCGCGCTGGGCGCGGCGGTGCTGGCCGCGTTGTTCTTCTCGACGGTGTTCGTCGCGGTGCTCGGTGCGGTCGCCGGATTCACCCAGGCGCTGTCGAAGCTGTCGCTGGACGCGATGATCCAGCGCGACGTGCCCGAGGAGGTGCGGACCTCCGCCTTCGCACGGTCGGAGACGATCCTTCAGATGGCGTGGGTGGTCGGCGGCGGGATCGGGATCGCGCTGCCGCTCAATGGAGTACTGGGCATGTCGGTCGCCGCCGGAATCCTCGCGCTGGGTGCCGCAACGTCCGTACGGGGTCTCCTGACCTCCGCGCGGCGCGGCTCACCGCACCCCCGCGTGGCGTGAAGCGGAGCGACCGATAGCCTTCGGCCCATGACCGTTGCGTTCTTCTCAGGTAAGAGCCGTCGAATCGGCGTCGCTCTTGGTGCCGTGTCCGCGGGACTCCTCGTCCTGTCCGCCTGCGACAAGCCGACGCCGCTCGCCACCGTGACGGTCGGCACGACCTCGGTGTCGACCGAGGCCGCCTGCTACAACGACGGCGATCCCATCAAGGAATCGCTGATCCAGGGCTGCCTGAACAAGAAGGCCGACAAGTCGATCGACGTCGCGATGGACGACCGGGTCCGCTTCGGCGTCGACCCGGAGGTCGCGGACAACGGCTGGACGCTCTTCATCGACGGCCAGCAGGCCGAGCAGGAGCCGTACAAGAAGACCTACCGGTCCATCACCGGCAGCGCGTTCTTCTCCAGCCAGACCGGCGAGACGAGCAACGAGACCCAGGTCAGCGTCGTCGAGACCGACGGTTCGAAGCTCGTCGGCATCTGGCACTTCAAGCTGAAGAAGACCGACTGATCCCGGTCGGTTCCGCTCTCCCACCCTGGACGTCCTCGAAGTGCGTGTGCTCGTCGTGACCGCTGTTCCCGCCGAACGGGACGCGGTCACACGCGCGTCCGGGGAGGCTCCCGAGGTGCGTCGGGTACCCGGCGCCGAGCTGCACCGCACCGGCCCGCTGGATGTGCTGGCGGGCGGGGTCGGCCCGGCCGCCGCCGCCGCGGCCACCGCGTTCGCCCTGGCCTCCGGCCCGTACGGCCTCGTCGTGTCGGCCGGGATCGGCGGCGGGTTCGCGCCCGCCGCACCCGTCGGCTCCCTCGTGGTGGCGAGCGGCATCGCCGCCGCCGACCTGGGCGCCGAGACCCCCGAGGGCTTCGTCCCCGTCACCGGCCTCGGCTTCGGCCGGGTGCTCCACGAGCCGCCGCCCCCGCTGGTGCGGGAGGTCGCCGCCGCCACCGGCGCGGCGGCCGGCACCGTGCTGACGGTGTCCACCGTGACCGGCAGCGCCGAGCGCGCCGCCGCCCTGACGGCCGCCCACCCCGGTGCCCTCGCCGAGGCGATGGAGGGGTTCGGCGTCGCCGAGGCGGCCACCGCACTCGGGCTGCCGGTGCTGGAGATCCGGGCCGTGTCGAACCCGGTCGGTCCCCGCGACCGGGACGCCTGGCGCATCGGCGACGCCCTGGCCGCGCTCACCGGAGCCTTCGGGAAGCTCATCCCCGTACTGGAAGGTTGGACCCACCATGACCGCAACGACTGACGGCGCCGCCACCACCGGCACGGACGCCGCGCTGAAGATCTCCTTCTCCCCCTGCCCCAACGACACCTTCGTCTTCGAGGCGCTGGCGCACGGCCGGGTCCCCGGCGCCACCCCGCTCGACGTCACCTTCGCCGACATCGACATCACCAACGGCCTCGCCGAGCGCGGCGAGGGCGATGTGCTGAAGGTCAGTTACGCGGTGCTGCCGTGGGTCCTCGACGAGTACGCGCTGCTGCCGTGCGGCGGCGCGCTGGGGCGCGGCTGCGGCCCGCTCGTGCTCACCCGCGAGCCGGGCACCGACCTGACCGGCAAGACGGTCGCCGTACCGAGCGAGCGCTCGACCGCCTACCTCCTCTTCCGCCTCTGGGCCGCGGAGACCGTGCCGGGCGGGGTCGGCGAGATCGTCGTCATGCCGTTCGACGAGATCATGCCCGCGGTGCGCGACGGGAAGGTCGACGGCGGACTCGTCATCCACGAGGCCCGCTTCACGTACCAGAACTACGGGCTGCACAACCTCGCCGACATGGGGCAGCACTGGGAGTCCACCACCGGGCTGCCGATCCCGCTGGGCGCCATCATCGCCAAGCGCTCGCTGGGCGCCGAGGCGCTGCACGCGCTGGCCGACTCCATCCGCACCTCGGTCCGGATGGCCTGGGACGACCCGGAGGTCTCCCGCGGTTACGTCCTGGAGCACGCCCAGGAGATGGACCCGGCCGTCGCCGACCAGCACATCGGGCTGTACGTCAACGAGTTCACGGCCGACCTCGGCGAGGACGGGTACGCGGCGATCCGCGGGCTGCTGACCCGCGCGGCGGCGGAGGGGCTCGTCCCGGCCCTCGCACCGGACGCGCTGGCCTTCCCCGAAACCGCCTGAAGGGCTGAGCCCGGGGGCTGAGCACCGGGGCACCTGACGGCGCGTCGCCCGGGGGGTGGCGCCCGGGGGCTGAGGCTGTTTCCGGCCAGACGTACGACGACGGCGGTCCCGGGAAGGGACCGCCGTCGTCGGCGTACCGGGTACGTGGCGTACCGGATGCCGTCCGGCTACACGTCGAGCTGGTCGGCGACCGCGCGGAGCAGCCCGGCGATCTTCGTACCGGACGCCTTGTCGGGGTAGCGGCCCCGCTCCAGCAGCGGCGTGATGTTCTCCAGGACCGTCGTCAGGTCCTGGACGATCGAGGCCAGCTCGTCCGGCTTGCGGCGCTGGGCCGCCGCGACGGACGGGGTCGGGTCGAGGATCGCGACGGAAAGCGCCTGGTCACCGCGTTGCCCGGCGACCACACCGAACTCGACGCGCTGGCCGGGCTTGAGCCCGTCGACTCCGTCGGGCAGGACCGACGAGTGCACGAACACGTCCGCGCCGTCGTCACGGGAGAGGAAGCCGAAGCCCTTCTCGTTGTTGAACCACTTGACTTTGCCGGTGGGCACTTCGTCCTCGTCCTCGTCGCTCGTCGATGCGCGGGGAGCCGCGAAACGGCTCCGGATAGCAGGAGAGCGGGCCGCCAGGACCCGCCGATCTTCAGGCTAGTGGCCCCTGGGCCCGGGACAAGACGTCGCCGGGCCATTGTCTGTCAGCGGGAACTACCCTTGCCGGGTGAGCACTACTCCTTCAGGCGCGGGCGACCGACTGGTCCGGATCGGCGCCATCGTCTTCTTCATCGGCGCACTGGCCACCCTGGTCACGGTGGCCCCGCTGTTCCTCGGCACCGACCCCTTCCCGTCGATCGCGTACGCGGTCTGCATGCTCATGGGGGTCGGTTTCCTGATCGCCGCCGCGGGCGTCGTCCGCTCGGTGTGGGCGAACGCGCCGAAGAGGGCGGCGAGCCGCTCGTAGGGCGCGGAAGAGGGCGGCGGGCCGCTCGCCGCCCCGCGCGAGGTCCGCTCGTTACGACGTGAGCGCGGCGCGGCCCGCCTCGTACCCCTGGAGCCAGTCCGGGAAGGCCGTGAGGTCGGCGAGGACCACGTTCGCGCCCGCCGCCCGCAGCTCGTCGGCGTCGCACGGGCCCGTCGTGACGCCGACGGACACCGCCCCGGCGACCTGCGCCCCGCGTACGTCGCCGACGTGGTCGCCGACGTAGACCTGCGCGCCCTCCGCCAGCAGCGCTGTGCCCTTCCCCTCCGCCCAGAGGTTGCCGATCACCAGGTCGGGGGTGAGGCCGAGGTGGGTGAGGTGGAGCTCGGCGTTCGGCTGGTGCTTCGCGGTGACGACGATCGCCCGGCCGCCCAGCGCCTGCACCGCCTCGATCGCGGCCCGTGCCCCGGCCAGCGCGGTGGTGGGAGCGATCGCGTGGCGCGGGTAGGCCGCCCGGTAGTGGTCGGCGGTCGCGGCCACCCGGTCCGCCGGAAACCAGTTCGCCAGCTCGTCCTCGACGGGCGGCCCCAGCCGGCTGACGACCAGGTCGGCGTCGATGGGCACCCCGGTCTCAGCCGAGAGGGCCACATAGGCGGCCTTGATGCCGGGCCGGGAGTCGATGAGCGTCATGTCGAGGTCGAAGCCGACCGTCAGCGTGTGCGAAACCATGTGCGAAGCCATGCCGTCCATTGTGCCGACCCGCCCGGACCGGACGCCGGGGCGGGCCGGTCGGGGGTTCCCGGCGGGATACGGGGAGGTACGGGCGGGGCGCTCCTCAGCCCCGGGCCCGGCGCGCCCGCCACACCAGGTACGCGGCCGAGGCCACCGCCGCCGTGCGGAGCACCACCGGCCACAGGCCGGTCAGCTCGTCGCCCATGGCGCCCTCGGCGATCGGCTCGCCCCAGCGCCCGCGCACCCTGCCCCAGACCCACACCACCGCCCCGGCCGCGACCGTGCCGGGCAGCCCCAGGGCGACCCACTTCGCCTCGGCCCGGGAGAGCGCCCGGGAGCTGTAGGCGAGGAGCCAGCCGCCCGCGAGGGCCAGCCAGGAGCCGATCACCGCACCGGCCACCAGCAGCGCGGCGGCGACGAGCAGCAGGGGATGGCCGAACCGGCGCCCGGCCGGGGCCGCGGGCGCGGCGGGAGCGGGCGCCGGGGCGCGCCGGCGCATCCGGGGCAGCGGCAGGCGCCGGCGGGCGGGCGCGACCGGAGCGCCCCCCGCAGCGCCCTCGCCGCCGTCCTCCGCGCCCTCCGGGTCACCGGGCCGGGTTGCCCGCTTCGTACCGTCCGGGCCGTCCGCCCCGTCCGGATCGCCGTCCCTGCCGTCCTTGCCGCCCTTGCCGTCCTCGCCGTCCGCACGGGGGCGGGGCGGGGGCTTCAGCAGGGCGGGGATCTCCACCCCGCCGACGAACCCCGGCACCCGCACCCCGTCGCCGAACTCGCCGAACGGCCCCGGCTCGACCCGCCACCAGTCGCGCTCGCCCACGGTGTCGCCGAGCCGGTCCAGGCCGATCACGTGCGGGGCGGAGGGGTCGGGCCAGTACCCGGAGTCCCCCGTCTCCGCCGCCCAGTCCACGCCGGACGGGCCCACGCCCGGTCCGGACGCCCCGGACACCCCGGACACCCCGTGCGCCGGGTGCGGCGCGTCCGGCTCGTGTGCGCCGTCCGTACGTCCTGGGCCTCCCGCACCTTCCGTACCCCGTCCCCCGCCCCGGCTCTTCCGGAACGGCGACGCGCCCCACCGCGATCCCTCCTCGCGGCGCTGCCCGTCCGTCGCACCGGTTCCACCGGTCTCCCCCCTCGCTCCGGCCTCCCCGGCCTCCCCGGCGGCGGGCCGGGGGCGGAACACTCCGCGCCGGGGCGCCGGTACGGGACCTGCCGGGGTGTCACCGGGCCGGTACGCCGTCTCCCGCGCGGAGGTCTCCGAACGCGGCGGCGGCAGTGGGGCGGAGGGCGGGGCGGGTTCCGCGCCGGGGGCCGACTCGGCGGCGGCGGCGACCAGTTCGCCGGGATCCCCGAGGCGTCCGATGATGCGCCGCACCGCGGCGGGCGAGTCCGCCCCGGACTTCCCGCGCTGCTTCTCGATCTCGTCGCGCACCTGGCCGACGAGTCTCATCCGGGCTCCTGAGGACAGCTGTTGTCGCTGCGCCAGGTCCCCGACACGGCTCAAGAACTCGTAGACGAGCTGGTCGCTCTCGATCCCCACGTGGCCCGTCCCCTCGGTTCCCTCCGGCTGACCTGCTCCGACCGTAGCGTTCCAGCGGCTACCGTGGGACGGATGGGGACGACCACACCACCGCGCACGCTCGCCGAAGCTCTGCGTGCCCGCGGCGACGAAGCGCTGGCCGGGCTGCTGCGCGCCCGTCCCGACCTGCTCACGCCGGTACCGGGCGACATCACCCAGCTCGCCACCCGGGCCGGCACCCGGGCCTCCGTGGTGCGCGCGCTGGAGCACCTCGACCGGTTCGCACTGCAGACCGCCGAGGCCCTCGCGGTGGCCCCCGACCCGGCTCCGTACGAGACGCTGCTGCGGCTGCTGACCGGCGACGGGCACGACGACGGCGCCCACCACGAGGACGCCGGGGCCGCCATCGCGGCGGCGCTGCCGGGTGCCCTGGACACCTTGCGCGAACAGGCCCTGGTCTGGGGCGAGGACGAGCGGCTGCACCTGGTGCGCACCGCGCGGGAGCTGCTCGCGCCGTCCCCGCAGCACCCCTCCCCCACCGGGCTCGGGCCGACCGTCTCGGAGGCCACCGCCGGGATGTCGCCGGGCCGGCTCCAGGAGATCCTTACCGCCGCCGGGCTCCCCGCCACCTACGATCCGGTCTCCGCCGTGGCCGCGCTGACCGGCCTCTTCACCGACCGCACGCGCATGGCGGAACTCCTGGACTCCGCGCCGGTGGAGGCACTGTCGGTGCTGGACCGGCTGGTGTGGGGGCCGCCGTACGGCGAGATCACGCCGAACCCGACCCCGCCGGTCCGCTGGCTGCGCGACCGCGGGCTGCTGCTCCCGGTGTCGGCGCGCACCGTCGTACTCCCCCGCGAGGCGGCCCTGCACCTGCGGGCCGGGCGCGCCCACCGCGTACCCGAACCGCTGCCCCCGGCCGTCGAGCCGGTCGCCGAACGTGATCCCCAGGCTGTGGACAGGGCGGCGGCCGGGCAGGCGTTCCTCGCGCTCTCCACCGTCGAGGACCTGCTGAAGCTCTGGAACGGCGGCGGTCCCGCCGTGCTGCGTTCCGGCGGGCTGAGCGTGCGCGAGCTGAAGCGGGTCGCGAGCGCGCTCGACACGACGGAACCGGTCGCCGCGTTCTGGGTCGAACTCGCCTACGCCACCGGGCTGCTCGCCGCCGACGGCGAGACCGACGAACGGTACGGCGCCACCCCCGCGTACGACGACTGGCTCGAACTCCCCGCCGCCCAGCGGTGGACGCGCCTCGCGCTCGCCTGGCTGGCGGCCACCCGCACCGCCGGACTCGTCGGCGGACAGGACGCCAAGGGCCGTGCCCTGTCCGCGCTCGGCCCCGAACTGGACCGCTCCGCCGCCCCCGACGTACGCCGCCGGGTGCTCGCCCTCTTCGCCGCGCTGCCGCCCGGCACCGCACCCGACCCCGCGACCCTGCTCACCCGGCTGCGCTGGGAGCGCCCGCTGCGCGGCGGATCACGCGGCGACGTCCACCCACGCCCCGAGGGGACCGGATCGAGCGCCCCAGGCGATACGTCGGACCTGCGTTCGCGCGTCGCGCTGTGGACGGTCAACGAGGCCGAGCTCCTCGGCATCACCGGCCGCGGCGCGCTCTCCTCCCAGGCCCGCGCCCTGCTCCCGCGCACCCCGGAGGACTCCGCCCGCGCCGCGGCCCTGCTCGCCCCGCTGCTGCCGGAACCGCTCGACCACGTACTCCTCCAGGCCGACCTGACGGCCGTCGCCCCCGGGCCGCTGGAACGCCCGCTCGCCGACGTCCTGCACGTCCTCGCCGACGTCGAGTCCAAGGGCGGCGCGACGGTCTACCGCTTCACCCCCGGCTCGGTGCGCCGGGCGCTGGACGCCGGACAGAGCGCCTCCGACCTGCACGCCTTCCTCGCCGCGCACAGCCGCACCCCGGTGCCGCAGCCGCTGACCTACCTCATCGACGACGTGGCCCGGCGCCACGGCCACCTCCGGATCGGCGCCGCGTCCTCGTACGTACGCTGCGACGACGAGTCCGTGCTCAACGAGATCCTGGCCGACAAGCGCGCGGCCGTCCTGCGGCTGCGGCGGCTCGCCCCGACCGTCCTCGCCTCCCAGACCGACCCCGCGTCCCTCCTCGAAGGGCTGCGCGACCTCGGTTACGCCCCCGCCGCCGAGTCCGCCGAGGGCGACGTCCTGATCACCCGCGCCGGTGCCCGCCGCACCCCGCCGCGTACCGCCCCCGTCCCCGTGCCCGAGGGCCCGCCGGTACCGGACGACACGCTGCTCGGCGCGGCGGTACGGGCGATCCGGGCCGGCGACACGGCCGCCACGGTCGTCCGCAAGGAGCCCGCCGCCGACGAGGCCGGCACCCCGTCCGGCACGCTCCCGCGCACCACCCCGGCCGACACCCTCGCCACCGTCCAGGCCGCCGCCATGACGGGGTCCACGCTCTGGATCGGGTACGTCAACGCGGAGGGCGCCGCCAGCCAGCGGGTGATCGCCCCGGTACGGGTGGAGGGCGGCTTCGTCACCGCGTACGACCACACCGCCGACGAGGTCCGCACGTATCCGCTGCACCGCATCACGGGGGTCGCGGAGCTGGCGGAGGAGTGAGGAGTGGGCCGCGACCGCGCTGGTGGCTGCCGCACACTGGGGCCATGAAGCCGACCCGAGCCGGCACCGCCGAGCGTGTCTCCGTGTCCATGCCCGCGCAGCTGATCAGTGAGTTGCGATCCCGGACAAGTCGCCGGGGCCCGTCCGGTCACATCACCGAGGCCGTCGGAGGTCAGCTCGCCATGGACGGGCTCGCGGACATCGTGGCCTCGCACGAAGAGGGACACGGGGCGCTCACGGAGCAGGAGGTCGAGGACGCCCGGCGGGAGCTCTTCGGGGAAGGGAGCGCGCCGCCCTCCGGCAAGGACACCGCGTGAGACAACAGCCTGCCGGGTCCGTGGTGCTGGGCTCGTCGGCGCCCTCCCTGGAGGCGGCGCTCGGGCCGGCCCGTGACTTCCGGCCGGCCGGTTTCCGACCCGCCCTGTTCCCGGCGCGCGCCTTCCGGCGTTGACTCGCCCGGAAGGATGCCGGTTCCGCCCCGGTCCCGGCGCCCGTGCGACCGCGCCCGACACGGGCGCGGGGCCGCCGGGACGCTCGGGAGGGACGCCTGATGAGTTCTGCGAGTTCTGCGAATTCCGCACAGCCGGCCGACGCCATGACCCCGTTCGACGACGCCTACGACCAGCCCGACCCGCGTGCGTTCTTCCGGGGGCTGGGTCCCTGGGGCTACCAGACGCCGCACCACGCGCAAAGCGTCTTCCGCCGCCTGCTCACCGCCCTCGGCCCCGGGGACGGCGGAGCCGATCCGTCCACCACCACGGTGCTGGACCTCTGCTGCTCGTACGGCATCAACGCGGCCCTGCTCAACCACCACCTCACCCTGAGCGACCTCTACACCCACTACACCTCCGAGGAGGCCGCCGGGCTGACCACCGCCGGGCTCGTCGAGCGGGACAAGGAGTTCTACGCCGCCCACCGGCGCCCCGACGCGGTCCGCGTCCTCGGCCTCGACGCCGCCCCCAGCGCCATCGCCTACGCCCGGGCCGTGGGCCTGCTCGACGACGGCTTCGCCGAGAACCTGGAGACCGCGCCCCCGAGCCCGGCCCTGCTGCGGGCCGCGCGGGATGTGCGCCTGATCACCGTCACCGGCGGCGTCAGCTTCCTCTCCCCCCGCACCTTCGGGCCGCTGCTCGCCGCGGCGGACGCCCCGGTGTGGGTGGCCGCGTTCGTCCTCCGTACCGGCAGCTACCGGCCGATCGCCGACTGCCTGGACGCGCACGGCCTGACCACGGAGAAGCACACCGCGCAGACCTACCCGCAACGCCGCTTCACCGGCGAGCAGGAGCAGCGGTACGCCGTCGCCGCCACCCTCGCCGCGGGCGAGGACCCGCTCGGCAAGGAGAGCGAGGGCTCCTTCCACACCGCGCTGTACGTGTCCCGCCCGGCGGCGGAGGCGGCGGGGAACCCGCTGGGGGCGGTGCTGCATCCGTGAGGTGATCGGGGCGGTCGGGCCGAGGCGTCGTCCGCACGGTGATGTCCGGACCGTGCGGACCGTGCCATCCCTTCCGGGGCGTATCCGCATCGAACCGGGGACGGCGTGGAGCGCTTCTCGCTACGGTCACGGAAAGGCCCGGCGTCGGGAGTGGGTGGACGAGAAATGACCTGGCTCCGGAGACTCGGGGACCGCATCAAGAGCGGCCACGACCGCGAACTGATCCGCAGCTACCCGTACCGTTCCGCGTGCCCGTCGACGGTGTGGGGCGAGTTGGCCGAGGACGCCGGCTCGGACCTCTTCTTCGCCGGATACACGAATTACTTCCTCTGGACCCAGGTGCCCGCCTTCCTGGAGACGGTCCGCCGGAAGGCACGGGCGGGGTGCCGGGTCCGGTTCCTGCTGGGCGATCCGGAGGGGGAGGTGACCCAGCAGCGGGAGATCGTCGAGGACGTGGCCCTGACGGTCTCCACGCGCATCCGGATCACCCTGGAACACCTGGATCGCCTCGGCCCGCTGGAGGGCCTGGAAACCCGCTTCAGCGCGCCGGAGGACGCGATCAACCACGTCAGCCTCTCCGTCTTCCGGTTCGACCACGACGCACTGGTCACGCCCCACCTCGCCCGGCTCGTCGGGCACGACTCGCCACTGCTCCATCTGCGCAGGCAGGGCGCGGGCGGGATGTTCGACCGGTTCGCGGAACACGGAGAGGAGCTGTGGGAGCGGGCGACGGTCCGGGCCCCGGAATCCCGTACGCCTCCGCCGCCGGCCCGGACCTGAACGCCGTACGCCCTCGCCACCGCCGTACCGCCCCGCCCCGGACCTGAACGCCGTACGCCCCCGCCACCGCCCCGGACCTGAGCACCGCCACGCGACGCCCCGCGCATTCCCGCACCGCGCGCCCCGCACCTCACACCCGCCGCCACCCCCACCGGGCGCGGGGATGCGGCACACTGGACGTTTGGCCGCATGGGCGGCCGTCCCCCGGAGAAAGGGCCGCAGCGCGTGACCGGACCCCTCATCGTCCAGAGCGACAAGACACTTCTGCTGGAAGTCGACCACGAGCTGGCGGACGCGTGCCGCAGGGTGATCGCGCCCTTCGCGGAGCTGGAGCGCGCACCCGAGCACATCCACACCTACCGCGTGACGCCGCTCGGGCTGTGGAACGCCCGGGCCGCCGGGCACGACGCCGAGCAGGTCGTCGACGCGCTGGTGGAGTACTCCCGCTACCCCGTGCCGCACGCACTGCTCGTCGACATCGCCGAGACGATGGCGCGGTACGGCCGTCTCACCCTGTCCAAGCACCCGGTGCACGGCCTCGTGCTGACCAGCACCGACCGGCCGGTCCTCGAAGAGGTGCTGCGGTCGAAGAAGATCACCCCGCTGGTCGGGGCGCGGCTCGACCCGGACACGGTCGCCGTGCACCCCTCGGAGCGCGGGCAGATCAAGCAGACGCTGCTGAAGCTCGGCTGGCCCGCCGAGGACCTCGCCGGGTACGTCGACGGTGAGGCGCACCCGATCGAGCTGGCGCAGGACGGCTGGTCGCTGCGGCCGTACCAGAAGCAGGCGGTCGAGGGGTTCTGGCACGGTGGTTCCGGGGTCGTCGTGCTCCCCTGTGGTGCCGGGAAGACGCTGGTCGGAGCCGGTGCGATGGCGGAGGCGAAGGCCACCACGCTGATTCTGGTGACCAACACCGTCTCGGCCCGTCAGTGGAAGCACGAGCTGATCAAGCGCACCTCACTGACCGAGGAGGAGATCGGCGAGTACAGCGGTACGCGCAAGGAGATCCGCCCGGTCACCATCGCGACGTACCAGGTGCTCACCACGCGCCGCAAGGGCATCTACCCGCACCTGGAGCTCTTCGACTCCCGTGACTGGGGTCTGGTGATCTACGACGAGGTGCACCTGCTGCCCGCGCCCGTCTTCAAGTTCACCGCCGACCTCCAGGCCCGCCGCCGGCTCGGTCTCACCGCCACGCTGGTCCGCGAGGACGGGCGGGAATCGGACGTGTTCTCGCTCATCGGCCCGAAGCGGTTCGACGCCCCGTGGAAGGAGATCGAGGCGCAGGGCTACATCGCGCCCGCCGACTGCGTGGAGGTACGGGTCAACCTCACCGACCACGAGCGGCTCGCGTACGCCACGGCCGAGCCCGAGGAGAAGTACCGCTTCTGCGCGACCACCGTGACCAAGCGGAAGGTCACGGAGGCCCTGGTCCGCAAGCACGCGGGCGAGCAGACCCTCGTCATCGGGCAGTACATCGACCAGCTCGACGAGCTGGGCGAGCACCTGAACGCGCCCGTCATCAAGGGTGAGACGCCGAACTCGCAGCGCGAGAAGCTCTTCGAGTCGTTCCGGCAGGGCGAGATCAACGTCCTGGTCGTGTCGAAGGTCGCGAACTTCTCGATCGACCTGCCGGAGGCCACCGTCGCCATCCAGGTGTCGGGTACGTTCGGCTCCCGCCAGGAGGAGGCGCAGCGGCTCGGCCGGGTGCTGCGGCCGAAGGCGGACGGGCACGAGGCCCGCTTCTACTCGGTGGTCGCCCGCGACACCATCGACCAGGACTTCGCCGCGCACCGGCAGCGGTTCCTGGCCGAGCAGGGGTACGCGTACCGGATCGTCGACGCGGACGATCTGCTGACGGAGGACACCGGGAACACGGAGAGCACGGAGAGCACCGAGAACTGAGGTGTGGATCGCCGGCGCCCCGGGAGGTACGGGCGCCGGTGGCATCCCTCAGGGCCGCGGGACGAAGAGCAGCATGACGCCCAGCGCGATCATGGCCAGCGGCGCGTAGGCGAGCCCGGCGGCAGCCCAGCGCGCAGCGGACCAGCGTGCCGTGGACCAGGAGCGGCGGACCGCCAGCAGCCAGCAGAGGACGAGCGCGGCCGGGGTCAGGGTGAGGCTGAGCGAGTAGCCGAGGGTCACCACGTCCAGCGGGGCCCGCACGGCGGGGTCGCACCCCTCGTCGCAGCCGGTGCCGGCGAGCAGGGCGACCCAGAGCAGGCCGACGACCACGGGTGCCAGCTGCGGGAGCAGGGCCGTGGCGGCGGCGGGGACGGACCAGCGGCCACCGGGGATGCGGCGGGGGACGGGTCCTGCGGGGCCGGGGCGGGGGCTGCGGATTCGGCCGGGGCTTCGGCGACGGGAAGGCATGGGACCAGCCCATCGCGGAACCGGAGCCGATAACTCCGGGTCCGTACTCATCCCGGGTCCCGTCCCGTACTCAACCGGCCCGTCCCGTACTCAACAGACCCGTCCCGTACTCAACAGACCCGTCCCGTCTCACCGGGCGCGGCGGACGCCGGAGGCGACGGCGTACTCCCCTCGGACGGCAACGTCGAGGGCGGTGGTGACGTACACGCGGACGGCGCGCAGGGCGTCGCCGAGGGGGTGGGACCGAGGGTGACCGGTGGCCGCGGTCGCGCCGTGCGCGGGGCCGGTCCTGCGGGGGTTCAGGATCGCGGTGCTCATGTCTTCCAGAGTGCTCCTCCCAGCCACCTACGGGCGAGGAACCCACCCGCGTACGGGCCGGGCGCCCGGCCACGTACAGGCCAGGACCCCGGCCACGTGCGGGCCGGGAAGGCGCCCGCGCGGGGCAGGAAGGGGGCCTGCGGGAATCCGGTTCGCCCGGTCCTCACGGCCTGGATACAATCGCCGGTCTGCCCCGCCCTCCCGCACCGTGGTACCGGCATTCCGCACGCCGGCAGCCGGGGGAGTGCCGCCGACCGGACGGAAACCGGCCGACTGCCGTGCGCGCCACCGCGTGCGCGGCCGGTACGCGCGCCCTCGCGCGTATCCCCTCGTGATCGCCCACCGGGACCCGGCCGTGCGCCCTTTCGCGCCGTGCGGCCGTCGCCCTGCGTCGAACTGCCGGAGGCCATACCCGTGTCCGCGCCGCACACCGCAGAAAGTGACACCCCCACCGATCCCCCCACCGATCCACTGGCCCGTGAGCGAGGTCATCTCGCCGCGTCCCGGGCGGCCCTGCGCGTCATGCGCGAGGACGTCCAGGCCCTCGACATCCGCGACGTCACCGCCAACTGGGTGAACGCCGCCGTGCTCCAGGCGCAGATCGACGAGCGCATCAAGGCACTCGCCGACCTCTCGCACACCCCGCTCTTCTTCGGCCGGCTCGACTTCCGGCACCCGGTCGGCGGCGAGTTCGCCGAGGGCGCGGAGGGCGAGCGGTTCTACATCGGCCGCCGTCACGTCCACGACGCGCACGGCGACCCCATGGTCATCGACTGGCGTGCGCCGGTCTCGCAGTCCTTCTACCAGGCGTCCCGCCTGGACCCGCAGGACGTGGGGCTCCGCCGCCGCTTCGGTTACACCGGCGGCGAGCTGACCGCGTACGAGGACGAGGACCTCACGGCTCCCGCCGACGCCCCCGGCGCCGGTACCACCAGCAAGCTGCTCCAGGCGGAGATCGAGCGGCCGCGCGTCGGTCCGATGCGGGACATCGTCGCGACGATCCAGCCGGAGCAGGACGAGATCGTCCGTAGCGAGCTGGGCGGCACGATCTGCGTACAGGGAGGCCCCGGTACCGGAAAGACGGCGGTGGGCCTGCACCGTGTCGCGTTCCTGCTGTACGCGCACCGGGACCGGCTGGCTCGTACCGGCACGCTCGTCATCGGGCCGAACCGGTCGTTCCTCCACTACATCGAGCAGGTGCTGCCCGCACTCGGCGAGATGGAGGTGCAGCAGGCGACCGTGGAGGACCTGGTCACCAAGGACGTCGAGGTGCGCGGCACGGACGAGGCGTCCGCGGCGCTGGTGAAGGGCGACGCGCGGATGGCCGAGGTGCTGCGGCGGGCGATCCGCTCGCACGTCACCCCGCCCACCGAGGGGATCGTGGTGGTGCGCGGTTCGCGCCGCTGGCGGGTCCCGGCGTACGAGGTGGCGGAGCTGGTCGAGGAGCTGCTCGCCCGCGACATGCGGTACGGCGCCGCCCACGAGGCGCTGCCGCAGCGCATCGCGCACCGGGTGCTGGTGCGGATGGAGGAGGCCGGGGAGGCGCCGGACGACCGGGTGCAGAACGCGGTGGCCCGGACGCCCGCCGTGAAGGCGGCGGTGAAGGCGGTCTGGCCCGCCGTCGATCCGGCGAAGCTGGTGCTGCGGCTGCTCTCCGACCCGGAGTTCCTGGCCGCGCACGCGGAGGGTCTGCTCACCGAGGACGAGCAGAAGGCGGTGGTGTGGACGAAGCCGGCCCGCAGCGTGAAGTCGGCGAAGTGGTCGACGGCGGACGCGGTGCTCATCGACGAGGCCCGCGATCTGGTGGAGCGTACGCACTCGCTGGGCCATGTGGTGCTCGACGAGGCGCAGGACCTCTCCCCGATGCAGTACCGGGCGGTGGGGCGCCGCTGTTCGACGGGTTCGGCGACGGTGCTGGGCGACCTCGCGCAGGGCACGACGCCCTGGTCGACGCGGAGCTGGGCGGACGCCCTCGGGCATCTGGGCAAGCGGGACGCGCACGTGGAGGAGCTGACGGCGGGCTTCCGTGTGCCGCGCGAGGTGATCGCGTACGCCTCCCGGCTGCTGCCCGCGATCGCTCCCGGGCTCGCGGCGGTCGAGTCGGTGCGTGAGTCGCCCGGTTCGCTGGCGGTCCGTGCGGTGGGCGGTGCCGAGGAGCTGGTCGCGGCGGCGGTCGCCGCGTGCGAGGAGGCGCTGGAGCAGGAGGGTTCGATCGGCCTGATCGCCGCCGACGCCCGCGTCCCCGCGCTGGCCGAGGCGCTGGCGACGGCCGGGCACACCGTGCTGTCGCCGGGCGAGGAGACGAGCGCCGCGTCACGGCTGACGCTGGTCCCCGCCTCGCTCGCGAAGGGCCTGGAGTACGACTACGTGGTGCTGGACGAGCCGGCGGCCGTGGTCGACGGCGAGCCCGACGAGCGCACCGGACTGCGCCGGCTGTACGTGGCGCTGACCCGTGCGGTGTCGGGCCTCACGGTCGTGCACGCGGCCCCGCTGCCCCAGGCGCTGGCCGGCGCGGTGTGAGGCGCGGGGAAGAGGTACGGGGCCCGTGCCTCTCCCCGCGGGACCGCGCCCACCGGATCCCGCCTACGCGTCGATGGCCTCGCGCCAGGTGCGCACCGCGGCCTCGTCCACCGGGCCGGTCCAGCCGTGCGGGCGGGCGGCGCCGCCGATGTGGAAGGCGTCGAGTCCGGCGGCCCGCAGGCTCGGCAGGTGTTCGAGGCGGAGGCCGCCGCCGACCAGGATCCGCGGCTCGTACCCCGGTTCGCGGGAGCGGGCGGCCTCGTCGACCAGGATCGGTACGCCGTCGTCGACCCCGGTCGCGGCGCCCGCCGTCAGGTAGGTGTCGAGTCCGGGCAGGTCGGCGAGCTGCTTGCGCAGCGAGCCCCGGTCGGTGGCCCGGTCGATCGCGCGGTGGAACGTCCAGGGGCAGCCGCCGAGTTCGGCGACGAGCCGTTCGACGGTGACCAGGTCGGCGTGGCCGTCCCGGTCCAGGAATCCGAAGACGAACTGGTCGGCACCGGCCTCGCGGAGCTCGCCCAGCCGCCCGAGGAGGCGGTCGATGTCACCGACGGCGAACCCGTCCTCCTGCCGGAGCATCACGCGCAGCGGGATGTCGACGGCCGCCCGGATGGCGGCGAAGGTCTCCCGGGGCGGGGTGAGGCCGTCGGCGGCCATGTCGGTGACCAGTTCGAGTCGGTCCGCCCCACCGGCCTGGGCCGCGACCGCGTCCTCGGCGTCGAGCGCGATCACCTCCAGGAGTGCGCGCTTGCTCATGTGTCCCCACTTCTCGGGATGACGCCCTCGGATCGGACCGGATCGGATGGGACCGACGTCAAGAGGTCTAGGCCAATATCCGGGCCAGCCTACGGTCGATCGCGCGGCGGCGCAGCCCTCACGGGCCCTTGCGGGTGACCCTGACCTCGGCAAAGCCCTTAGTTGGTGTCACATCCGTACGAACCGGAGCGGTGTCCCCGGGACCGCCTGGGCCGCCGCCGCGAGGGCGTGGCGCGGGACGACCCCGACGACCGGGTAGCCGCCGGTCGTCGGGTGGTCGTGCAGGAACACCACCGGCCGGCCGTCCGGCGGGACCTGGACCGCGCCGAGCACCATGCCCTCGCTGGGGAGTTCGCCGCCGACGGCCCGTTCCAGCGCGGGGCCCTCGGTGCGCAGCCCGACGCGGTTGCTCGCGGCGGAGACGCGGTACGCGGCCGTCGTCAGGGTCCGCAGGGCGTCCTCGGTGAACCAGGCACGCCGGGGGCCCGGGTGGAGCGGCAGTACGAGCCCGCCGGGCGCGGCGGGAGCCGCCGCCCAGGGCGCGGCGGCCGGGAGCGCGGGGAGGGTGGCGGGCGGTTCGCCGAGCGGCAGCGTGTCCCCGTCGCGGAGCGGGGGCGGGCCGAGCCCGGAGAGCAGGTCGGCCGAGCGGCTGCCCAGCGCCGGTTCCGGCTCCAGGCCGCCCGCGAACGCCAGGTAGCTCCGCACGCCGCTGAGCGCGGGACCCGCCTCCAGCACCGCGCCCGCCGCCACCCGGACGGGGGCGCCCCAGGCCGCCGGGCGGCCGTCGACCGTCACCCGGCAGACGGCGCCGCCGACCACCGCGACCACGGTCCGGTCGGGGCGGACCGCGCAGCCGGTGACGGTGGTCTCCAGCACGGCGGCGGTGGGGTCGTTGCCCACCAGCCGGTTGGCGAGCCGGTGCGCGGGCGCGTCCAGCGCCCCGGCCCGGGGGACGCCGAGGTGCGCCCAGCCGGTGCGCCCGGCGTCCTGGACGGTGGTCAGCGCGCCGGCGCGCACCACGTGCAGCAACCCGCTCACGCCCGCTCCTTCCCGCTCGGGGAGTCCACCGGTACGAAGCGCACCCGCGCCCCCGGGACCAGCAGGGCCGCCGGGTCGCGGGCCGGATCCCAGAGCCGGGCCGGGTCCGGCATGTGACCGATCAGCTGCCAGCCGCCGGGCGAGACACGCGGGTAGACCCCGGTGTACGGCCCGGCCAGCGCGACCGCCCCCACCGGGACCCGGGTACGCGGGGTCGCGCGCCGGGGTACGTGCAGGCGCTCGGGAAGCCCGGTGAGGTACCCGAACCCGGGGGCGAACCCGCAGAACGCGACGCGGAACGCCGTACCGGAGTGCAGGGCGGCCACCTCCCCGCGCGGTACGCCCCAGAGCGCGGCGACCCCGTCGAGGTCCGGGCCGTCGTAGACCACCGGGATCTCCACGGCGGGGCCGTCCGCGCGGCGCAGCGGCCGCACGGTCCACCCGGCCAGCTCGCGGGCGAACCGGTCGAGCCCGGCTCCACCTGCACGCCCGGCGGCCCCGATCCCGTCGAGCAGGACCGTGCGCGCGCCGGGCACGATCTCGCGGACCGGCGGCAGCTCGCCCCGGTCGCGGCGGCGCAGCACCTCGGCGTGGAACGCCTCGGCGGCCTCACCGGAGGCGAGTTCGACCAGGAGCCCGTCCGGCCCGGCCGGCAGCACCCGCACGGAGGCCGCCCCCGGCTCCGTGCCACCCTCGCTCCCCGTACCCGCCTCGCTCGCGCTCCCCGTGCCGCTCACGCGAACGCCCGGACACCGACGCCCGCTTCCTCCAGCGCGGCCCGCACCCGCCGGGCGAGCGCCGCCGCGCCGGGGGTGTCGCCGTGCAGGCAGAGGGAGCGGGCGGCGACCGGAACGGTGCTGCCGTCGTCGGCGACGACGGTGCGGTCCACCGTCATCCGGACCGCGCGGCGCACGACCTCGTCGGGGTCCTCCACCACCGCGCCCGCCTCGCCGCGCGGCACCAGGGTGCCCTGCGGGGTGTACGCGCGGTCCGCGAACGCCTCTTCCACCGCGCCCAGTCGAGCCTCACGGGCGTGGGCGAGCAGTCGGGAGCCGGGCAGGCCGAGGACGGGGAGGCCGCCGCCGGCCAGCAGCACCCCCTCGATCACGGCGCGCGCCTGCGCGTCGTCGTGGACCGCGCGGTTGTAGAGCGCGCCGTGCGGTTTCACGTACGCGACGCGGGAGCCGGCCGCCTCGGCGAAGACCCGCAACGCACCGATCTGGTAGGCGATTTCGGCGGCCAGTTCGGCCGCGGGGACGTCCATCGAGCGGCGTCCGAACCCTGCCAGGTCCCGGTAGGACACCTGCGCCCCGATCGTCACGCCCCGGGCCGCCGCGCCCTCGCAGACACGGCGCATCACCGCCGGGTCGCCCGCGTGGAAGCCGCAGGCCACGTTGGCGCTGGTGACGCAGGAGAGCAGCGCGTCGTCGTCGGTGAGCGTCCAACGGCCGAAGCCTTCGCCGAGGTCGGCGTTGAGGTCCATGGTGGTGGTCACGTGGAGCACGCTAGCGCGCCCCGCCGCCCCCGTACCGGGTCGCCGTCGGTCGCCGCAGGTCGCCGTCAGTCGCCGTCGGCGAGGAGTTCGGTCACCAGCCGGTCGAGGTCGAGGTGGTGCCTCTCCTCGCCCGGGGGCACGACCCGGGCGGCCCGTTCCAGGAACGCGCCGACCGCCGGAGCGGCGATGTCCAGCACGGCGGACCCCGCCGGTGACCGGACGACGATCCGCACCACGTCGCCCGGGCACCCCCGGCGGGGGGTCACCAGGATGCTTCCGGTGCCCGCCGGGCGGATCGTTCCCTCCGACAGGAGGCCGCGTGCGAAGACCCAGTCGACGGTTCTGGCCGACATCGTCCCGAGCGCGAGGCGTACGGCGTAGGGGTCGGACCTCTCGTACCGCAGCTCGGCGGGCAACGACACCGGGGGTTCGTCCGCGACGTGGACGTGGACGGACACCTGGTGCGCGACCGAGGTCCCGGCGGTGCTGAAAGACGGCTGGGTCATGTCGTGTCCGTTCGTCGGGTTCGTCCGCGCCTCCTCTCCCGACGTTAGGACCGCGGCCGGCCGGTCGTTTGCCCGGAAGCGTACGAGGTGTGGCCCGCGAGAGCACCGTGCCCGGCCCTCGGCGATCCCCCCGCCGCGCACCCCGCGTACGGCACCAGGGGTCAACTGACGGTGCGCCGGGAGAACAGGCGGCGGACGGACGTCCGCCTAGGGTCATTTCCTGGGATCAGGCTGGATCGGGGGGCGGGGTCCGGTGCCGTACCTCGCGAGGCGGAGGGGGAGGCGACGCGGAGCGTCGTCGGCCGACGACAACGCCGCGAGGTGGGGCACGGGGGCACGCGAGCCCGGCGTGATCCGAACGAGAGGCCCTGGCTTGCGGAGGGGACGTGCGCCCCGGTGCGTCCGAAGTCGGCGGACAACGGCCGCCGGGATCAGAGGAAGAACCAACGATGACGACACCCGTGAAACTCAAGCGCACCCGCCTCATCGGCGTGGTCGCGGCGGCGGTTCTCGCCGCCACCGCCGCCGGACCCGCCACCGCCGCATCCGGCTCCTCCGTACCCCGGGGACACTTCGTGGCGCACCTCGACATGGCGGACGGCCAGCGGCCGGAGAACATCACCCTGGAGCCCGACGGCAGCGCCGACGTCACCTTCGCCTTCAGCCGCCGGATCGCCCGCATCGCCCCCGACGGCCGGGTGCGGGTCCTCGCCACCCTGCCGGAGCCTCCGGCCGGCGCCACGACCCCCGCGCTGGCACAGCCGTTCCTCGGCGGCATCGTCCGCGCCGGGGACGGGACGCTGTACTTCCTCTACGCGACCGGCAGCAGCGATCTGACCGGCCTGTGGCGCCTGCGCCCCGGCGGCACCCCGCGGCGCATCGCCGCGCTCCCCGCCGACGGCCTGCCCAACGGGCTGGCCCTCGACGACCGCAGCGGCCTCCTGTACGTCGCCGACTCCGTCCTCGGCACGGTGTGGCGGGTGCCCGTGGCCGGCGGTACGCCCACCGGGTGGGCCAAGGCACCCGAGCTGGACGCCGCCGGGTTCCTGGGGGCGAACGGCATCAAGATCCACCATGGTGCCGCCTGGGTGACCAACCTGGACCGGGGAACCGTCCTGCGCATCCCGATCACCCAGCGGGGCACGGCCGGAGCGGTCGAGACCCGGGCCACCGGCCTGGTGAACATCGACGACATCGCGTTCACCGGGCCCGGTGACACCCTGCTGGCCGCGATCAACGCGGACAACACGGTCGCCCTGGTGCGGCGGGACGGCACGCACTCCACGGTGCTGACGGCCGCCGACGGTCTGCAGAACCCCACCTCGCTGGCGGTTCGGGGAGCCACGGCGTACGTCGCGAGCGGCGCGTACACCACCGACGAGGACCCGAACCTCCTCGCCGTCCACCTCCCGGCCGCCGGGTAGGGAGCCGGGGGCTCCGGTCCCGCCGGAACGCCCCACCGGGCGTTCCGGCGGGGCGTTCCGGGGGCGTTCCGCCGGGACCGGGCGGGCGGGTCTACAGGCCGTCGGTGAAGAGAAGGTGGTTGGGGGTGCCCTGGCTGACGCCCGTCAGGACGTCCTTGGTGGACACCTCGTCGATCCAGGCGGCGACTTCGGCGGGGCCGGCGCCGGGGTGGGCCTGCTTGTAGAGGACGGCGAGGCCGGTGACGTGGGGCGCCGCCATGGACGTGCCGTTCAGGGAGACCGAGCCGCCGCCGAGCCTGGCCGAGACGATGTCCTGGCCCGGCGCGTAGAGCTCGACGCATTCGCCCCAGTTGGAGAAGGAGGCCTGCGCGTCGGAGCGGTTGGAGGCCGCGACGGTCAGGGCCCCGTCGGCCGAGGCGGGCGAGGCGTCGCAAGCGTCCTTGGCGTCGTTGCCCGCCGCGAGAACGGGGAGGACCCCCGCGGTGGAGAGCGCGGTCGTGGCGCGGTTGACCGCCTGGGACTTGCCGCCGCCCAGGGAGCCGTTGAGGACGGCGGGCTGCACGGCGTTCCGGGCGACCCAGTCCAGGGCCGCGACCAGCCCGGAGTTCGACCCCGACCCGTCGCAGCCCAGGACCCGGACGCTGACCAGGCTCGCCCGGCGGGCGACGCCGTACGTGCCGCCCGCGACGGTGCCCGCGACGTGCGTGCCGTGGCCGTGGCAGTCCGCGCCCCTGCGGCCGTCGCCCACGGCGTCGAAGCCGAAGGAGGCGCGGGTCCCATCGGCCTCGCCGAACTCGGTGTGCTGGTAGTCGATGCCGGAGTCGAGGATGTACGCGGTCACCCCGGCACCGTCGCCGCCGGTGGTGAAGTCGCCGTCGAGCGGCAGGTTCCGCTGGTCGATGCGGTCCAGGCCCCAGGTGGAGGCCGGTGCGCGGCGGGCGGCTACTGCCACGGCGTTCGCGGCCCTGGAGGCGGGGACGGGGGTGTACGCGGGGACGGCTTCCGACACGGGGACGGAGTTCTTCGCGTCCTCCTCCACCGACGTCACGCCGGGGGTGCTGCGGAGGGTCGTCAGCTGGGCCGGGGTGAGCGGGACGGCGAAGCCGTTGAGCGCCTTGCTGTACGTGAAGGTCGGCGTCAGACCCAGCTTCTGCGCGGTCCTGGCCGCGTCCACGAGCGGGTCGAGGGTGACGATGTACCGGCCGGGGATCGGGTCCCCCGTACGGATCAGCGGCGCGGGTTCCGGGTTCGGCGGCGTGGGGGCGGAAGCCGCACTGGTGGCGAGGGGGCCCGCGAGGGCCAGGGCGAATGCGGACGCGAGTACGAGCGCGTGGCGAGTGTGCACGGACCGAGACGATCATGCGAAAAGTCCCCGGCCAATGACCCGTCCCGGAGGTTCGCCGCGCACCGGAAGCACTTCCGCAGTGCGCTCCCCCGTTCGGGCCTGGGACCGTGAGCGTCAGGGAACAGCCTTAGAGTTCCCGCATGTCCGACGACACCGCGCACACCCCCGATCTCCGCATCCGCTGGCAGGAGGCCCTGGTGGCCGCCCGGGGCGGGGCGGCCGGGCCCGATCCGCTCCCGTACGCGGAGAACCTGCTGGAACGGTGGGCCGAGCCGCAGCGGAAGTACCACACCACCGCGCATCTGACGGCGGTCCTGGACGGGATCGACGTCCTCGCCGCGCACGCCGGTGCGCCGGAACTCGTCCGGCTGGCCGCCTGGTTCCACGACGCGGTCTACCGGCCCGACCGCTCCGAGAACGAGGAGCGCAGCGCCGCCCTCGCCGAGCGGGCCCTGCCGGAGGCGGGAGTCCCGGCCGGGGCGACCGCCGAGGTGGCGCGGCTGGTCCGGCTCACCGTGACGCACGACCCGGCAGAGGGCGACCGCAACGGCGAGGTGCTGTGCGACGCCGATCTGGCGATCCTCGCGTCGGGCCCCAAGGAGTACGCGCACTACACCGCCGAGGTCCGCGCGGAGTACGGCTTCGTGCCGGACGACCTCTTCCGGGAGGGCCGGGCCGGTGTGCTGCGGCAACTGCTCGGACTGCCGAGGCTGTTCCGTACGCCGTACGGGGCCGGGCACTGGGAGGCGCGGGCGCGGCAGAACCTGACGACGGAGCTGGAGCTGCTGGAGGCCGTGCTGCCGTGACGGGGCGTGCCCGCCGACGACCGCGCCCCGTACGGAAGTTCCGTACGGGGCGCGGTCACGAGCGGGTGGAGGTCAGCGGGTCACTCGGCGGCTGCCGGAGCCGCGACCGCCGTGCCGGTCCCGGACGCCGCTTCCGTCGCCTCCGCCGCTTCGGTCCTCTTCGCGTCGGCGCCGGTGAAACCGCGCAGCGGCACCTGGCGGATGAAGAGGGCGATGACGATGCCGGCGGCCGCGGCACCCGCGCCCCAGGCGAAGGCGGTGTCGACGCCGTCGCTGACCGCCTGGGCGAAGGCGTGCTGGACCGCTTCGGGCAGGGCGCGCAGCGCCTGGGGGGTCATGCCGGAGACCGAGGAGCCGGCCTCGGCGGCTCCCGCCGCCGAACCGGCGGCCGAGGTGAAGGAGTCGGTGAGCGTGCTGGCGTACAGGGTGCCGAGCAGGGAGACGCCGAGCGAGCCACCCATGTTGCGGAGGAAGGTGGCCGCGCCGGTGGCGGCGCCGATGTCGCGCAGCGGGGCGCTGTTCTGCGCGATGAGCATGGTGGTCTGCATCAGGCAGCCCATGCCGAGGCCGAGCACCACCATGAAGAGCCCGGTGGTGAAGCGGGTGGTGTCGGGGCCCATGGTCGCGAAGAGGGCGAGGCCCGCCGCCATCAGGGCGGTACCCGCGATGGGCAGGATGCGGTAGCGGCCGGTCTTGCTGATGTACGTACCGCCGGCGAGGGAGAGCACCATCGCGGCGAGCATCATCGGCATGAGCAGCAGGCCGCTGTTGGTCGCGGAGGAGCCCTGGACGTACTGCTGGAACTGCGGCAGCAAGGTGATCCCGCCGAACATGGCGAAGCCGACGATGAAGCTGAGCGCACCGGCGAGGGAGAAGTTGCGGTCGGCGAAGACCGACAGCGGCATGATCGGTTCCTCGGCGCGGCGCTCGACGAGGACGAACGCGGCGAAGACGGCCACGGTGACCGCGGCGAGACCGAGGATCATGGCCGAGTCCCAGTCGTACTCGCTGCCGCCCCAGCTGGTGATCAGGACCAGGGTGGTGATCCAGATGCTGAGCAGCGCGGCGCCGGTCCAGTCGATGCGGACGCGGGCGGCGGTCTTGCGCGGGAGCTTGGCGAGGACGAACCAGCAGACGAACAGCGCGACGATGCCGAGCGGCAGGTTGACGTAGAAGGCCCAGCGCCAGTTGAGGTTGTCGGTGATGAAGCCACCGGCGAGCGGGCCGCCGATCATGGCGACGGGCATGACCGCCATCATCACGCCCTGGTACTTGCTGCGGTCGCGGGGCGGCACGATCTCGGCCAGCACCGCCATCACGCCGACCATGAGCCCGCCGGCGCCGAGGCCCTGGAGGGCGCGGAAGCCGATCAGTTCGCCCATGTTCTGGGAGAGGCCGCAGAGCGCGGATCCGATCAGGAAGATCGCGATGGAGGTGATGAAGGTGATGCGCCGGCCGAGCAGGTCGCCGAGTTTGCCCCAGATCGGGGTCGCGACGGTCGAGGCGAGGATGTATCCGGTGGTCACCCACGCGAGGTGCTTGAGGCCGCCGAGGTCCCCGACGATCGTGGGCAGCGCGGGCGCCACGATCATGTTGTCGAGCATCGCGAGCAGCATCGCGATGACCAGGCCGCTCATCGTGACCATGATCTCGCGGTGGGTGAAGCGTGGCGGTTCCGGGGCTGCCCCGGCAGCGGCCGGGGCGGGGGAGGTCTGCGTCACGGCGCAATGCCTTTCGGTCAGGAAGGGGGTCGCACGACGGACCCGAACTCGGCGGCAGGGGCCCTGTCCGGGGACGACAGCGGTGTCATCGGCTCGGCGGCAGGGCAGGCTGATCCCGGAATCCACTTACCGGGCGGTCAGTAGATTACTTGCCGTACGGTAAGTTGGCAAAGGGGGGCAGGGGGACCACGATCGACGCAGGGCGCTCCCGTGCGGAGACGAGACGCTCGGGGCGAAAGGAACGCACAGCCATGACAGCCGCAGGACGCCGACGGGGCATCGACACACGGGCCGAGATCCGCAAGGTGGCCCTGGAACTCTTCACCGAGCAGGGGTACGACGCGACCTCGCTGCGGGAGATCGCCGAGCGGCTGGGCATCACGAAGGCGGCCCTCTACTACCACTTCAAGAGCAAGGAGGACATCGTCCTCTCGCTCTTCACCACCTATCTGGAGGCGGTCGACGCCCTGGTGGAGTGGGCGCGGGAGCAGCCCTCCGGCCCGGATCTCGCCACCCGGATCGTGGACCGGATGGTCGACGTCTTCATCGCCGAGGGCATGCCCGCCATCCAGTTCGCGACCGCCAACCACCGGGTGATCCACGAGCTGCGCCCCGACAAGGGCGGCGCCCTCGAGAAGTTCGCCGAGCTGAGCGAGGTCATGGGCGGGCCCGACGCCACGGTGGAGGAGAAGCTGCGGCTGCGGTCCGCCCTGCTCAGCGTGAACCTCGCCCTGCTCGCCTCGCGGGGTCTCGAGGTCTCCGACGACGAGATCGCCCGGGTGGCCCGCGACATCGCCCACCGGCTCGTCCCGTCGCCGGGCGCGACGGAAGCCCAGGCGGCGGAGTCCCCCGGCGCGGCGGAGTCCCCGGGCGCGGCGGAGTCCCCGGGCGCGGCGGAGTCCCCGGGCGCGGGGGACACGCCGGCCTGACCCGGGTGGTGTCCGGCTCGGGCCCCGTCGAAAAAACCTCCGCCCGCCTGCGCCGGGCAGGTGAACCCTGTGGTGCCGGTGGGTGGTGGGCGCGGTCGCCAGGGGCCCGCACCCCGGGTTCGGGCTAGGGAACACGGTCCGTGCACCCGACCGAGGGACTCCCCCGCCATGTTCAAGACCGCGCTGCGGATCGCTTCCGCCGCCGCCTTCGCCGCCACCTCACTGGCCTTCGCCTCCACGGCGAGCGCCGACACCGACCCCTTCCCGGGCACCCCGGAGCAGATCCGCGACACCGGCCCCTGCGGACCGACCGGCGGCTACCGGTCCTCGGACTGGGAGCGGACGACCACCAACCGCGCGCTGCGGCCCCAGGTGGACACGGCCGCGATCAGCGAGGGCTGGTACTGGCGCCACGACGACAACACGCTGTGGCGCGGGGACACCCGGCCGGACCCCCGGGCGATCTTCCGCAGCGGCTTCACCCCGCTGGGCACGGAGGTGACGCCACTGGCGAAGTGGATCATCGGAGGCGGCGGCCAGAACTCCGCGCATGTGAGCACCAGCTGCGACCGCTGGGTGGCACAGGGCTTCGCCACGGGGAACAACAACGACGGCTGGGTGTACGCGATCCAGGCGCCGGGCGGGATCGACATCAACGCCACCGCGCGGATGACCGGCATCCAGTCGCAGTACCTGTGGAACAAGGAGATCGACTTCATCGGCGGGATCCAGGGCCGGTTCATCGAGGGGGCGTGCCAGTACCACTGGGCCGGCAAGAACCCGCAGAACAACGTGGACATCTACGAGAACCTGGGCTGTATCACCAACCCGGACTTCCGTCCCGTCGGCCGTACCAGGGAGCTCCCGGCGGACGCCGACACGTCCGCTCCCGCGACCTCCACCTCCACCGCTCCGACGCCCTCCACCGCCCCGGCCCCGGCGGCCCCCGGATCGCCGGTCCCGGCGGGTTCCGTCTCCCTCACCCCCACGGGCGCCCTCTCGCTGAGCGCGCGGTAACCCTCCGACGCGAGTCCCCGGCACGGTGCGGGCCCCCGGCGGCGACGCCCCGGGGCCCCGTCATACCGTCCCGGACTCCGCCCGACCGCCTCCGCCGGGGTGCAGCGGCCCGCCCGCGGCGCTGTCCGTGGGGGGAGCCCCGGTCCGGAGCGCGCCCAGGAACGCGCCGAACCCGTGCGGGGCGCGGGGTGTGAGCCTGCCGGAGGTCTCGACGGCGCAGGCGTTCGTCCGCAGCACCCGGGCGCCCCGGTCGCCGAGCGCGCGGGCCAGCGCGCGGTCCTCACCGGACGGGACGCGGGGAAACCCCCCGGCGCGCAGGTAGGCGTCCGCCGCCACGCCGAAGTTGGCGCCGTGCACGTGCGGGTGCTCCCACCCGGAGCCGGCACCCGCCGGCCGCTGCGCGAAGTAGGACGCGAGGTGCAGGTCCCGTACGACCGCCTCCTCCAGAGAGCGGGCCGGGGCGAGGCGGACCGTGCCCAGCACGCAGTCCCAGCCGTCGCGGGCGCAGGTCAGCTGGTGGGCGATCCAGTCGGCGGGGACCCGGCTGTCGGCGTCGGTCGTCGCGATCCAGGTGTGCGCGGCGGGGGTGGCCGCCCGTCGCAGCCCGTGCGCGACGGCGTCCGCCCGGGCCGCTCCGGCCGACCGGTGGCCGGTCGTCACCACGTCAGCGCCCGCCCGACGGGCCAACGCCGCGGTCGGGTCGGCGCAGGCGTCGGCGGCGACCACCAGGGTCAGCGGGGGCATGTCCGGCAGGCGACTGCGCGCGTACCGTTCGGCGACGCGGACGGCACGCAGCGCGGCGGGCAGGGTGTCGGCCTCGTCGTGCGCCGGGACGGCGACCACGAGCCCGTCGACACGCCGCCTCACACCAGCCCCTCGGCGCGGGCCGGGGAGGGCGGCGGCGAGCCGTCCGCCAGAGGGCGGTGGTGCAGGCTCAGGACGAAGTCGGGGTCGTGGAACTCCGCCCCGGCCACCAGCCCCGGCACCTCCCGCAGCAGCGGCGCCAGCTCTGTCCCGGTGAGCCGGTGCTCGGGAACCGGGTGGTCCCAGTGCACGGTCACCAGGGTCCCGCCGGGCTCCAGGGCGGTGACCGCACGCGCCAGGATCCCGGCCAGCGCGGGCGCGTCGAAGTAGTAGAGCAGCTCCGAGAGCACGATCAGGTCGAAGGTGCCCTCCGGCCACTCCTCGGGCACGGTGAGGGCGCGCACCTCCACCTGGGGCAGGTCGCGGTTGCGCGCGGCGGCCTCGGCGACGGCGGCGGGGACCCGGTCGGTGGCCAGCACCGTGTCGCACCGCTCGGCGAGCAGCCGCGTCAGGACGCCCACCGAGCAGCCCGGCTCGAAGGCCCTGCGGTAGCGGCGGCGGGGCAGGGCCGCGAGGGTCAGCGCGTACTTGCGCTGTTCGTACCAGCGGCCGGCGAGGTCCCAGGGGTCCGCCGTACCGGAGTACATCCGCGCGAAGTACGAGGCCGGGGTGGAGGCGCCCGTCCCCTCGCCCGTCCCGGGCCGGTCGGGGCTGACGGGCCGGTCGGGGCTGACGGGCCGGTCGGGGCTGACGGGCCGGTCGGGGCCGACGGGCCGGTCGGGGCTCACAGCAGGATCACCTCGAAGGCGCGGCGGTGGTGGAGCAGTTCGGCCGGCGGCAGGATGACGGTGGGGTCGTCGGGGTCGTCCGCGAGCGGGGCGATCTGGGTACGGAACCGGCCGACGGCGGCCGCCTTGCGGGCCTGTTCTGCGGCGGTCAGTGGCAGCCGCCGGACCGTGTCCCAGGGCACCCGGGGGTCGCCGGGCACGGCCCAGTGCCACGTCCACACCGGGTAGGACCAGAGCGCGGTACCGGTGACCCGGGACGCCGTGCGCGCCGAACGGCCCGCCGCCTCGTGGTCGGCGTGCAGGTCCCCGGTCCACGGTGCCAGGCAGAGCTGGGCGCCGGTGGTCCGCAGTACGTCCACGAGACGCGCGGCCACCTCGTTCTCGTACGCGTCCACCCGGGTGTCCGGTACTCCGAGGCGGGTCCGGCGGTGGCGGTCGACGCCCAGGTCGTCGAGGGCGGCGGCGAGCTCGGCCGAGCGCAGCCGGGCGAGTGCGTCCGGCGGCACACGGCGGCTGCCCGGGTGGGAGGCCTCACCGTCGGTGACAGTGACGACGTGGACCTCCACGCCCGCGGTGGTGAGCCGGGCCAGGGTGCCGCCGACGCCCAGCACCTCGTCGTCGGGGTGGGCGGCGACCACGACCACCGGCCCGTCGATCCGGGGAGCGTCCGCCAGCGCCCGCCAGCCTTCCCAGCGCGCCCACTCCGCCTCGGGGGTGCCCGCCGCCCGGAGTGCGGCGGCGGCCCGCTCGCGCCCGGTCGGGCCGGTCCCGGAGGCGGGCGGCGCCGCGAGGGTGGGCGTTGTCGCGGCTGGGGCGGGCGCTGTCGCGGCTGGGGTGGGCGCTGTCGCGGCTGGGGCGGGCCTGGGGCCGGTTTCGGTGCCGCTCATCGGGGGGTGTCCTCGGGCGGAGCCACCAGGGCGCTCCCCAGGGCCGCGAGGTCGCGGTCCCCGTGGTGCTGGCGGAGGTAGACGGTGAGGTCGGCGACGCGGCGGGCGTGCCGGGCGTCGTGGCAGAGCGGTCCGGCCCCGAGCGCACGGCCGACGTGGTCCAGCACGAGGGTGCTGACCCGCTCCACAGCCGCCCGGGCGCGCATGGCCCGCAGCGCGGCCTCGCCACCGCGGTCCGCCGGGTCGGCGTCGATCTCGGCGGCGGCGATCCGCAGCACGCACTCCGCCCCGTGCAGGGCGACGTCCACCGCGCCCAGGTGGGCGGCGGCGATCTGGTCGGGGGCGCGGCGGGCGGCGGAGGCGAACAGGGTGTCGGCCACCCCGCGCGCCCCGCCCAGCCAGCAGGCGGCGACTCCGATGCCCCCGTGCGCGAACCCGGGGCGGCGGACATAGGCGTCGACGCCGCCCACCGGCACCGCGGGCACCCCGGTGAACCGCACGTCCGGGGTGTCGCTGCCCGCCATGCCGACCGCCTGCCAGGTGCCGGGCACCGGGGCGTACCCGGGCACGGCTGTGGCCAGGGCGAACAGCCGTCGCCCCTGCTCGGTGTCGGCGGTGACCAGCGCGTGCGTGCAGCTGTGCGCACCGGAGCAGTACGGCTTCACTCCGTCCAGCTGCCAGAGGCCGTCCGCCCCGGGCCGTGCCGTCAGCCGGGCACCGGGGGGCTGGGCGGCCCAGACACCCCAGAGCTCGCCGGTGGCGGGGGCGGAGGCGCCCAGTTCGGCGAGGATGGCCACCGCGTCGGCGTGGCCCTCGGCGAGCCGGGCCAGCGCCAGGTCCTCGCGGCCCAGCCCGTGCAGGGCCTGGAACCTCTCCCAGGTGCGGCCGGACCCGGGCAGCGGCACGTCCGCCGCACCGGCGCGTACCCAGGACGCGAACCGGTCGGCCGCGGCGCGGCGCCACGCGACGGCGTCCGGCGTCACGGGTGTCTCGGACACGGGTTCCTGATCCGTGGTGACGGTCGTGCGCACACGTACTCCTTCGATCGTGGACCTGCACGTCCCCCTCCCATGCCAGCACCTGCGCGTGGACCGCGCCCGGCGAGCATGCGCGTGGCCCGGCCGGATCGGCCGGGCCACGGTCGCGACACACCTGAGGGGAAGGGGGTGCGGCGCTGAGGGCACTCACTGCGGGGGCACCGGGGCACTCGGCGCTCCCGGGTCGGGACACTCAGTGCTTGAAGGTGTCCTTCGTCTTCTCCTTGGCCTGACGGGCGTCGCCCTTGGCCTGCTCGGCGCGCCCGGCGGCGGTGAGGCGTTCATTGCCCACGGTCCGGCCGGCGGCCTCCTTGGCCTTGCCCTTGGTCTGCTCCACCTTGGCCTGGGCCTTCTCATCTGCAGCCATGATCACTCCCACCTTGCTGTGCTCGACTTCAGGAACACTGATCCGTGTGACCGCCCTGCGCCGTCTCAAACCCTGCCTCAAGACCCATCTCGAAGCTCATGAGCACATCGCGGCACATACCCAGCGTCCGGCGCGAACGCCGCGATAACAAACGGGGATCATTCGCCGCGACCGGGAATGTGCGGGCTTCCGGGCCCGTTGGCCACAGTCATGCCTGAAACCGACACCGGTCGACTCCGTATGCCCTTGGCCGTATACATCCTGGGCCTCTCGGTCTTCGCCCTCGGGACCAGCGAGTTCATGCTCTCCGGTCTGCTCCCCCCGATCGCCGACGACATGGGCGTATCGATTCCGCAGGCCGGGATGCTCATATCCGCCTTCGCGATCGGCATGGTCGTGGGCGCCCCGCTGCTCGCCGTGGCCACGCTCCGGCTGCCGCGCCGCACCACGCTCATCGCGCTGATCTCGGTCTTCGGGCTCAGTCAGGTCGCGGGGGCGCTGGCGCCGACGTACGAGATCCTCTTCGTCTCCCGGGTGGTCGCGGCGCTCGCCTGCGCGGGCTTCTGGGCGGTGGGCGCGGCCGTCGCCATCGCGATGGTGCCGCAGAACGCCCGCGCCCGGGCCATGGCGGTGATGATCGGCGGTCTGTCGATCGCCAACGTGCTGGGCGTGCCGCTCGGCGCGTTCCTCGGCGAGAGCCTGGGCTGGCGGTCGGCGTTCTGGGCGGTGGGCGCCGCGTCGGCCGTGGCGCTGGTCGGGGTCGTCACGAAGATCCCCCGCATCCCGGTGCCGGAGCAGCGCCCACAGCTGCGGCAGGAGCTCTCCATCTACCGCGACCGCCAGGTGTGGCTGGCGATCGTGATCACCGCGCTGGCGGCGGGTGGTGTGTTCTGCGCGTTCAGCTACCTCGCCCCGCTGCTGACCGATGTCGCCGGGCTGGACTCCGGGTGGGTGCCGTGGGTGCTGGCGCTCTTCGGGGCCGGCGCTCTGGTCGGTACGACGATCGGCGGCCGGGTCGCGGACGCGCACCTCTTCGGCGTACTGCTCAGCGGCATCGCGGCCTCCACGGTGTTCCTGGTGGCGCTCGCGCTCTTCGCGTCGAGCCCGGTCGCCGTGGTGCTCCTCGCCTTCCTGCTGGGCTTCTCGGCGTTCTACACGGCGCCCGCGCTCAACGCCCGGATGTTCAACGTGGCCGGTGCCGCGCCGACGCTCGCCGGAGCGACGACGACCTCCGCGTTCAACCTGGGCAACACCGCCGGCCCGTGGCTCGGCGGTGCGGTGATCGACGCCGACTTCGGCTACTCCTCCCCCGCGTGGGCGGGCGCCGCGATGCTGGTCGTCGGCCTGGCGGCGGTGACCCTCGCGCTCCGGGTCCAGCGCGGCGCCACCTCCCGGTCCCGGCTGGTCGCGGGGGCGGGTTCCGCCGACGCGACGGACCCGACGGTCGTGCGCCCCCGGGCCCCGCTCGCGGACGAGCGGGCGGAGGCTCCCAGCGCCTGACGCGTACCCCCCTGAACCCGTGACGCGACCGCCCCCGGAGGACACCTCCGGGGGCGGTGGTGCGTCCTGGCGAGGTCGTACGGGCCGGGCACCGAGCGATGAGTTCCGGCGGCGAGTGGCCGGCCGGGGCGTGTCAGCCCGTGGTGGCCGTACGGCCCGGCGCGGGGCGGTGCTTCGGGCGGCGCAGGCCGGCCTCGGTCAGGCGGCGGACCAGCTCCTTGGAGCCGATCTCCCGCGCCCCGGCGCGTACCGCGTCCGGGTAGCTCGACTGCGGGACGTCGTAGTGGTCGCGCTCGAACGCACGCGGCGGGCAACCGATCGCGGCGGCGAAGGCGTGCAGTTCGTCGAAGGACTCGTCGCTGACCAGGTGCGACCAGAGACGGCCGTGGCCCGGCCAGGTCGGGGGGTCTATGTAGACGGTCACCGCCGCAGCACTCCGGCGAGCGCCCCGACCGGCGCCACCGACACGGTCGCGCGGGTGCAGACCCAGTGCGGGTCGGCGCCGAGCTCGGGTTCGACGTCGAGCGCGTGCGGGCCGCCCTCGTCGCAGACGGGGCAGAGCGGCCACCGCCCGTACCGTTCGAGCAGGGCGTCCTGGACGTCCTGGGCAACGAGTCCGACGAGGAATTCGAGTCCGTCCGGCCACTGCTCCACCCACCACCGCCGCTGGGTCACCGCGTCCTCCACGAGGGACACGATGTCGGCGTCCGCGACGTCTCCCGCCGCCAGGTCGGCCACGACGAGGGCTCGGGCGGTGTGCAGTGCCTGCTCCAGGGGGTTCAGCTCCATGGCTCCATTGTCACCCCGCGCGCCCGGCCACTCCCCCGGCGCCCGTACCCCCCGGCCGCGACTCCGCGCGCGGGCCTGGAGGGCGGCCGGGAGGGCAGTCGGGCAGCCGTCCCGTCACGGCCGGACAGGGGCCGGATTACGGCCGGGGACACGGGGGCCGTCACTCGTACGTGTGCGGTGCGTGCCGATCCGTTTCTCCTCCCGGCGACTGGGAGAGGATCGCCGCATCGCCGACACGATCATGTGTCCGGCGCCCACAGGAAAGGCATGGCATGGCTCAGGGGACTGTGAAGTGGTTCAACTCGGAGAAGGGGTTCGGGTTCATCGCGCCGGACGACGGCACTCCGGACGTCTTCGTGCACTTCTCCGCGATCGACTCCACCGGTTACCGGTCGCTGGAGGAGAACCAGCGGGTGGAGTTCTCGACCTCGCAGGGCCCCAAGGGCCCGCAGGCCGAGCAGGTCCGCCCCCTCTGACGCCGCGCGCCGTCCACGGCCGGCCCGCACGCCCCGCCCGGGCGTGCGGGCCGTTTCGTATGCCCGTCGTCCCGCCCTCGTATGCCCTCCGCGCACGGGTTCGCTCCGTCCCTAAGTTCCCCCGGAAAACGCAGGTTTGGTCCCGGCGAACCGGTAAAGACGCAACCTCACAAAGGCTTTACACACCGGGGCTTCCCACGACGGGGGCTCGCATGACGAGGTAGGAGACGCATCATGGGCATCATCGCTTGGATTCTCATCGGGTTGCTCGCCGGCCTCATCGCCAAGGCGCTCATGCCGGGCAAGGACCCGGGCGGCATCATCATCACGATGCTCATCGGTATCGCGGGCGGCCTCCTCGGCGGCTGGCTCGGCAAGGTCCTCTTCGGCGTCGACTCGATCGACGGCTTCTTCGACCTCTCCACCTGGATCGCCGCCATCGCCGGTTCGGTGATCCTGCTGGCCCTCTACCGACTGGTCACCGGTAACCGACACTCGCACCGCCACGCCTGATCCGGCGGGTCCGCGGGGCCACGGATCACACACGAACGACGACGGCTCCCCCTCCACCCGGAGGGGGAGCCGTCGTCGTTCGCGGGGCGCGCGCAAGCGGGACCAATGGGGGGTTGACGGGCGAGTGTGATGAAAATACCTTTCAGGAGTGACCAGTGAACTGAAGGAAAGTTTCAGCAGCGACTCCCCGCCGGCCCCGGCGGCCCTCGCCGCCAAGGTCCGTACGCTCGCCCCTTCCATGACCCGTTCCATGCAGCGCGTCGCCGAGGCGGTCGCCGGGGACCCCGCCGGGTGCGCCGCGCTCACCGTCACGGGTCTCGCCGAGCGGACGGGTACGAGCGAGGCCACCGTGGTCCGGACCGCACGGCTCCTCGGTTACCCGGGCTACCGCGACCTGCGCCTCGCCCTCGCCGGGCTCGCCGCCCACCAGCAGTCGGGGCGGGCCCCCGCGGTCACCGCCGACATAGCCGTGGACGACCCGATCGCCGACGTCGTCGCCAAGCTCGCCCAGGACGAGCAGCAGACCCTCGCGGACACCGCCGCCGGGCTCGACACCGGGCAGCTCTCCGCGGTCGTGACCGCTGCCGCCACCGCCCGCCGGATCGACATCTACGGCGCCGGCGCCTCCTCGCTCGTCGGCCAGGACCTGGCGCAGAAGCTGCTCCGGATCGGCCTCATCGCGCACGCCCACACCGACCCGCACCTCGCGGTCACCAACGCGGTGCAGCTGCGCCCCGGGGACCTCGCCATCGCCATCACCCACTCCGGTTCGACCAGCGACGTCATCGAGCCGCTGCGCGCCGCCTTCGACCGGGGCGCCACCACTGTCGCCATCACCGGCCGCCCCGGCGGCGCCGTCACCCAGTACGCCGACCACGTGCTGACCACCGCCACCTCCCGCGAGAGCGAGCTGCGTCCGGCCGCCATGTCCAGCCGGACGAGCCAACTACTCGTCGTGGACTGCCTGTTCATAGGCATCGCCCAGCGCACCTACGAGACGGCGGCACCCGCCCTCTCCGCTTCGTACGAGGCCCTCGCGCACCGCCACACGCACCGCCGCCGCTGACCGGCCGCCGCACCGGCAGCCCGTACGCGCAACCCGCGCAGAAACGCACGAGCACCCGCACCCCGTACGAGCACCACGAGAAAGCAGAGCCACGCCTCATGTCCTCCACCGCGTCCGGCCACGACGGCCTCCTCGCCCAGCTCGCCACCCTCACCACCGAGCAGTTCCGCCCCGAGCTGGCCGAGATCGACCGGCTGCCCACCCTGGAGATCGCACGGGTCATGAACGGCGAGGACCGGTCCGTGCCGGATGCCGTGGCCGGTCAGCTGGAGCGGATCGCCGCCGCGATCGACGCGATCGCGGCGCGCATGGCGCGCGGCGGCCGGCTGATCTACATGGGCGCGGGCACCGCCGGGCGCCTCGGGGTGCTGGACGCCAGCGAGTGCCCGCCCACCTTCAACACCGATCCGTCCCGGGTCGTCGGGCTGATCGCGGGCGGCCCGACCGCGATGGTGACGGCGGTGGAGGGCGCGGAGGACAGCCGCGAGCTGGCCGCCGCCGACCTGGACGCGCTGGGCATCACCGCCGAGGACACCGTCGTCGGGATCTCCGCCTCGGGCCGCACCCCGTACGCGATCGGCGCGGTCGAACACGCCCGCGCCCGGGGCGCACTCACCGTGGGGCTCTCCTGCAACGAGGGCTCGGCGCTGGCCGCCGCCGCCGAACACGGCGTGGAGGTCGTCACCGGCCCGGAGCTGCTGACCGGTTCCACCCGGCTGAAGGCGGGCACGGCGCAGAAGCTGGTCCTCAACATGATCTCGACCATCACGATGATCCGGCTCGGCAAGACGTACGGAAATCTGATGGTCGACGTGCGTGCCTCCAACGAGAAGCTGCACGCCCGTTCGCGCCGGATCGTCGCCCTGGCGACCGGCGCCTCCGACCAGGAGATCGAGGCCGCCCTCGCCGCCACCGGCGGTGAGGTGAAGCCCGCGATCCTCACCATCCTCGGCCAGGTCGACGGCCCCACCGCCGTCGGTCTGCTGGCCGCCTCGGACGGCCATCTGCGCGCCGCGCTCGCCGCCGTCCCCTCCCCCTGACCCCCGTCCCGACCCCCGTCCCGCTCCGGGACGGGGCCCGGGGCGGACCCCCCACCCCCCGCACAGCAAGGCACCACGCACCATGGCAACAGATGACAAGCACCGCGCCACAGCCGCCGCGATTCTTCCGCTCGTCGGTGGCGCCTCCAACGTCCGTACCGTCGCCCACTGCATGACCCGGCTCCGGCTGGGCCTGCTCGACCCGTCCCTCGTGGACGACGAGGCGCTGAAGGCGCTGCCCGCCGTGATGGGCGTGGTCGAGGACGACACGTACCAGATCGTCCTCGGCCCGGGCAGCGTCGCCCGGGTCACTCCGGAGTTCGAAGCCCTGGTGGAGGAGGCCCGCGCCACGGCCCCGGTACCCGCCGCCGGGGCCGTCGCCGAGGCCGTCGCCGGGCCCGCCGCACCCCCCACGACCGCCGATGAACTCGCCGCCCAGGGAGCCGAGTTGCGGGCGGCCCGGAAGGCGAGGAACGCCACCCCGTTCAAGCTCCTCCTGCGGAAGATCGCGAACATCTTCGTCCCGCTGATCCCGGCCCTCATCGGCTGCGGCATCATCGCCGGGCTCAACGGCCTGCTGGTCAACCTGGACTGGCTCCCCGGCGTGACGCCCGCGCTGGCGGCGATCGCGTCCGGGTTCATGGCGCTGATCGCGGTGTTCGTCGGCTACAACACGGCGAAGGAGTTCGGCGGTACGCCGGTCCTCGGCGGCGCGGTCGCCGCGATCATCGTGTTCCCGGGGGTCGCGAACATCGAGGCCTTCGGGCAGAAACTCTCCCCCGGCCAGGGCGGTGTGCTCGGCGCGCTGGGCGCCGCGGTGCTCGCGGTGTACGTGGAGAAGTGGTGCCACCGGTGGGTGCCCGAGGCGCTGGACGTGCTGGTCACGCCGACCCTCACGGTGCTGATCTCGGGACTGGTCACGATCTTCGGCCTGATGTACGTGGCCGGCGAGGCCTCCTCCGCCATCGGTACGGCCGCCGACTGGCTGCTCTCGCACGGCGGCGCGGGCGCGGGACTCCTGCTCGGCGGGTTCTTCCTGCCGCTGGTGATGCTGGGCCTGCACCAGGCGCTGATCCCGATCCACACCACCCTGATCGAGCAGCAGGGGTACACCGTGCTGCTGCCGATCCTCGCCATGGCGGGCGCCGGCCAGGTCGGCGCGGCCGTGGCCGTGTACGTACGCCTCCCCCGCAACGAGTCGATCCGCCGCACCATCCGCTCCGCCCTTCCCGCCGGTCTGCTGGGCGTCGGCGAACCGCTGATCTACGGCGTCTCGCTGCCGCTGGGCCGCCCGTTCGTGACGGCGTGCGTCGGCGGCGCGTTCGGCGGGGCCTTCGTCGGCCTCTTCAACCAGCTCGGCACCTCGGTCGGCTCGACCGCGATCGGCCCGTCCGGCTGGGCCCTCTTCCCGCTCCTCGACGGCAACCACGGCCTCGGCGGCACGCTCGCGATCTACGCGGGCGGGCTGCTCGTCGGGTACGTCGCCGGGTTCGCGGCCACGTACCTCTTCGGCTTCAGCAAGGAGCTGCTGGCCGAGTTCGACGTGGAGCAGGCGGTGGCGGGTGCCGGTGCTGGTGCCGGTGCGACCACGGTGGTGGCCGGGTCGGCGGGTACGACCGGGCCGGGCGCCGCGGAACCTGGCTCGGCGGAACCTGGCTCCGCCGACCCCGGTTCCTCCGATCCGGGGCAGCGGCCGTCGCCCGCGAAGGTCTGAGAGACCCGGGCACTCCGGTACGCGGCACGGGCCGCCTTCCGCACAGGAAGGGCGGCCCGTGCACGTCGTCCACCCTCACTCCACCGTGAAGCCGGCGGCCTCGGTGTCCAGCACCGTGGTGCCGTCCTTCGCGGTGGCCAGCACGGCCACGTGCCAGGCTCCGCGCGGCGAGTCCTTCGCGTCCTCGCCGGTGACGGCCACCCGGTAGGTGCAGCGCACGGTGTCCGCGTCCGTACCGGAGGGCTTGCAGACGGCCGGCTCGGCGTAGGCCATTTCCTTCTCGGTCAGGCCCTGGTCGGCGAGGACCGAGTCCCCGGGCCAGGCCAGCACCTTCACGCTCTTGACGCCCCCGGACGCCGTGACGTCCGTGGTGAAGGTCAGCGAACCGTCATGATCGCCGCTCGGCGCCTCGTAACGGGCGGTGCTGTGCGCCAGGGTCAGGGGCCGCGCCTCGTCGGCGTACGCGAGGGCGAACGCCCCGGCGCCCCCGAGGGCGACGACACCTGCGGCCACGGACAGGGCGATACGTCGGGACATGGAAGATCTCCGTCATCATCTCAGCGGGACCGGCGCCTCGACCGTGCGCCGTTGCACCGATCCTCGCCGCGCCACGCCCGCCTGGCCTGAGCCCACGCACTCAGGCCAGGGCTGAGTAGGACCGCGAGGGAAACCGGCGGCCCCACTCAGCCCTCGGCCGGCTCCGCCGAGGAGGCCGCCGGGGCCTTCCCGCTCAGCCCCGCACGTGCAGCCCGAAGCCGCTGCGGCCCGCCGGTTCCAGGCCCTCCTTCAGCCGCAGCGAGGGGATGTCGTAGTCGCCGAAGTTCTGCGGCCGGAACGCGATCGGATCGGTCGTCTCCAGGGTCAGCAGTCGCTGCCGCCATGCCTCGGCGACCTCCGGGTACTCCGCGTCGGTCATCCGGTCGGTGCCGTACAGCACGAACGGCGGCAGCACCTCGATGCCGGGGTAGTAGAGGATGCCGTGCTGGATCGGAAAGAGCAGATCGTCGATGGGACCGTTGATCCCGCGGGCCGTGTAGTGCGACTCCGGGCCACCGGTGGTCACCGAGAGCAGGGCCCTGCGGCCCGCGAGCGTTCCTTCACCGAAGCGCTCGCCGTACTTGGTGTCGCTGTGCTCGCCGACGCCGTACGCGAAGTGGAAGGAGAACACCCGGTCCACCCAGCCCTTGAGGATCGCGGGCATCGAGTACCACCACAGCGGGAACTGGAGGATGACCGTGTCGGCCCACAGCAACTTCTCCTGCTCGGCGCGGACGTCCGGGGTGAGCGTCCCGGCGTCGAAGGCCCGGCCCGAGTCCCTCGCCACCTGCAGGGGGGTGGAGGCGGCGGGGCCGTAGTCCGCGGAATCCACGACCGCCTTCCAGCCCATCGCGTACAGGTCGCTCACCCGAACCTCGTGCCCGGCGCCCTCCAGGGTGGACACCGCGAGGTCCTTCAGCGACGCGTTCAAGGACTTCGGCTCCGGGTGGGCGTGGACGATCAGCGTCTTCATGGGAACTCCTTCGATCGGGTGCCCCGGAGTCTGGTCGCCCCGACGCCCGGTGTTCAGGGGCGCCGCTTCCGTCGGACCGGACTTCCTGGTAACAGCGGTACCACCCTCACCGGGCCCCGTCGGGTGCGGCCGCGACCATACTGGGACCATGGACGATCTCGCGGGCTTCCTGAGGACGCGGCGTTCCCGGGTCGACCCGTCGTCGGTCGGCATCCGTGCCGACAGCCGCCGCCGGGTCGCGGGGCTGCGCCGCGAAGAGGTCGCACACCTTTCCGGGGTCAGCGTCGACTACTACGTACGCCTGGAGCAGGGACGCGCCACGCAGCCCTCCGAACAGGTACTCGACGCACTGGCCCGCGTGCTCGGCCTGGACGAGACCGAACGCGGGCACCTCTCCCGGCTCTCCTGCTCCCAGCGTCGCCGGGCGAAGGCGCCGGGCAGCCGCATCCGGCCCGAGCTGTTGCGGGTCCTCGACCTGGTCGCGGACGCCCCGGCCTTCATCATGAACCACCGCCTGGACGTGCTCGCCGGGAACCGCCTCGCCGGACTTCTCTTCGGCCGGCCGGTGCCGGGCCTGAACACCGCCCGGCACCTCTTCCTGGAGGAGGCCGAGCGCGGTCTCTACGCGGACTGGGAGACCTGCACCCTGGACGTGGTCGGACATCTGCGTCTGGCCGTCGGCCAGTACCCCGACGACCCCCGCCTGGCCTCGCTCATAGGCGAGCTGGCGATGGGGAGCGAGCGCTTCCGCCGGCTCTGGGCCCGCGCGGACGTGCGCGCCCGCACCCACGGGCGCAAGCCGTACCGGCACCCGCTGGTCGGCCCGCTCGAACTGCACCAGGAGAACTTCGGCCTGCCCGGCGAGTCCGGCATGGAGCTGGTGGTCCTCTCCGCCGCGCCCGGCAGTCCCGGCGAGGACGGACTGCGCCTGCTGGCGAGCCTGGGCACGGAGAGCGGTGACGTGGAGGAACCGTCGGTGCGCACCCGGACGCGCGAGTAGCGAGTAGGGCGTGCGCCGGAAGTCCCGCCGGCGCACTCGTGTTCCCGGCCGAGGCGCCGTGACCGCCGAACACGGTCGTCCCGAACAGGCGCCCCCGTCCGCCGTCTTCACGGGGAGCCGAATTCGAACTCCGCTGCGTTCGCGGAACGCGGGTATGAAGGCCGGGTTCGCGGGCACGCGAACCAATGAGCGCATCCCGCCGGCTGCAGGAATCGCCGTACGCATGGCAGTGCGGAACGCGGGGCGGGAGCGCGACCGAAGGACCGCCGAGGAAGGAGCGACCCATGAGCACCGACCCGTGGGGTTACCACCCTGCCAGCGGCCACATCTCCGGAATCGACCTGACCGGATTCGCGGTCGAGGCCGTCGACGGGCACGTCGGCAAGGTCGACAGCCACTCCGACGAGGTGGGTTCCGCCCATCTCCTGGTGGACACCGGTGTGTGGATCTTCGGGCGGGAGATCCTGTTGCCCGCAGGCGCGGTCTCCCGGATCGACACGGAGGAACGTGAGGTTCACGTGGACCTCACGAAGGAACAGATCAAGGACTCCCCGGAGTTCGAACGGCAGACACACTCGGGCGACCCGGCCTACTACACGGACCTGGCCGTCTACTACGGGATGCACCGGCTGATCTGACGCCGCCGGAGGAGTCCCGCAGAGGCGTTCTCCGTACGGAGCACCTCTCGTCACGCAACACATCTCGTCGCACAGAGCGGGGCGGGCCCGAAGAGGGTTCGCCCCGCGACGCGTGCCCGGCCACCGGCCCCTACCCGGCCGCCGGGCCCCTCAACGGGGCAGTTGTCCCTCGCGGTTGATCTCCGTCACCCGTGCGCGGAGCACCACGCCGGGTGGCGCCGGCTGTACCGCGTCGGGCGGGCAGTCCCACTCCGGGCCGCCGCCGGGCGGACGCAGCCGGACATCGGGGCCCACCCTGCCCACCACCCGCCCGACCTTGCCCGTCCGGGCGTCGACCGCGAACGATCCCCGCTCCGGCACACACGGCTCAAGCCTTTCGACCGACATGTTCCACACCCTCCTTCACCTGCCCGTCCTCCCCCTCGATCTCCCCCTTCATGCGTTCGGCCGCGGGCAACGGCCGGTGGAACCACGTCGACCGCTCCAGGGAAGCCATGCCGAGGGCTCCCCGGCCCGGCCACCCCGGCCCCCGGCCCCGACCGCGTGTCGGGCCCCCGCGTGGTGCCCCACGGCCCCGCCTCGCGGGTCTATCGTGAACACATGGCCACTCCCGAACTCATCCGTATCGTCTCCCGCGACTCGCCCATGGCCCTGGCCCAAGTGGAGCGCGTGCGGGCCGAACTGGCGGTGCTGCACCCCGGTATCGCCACCGAGGTCGTCCCGGTGAAGACGACCGGGGACAAGTGGATGGGCGACCTCTCCCAGGTGGACGGGAAGGGCGCGTTCACCAAGGAGGTCGACGCCGCGCTGCTCGCCGGGGAGGCCGATCTCGCGGTGCACTGCGTGAAGGACGTCCCCGCGGACCGGCCGCTGCCGGCCGGGACGGTGTTCGCGGCGTTCCTGAAGCGGGACGAGGTACGGGATGCCCTCGTGCACCCCGGTGGCCTCACGCTCGACGAGCTGCCGGAGGGGACCCGTATCGGGACCTCGTCCGTACGCCGGATCGCGCAGCTGTCGGCCTCGCACCCGCATCTGGAATGCGTACCGTTCCGGGGCAACGCCAACCGGCGGCTGGAGAAGCTCACGGCGGGCGAGGCGGACGCGCTGCTGCTCGCGGCGTCCGGGCTCGCACGCATCGGGCGCTCCGAGGTCATCTCCGAGGTGCTCTCCACGGACACGATGTGCCCGCCGATCGGGGCCGGGGTGCTCGCGCTCCAGTGCCGCGAGGGCGACAGCGCCACGATCGACGCGGTCAGCGGCCTCAACCACCCTGGTACGTACCGGGAAATGACCGCCGAGCGGATGTTCCTGCACGTGCTCCAGGGACACTGCAACAGCCCGATCGCCGGTTACGCCACCTTCGGCCGGAGTGGCGAACTCTCGCTGCGCGCATGCGTGTTCACCCCGGACGGCAAAACGGTCCTGAACGCCCACGAGTGGGCCGGCCCGCTCGATCCCGCCACCCTCGGCACCTCGGTCGCGGTCACCCTGCTGCGCCAGGGCGCCCGCGAGCTGATCGACTCCATCGAGCACTGACACCGGTCCGAGGTGAACAACGGCAATGACGGCCAGGACGGCATGGAGCTGAGCGGGGAGAAGGTCCTGCTGCGGCCGACGACCGACGGCGACGCCGAGGTCCTCCACCGGGTCGTACGCGAACCGGAGGTCGCGGCCTGGTGGTCACCGCCCCCGGACAGCTACCAGGACAAGCTGGCCATCGTCTTCGAGGGCGAGGTCGTCGGCGCCATCCAGTTCAGCGAGGAGAACGACCCGCAGTTCCGCCGCGCCGGCATCGACGTCTTCCTGACGACGAGGCTGCGCGGGAGGGGGCTCGGTACCGACGCGGTACGCACGCTGGCCCGGTGGCTGGTGCGCGAACGTGGCCATCACCGGCTGACCATCGACCCGGCGGCGGCCAACACCCCGGCGATCCGCTGCTACGGCAAGGTCGGGTTCAAGCCGGTGGGCATCATGCGGGCGTACTGGCACAACGAGCACACCGGTGCCTGGGAGGACGGTCTGCTGATGGACCTGCTCGCGGACGAACTGGCCTGAGCGGCCCGGGCCTCACGCCGGATGGCGTCGTGGGGCGACCGGTGGTTCCCCGTGGCGGGGCGGTCGAGAAGCAGGACGCCGTGGTCGTCGCCGGTGGCCCCGGGTACGTTCCGGCGCACGGGCATCCATCTGAGCGGTGCGGGCGCGGAGAAGTGGTTCGCCGCCGAGGAGGACGGGTGGGGCGAAGTCGCCTCCGCGCCCGGCGAGGAGTTGCCCGGCGGGACCTCCCCGTCCTCACCTGAGAGCCAAGCTCTCCCCACAGTCAAACTGACCCTCGATACATGACACCAAAGAGTGAATTTCCCGGAACGATCAATGCCTCGTTCCGCCTCAACCAGTGCCCGTGGACAGGGCGTTCAGCACCCTCCGGCCACCCCTACCGCCCCTGCCGCCTCTCTCCACCCCACCAGTGCGGGGTGACGGATCTCTTCCGGGGGGCACGATTCCGGTTCGTGGTACGCAATCAGGTTCTGCCGGGCAACGCGGGGCATTTCGCTGTCGGCGAGAGGCGGCATCCGGCGGGTGGGGCGTCCGTACCTTCGGAGCGCTGAACCGAAGTGTCCGGAGTGCGCGGAAGACAAGGGGAGCACCATGGGAACGCTGGAAGGCAGAACCGCCGTCGTGACGGGCGGCTCCCGAGGGATCGGCCGGGGCGTCGTGGAACGGCTCGCGCGTGAGGGCGCCGAGGTCGTGTTCAACTACGCGCAGAACACCGAGGCGGCCGAGGATGTCGTGCGTACCGTCGGGGAGGCGGGCGGCCGGGCAAGGGCGTTGAAGCTGGACCTGGCGGAGTCCGGGGCGGCCGAGAAGCTGATGGAGGCCGCCGAGGAGCAGTCGTCCGGCGGCGTGAGCATCCTGGTGAACAACGCGGCGCTGGCCTTCACCCCGGCCCCGCTCGCCGCGATCGAGGAGGAGGTCTTCGAGCAGGCGTTCGTGGTGAACACGAAGGCCGCGTTCCTCACTCTGCGGTACGCCGCCCGGCACATGCCGGACGGCGGCCGGATCATCAACATCTCGACGCTCAACACCCTGCGGACCGCCCCGGGGATCGTGCCCTACCTGGTCAGCAAGGGTGCGCTGGAGCAGCTCACCGCAGGGGCGGCGGCCGAGCTGGGCGCGCGCGGGATCACCGTCAACACCGTCTCCCCCGGTGCCACCGACACCGACCTGCTGCGGGGCACCAACCCGGCCGAGGCGCTGGCCACCATCCCGGCCATGACGCCGCTCGGGCGGCTCGGGACGCCCGCCGACATCGCGGCCGTGGTCGCCTTCCTCGCCGGGGACGAGGGCCGCTGGATCACCGGCCAGAACATCCGGGCCACCGGCGGGCTGGGCTGACACCTACTGGGCCGACCCTGATGACGGCAATGGGCCCGGCCGAGCGGGACACCCTGGTACGCGGACGTACCGGGTGGCCCCGCTCTGCCGGGCCCTCAGCGTGCGCCGTACGCGCGGACGAAGGCACGCACCCCGTCGACCATGGTCTGCCGGACCCGGTCCGGGTCGGGGTTGGCGGGGACCGGCTGGCGGTCGTAGGCCAGCAGCACCGTCAGGGCGAAGAAGTGGTCGGCGGCCAGGCCCGGATCGTCCGCGTCCAGGAGCCCGGCGTCGGCGAAGTGGGCGAGGCGTTCCGTGAACGCCCTCGCCACGGCCTCCGTGGCGATGTCGTCCTCGGTCGCCGGTGTCCGCAGGCGTTCCTGGGCGACGAGTGCGAACCCGGCGGCGTAGTCGGCGGAGCCGACGATCGTCGTGCCGAGCTCGATCGCCAACGCGGCCAGGCTCTCCTCCAGTTGCGGGACCGTCGTGATCCGCGCGTCCTCCGGGAGGTGCTCGTCGAGCGCCCGCCCCACGGTCACCAGCAGCGACTGGGAGACGTCGGAGAGGATGGCGAGGAAGAGACTCCGCTTGTCGCCGAAGTAGTCGTAGACGGTGCGCTTGGAAACTCCGGCACGGGCCGCTATGGCGTCCATGCTGACGCGGTCCACGCCTTGGTGCACGAAGAGGTCCCGTGCGGCGGCGAGGATCGCCCGCCGTTTCTCCAGCGACCCTTCCCGCACCGTTTTCACCGTGCCGCCGGCCGTGCCGGCTGTTGTCGTGCCTGTCGTTCTCGTACCGCCTGCGCTCATCCTTGCCTCCCCGAACAGGCTACACCGGGCGGTGTAGTCAGAGCTACACTGCACGGTGTAGTGTCCCCGCCATGACTGCGACCCCGGTGGCCTCCACGGCCACGCCCGAGGTGACCGATCGGCGGCTGACCCTCATCGGCCTGGTGCTGGCGCTCGGTACGTTCACCACCCTCCTCGACACCACGATCGTCACCATCGCCCTCGACCACCTGCACACGACGTTCCATGCCTCGGTGGCCCGGACCCAGTGGGTGTCGACGGGCTACCTGCTGGCATTCGTCTCCGTGATCCCGGTCAGCGGCTGGCTCTCCGAACGGTTCGGCGCGCGCCATGCGTGGATGTTCGCCATCGGTGCCTTCCTCGTCGGTTCGCTGCTCTGCGGACTCGCGGACTCCCTGCCCGAACTCATCGCCTTCCGGGTGGTCCAGGGGATCGGGGGCGGCATGGTCATGCCGATCACGCTCTCGCTCATCACCCGGGCGGCCGGCCCGGAACGAATCGACCGCGCCACGGCGGCGGTCGCGCTCCCCGGCCTGCTCGGCCCGCTCCTCGGTTCGGTGCTCGGGGGTGCCGTCGTGCAGTCGCTGAGCTGGCACTGGCTGTTCTTCCTGAACGTGCCGGTCTGCCTGGCCGCTCTCGCCCTCGGTCCGGGCCTGCTGCCCGCGACCGCCGGGCGGCGCGGCCACCGGCTCGACGTACCCGGGTTCCTGCTGCTCACGCCCGGGGTCGTCGCCATCGCGTACGGGATCAGCCGGACGTCGGGGGCCGACGGTTTCGCGGCCGCCTCCGCCTGGGCGCCGCTCGCCGGCGGTGCCGGGCTGCTCGCCGCCTTCGCGGTGCACTCGCTACGGGCCCGCCACCCCGCGCTCGTCGACGTCCGGATGTTCGCCCGGCGCAGTTTCGGCCTGGGGAGCGTCATCACCTTCGCGAGCGGGTTCACGACCTACGCGCTGTCGTTCCTGCTGCCGCTCTTCTACCAACAGGTCCGTGGGGCGACGGTGCTCCACACCGGTCTGCTGCTCGTCACGCAGGGGCTCGGCACGATGTTCTTCGTGGTGGCCCTGCGCACCGTCGCCGCCCGGCACGACGGGCGCCTGGTCGTCGCCGCAGGGGTGGCGCTGGCGATGCTCGGTACGGTGCCGTTCGCCCTCGCGGACACCCACGGCGGTACGCCGCTGCTGCTGGCCGCGCAGTTCGCCCAGGGACTCGGCTTCGCCGCGACGACGTTCCCGGTGATGACGCTCGCCTTCTCGAACCTGAGCCACGACGAAGCCCCGCGCGGCAGCGCCGCGTTCAGCGTCGTACAGCGTGTCGGGGCGCCTTTCGGTGTGGCTGTCATCGCCGTCGTCCTGCAGAGCCGCCTCGGCGGCACGATCACAGCGTCGGAGCGGCTGGCGGCGTTCTCCACCGCGTTCTGGTGGACCTTCGGGCTGAGCACGGTCCCGCTTGTCCTCGCATTCCTCCTGCCTTCGAAGAGAAGGGCGGGGGTGGAGGCCGCAGCACGGGAGGTCAAGCCGACGTGCTGAGCCGCCCGTTCACGACGGTTGGGAGTGCCGTGGGCATTTCGTCGGTGACCCAGGCGAACTCCAGGCCTGCGAGCGTGTCCCCCTGGTCCGTCCACACGAGGATCTCGCCGACGAAGGCACCCGACCGGTCTCGGACGTGCGCGTCCACGGGCACGAGCGCCTGCCGCAGCCCCGCATGCTCGCAAGGTTCCCGGACCTGAAGGTCGACGCTCACGGAGTCAGGCCCCCAGACGGCGACCACCTCGGTACCGTCCAGCTGACTCCGCAGCTGCGACGCGCCGACGAACTCCGCCGACAGAACGTGTTCGAGCACGGCTCTCTCGTCCGCGTTCAGCGGGCGCGGGGCGATAGCGAGAGGGGCCATGGCCCTATTCTGAGGGAGCGGGGCGAGGGGCGGGACGAGCGCTCCAACGCCTGCGCCCGCTTCCACTCGCGCCCACAAGGGCGGCGGCCCGCAGGGCGAGTGGCCGCACCGGCCGAACCATCCCGTCCAAGTGATCAACTCCGTTCCGGCAGGTTGGTGAACGGACGTCGGGTGGTAGGTGAGGGGTGACGACGCCCAGTCGGGGGCGTACGGCTCGAACAGGCCCTACTGTGCAGGTCACGTACACCGCGCGGGACTCGTCCCGTACCTCCGCGTCCGCGTCGCCAGTCGGTGCCCTGGGCCCTCCCCCGCTCCGGTCGGCCACCGGCCCACCCCGCCAGCCTCCCCGAGAAGAGATCACCATGCCCCAAGCGCCCGCCCTCATAGGCAAACTCGCGGAATCCGCCATGGGCCGCCGTGCGCGCGTACTCGATGTCCAGCAGCCCGCTCCCGGCTTCCTCGAACTCACGTTGAGCGCCGAGACGCCGCCCGGCGGCTGGCACCCCGGACACGAGATCCAGTTCCGGGTCACTCCCACCCTGAGCCGCCGCTACACCGTACGGACCGTGGGCTCGCCCGGCGCCGGCCCTGGCACCGCTACCGGCAGTGGCACCGGCTCCGGCGGGGGCACCGGTTCCGGCGGGGGCTCCGGCGGGGGCCTCGGGGCCGACTGCGAGCGGATCGGCATCCTCGTCGCCACCGATTCCCAGGGACCCGGGGCCACTTGGGTGGGCGGACTCCGGGCCGGTGCGGAGACCGTGATGCTGGCCGGCCGACACCGTCCGCTCCGCGAGACCGGGGGCAGACGCCTCTACCTCGGTGACGGCTCCGCCCTCGGTACCCTCGACGCCTACGCCCGGATGGACGAGCAGTCCCTCGTGGCCATCGAGGTGCCGCCGCCCGCAGTCGAGGCCTTGGCCGCCCGCTGGCCCCGGTACCAGTTCCTGCCCGTCGCCAAGGCTCCTGGGGACGCACTGTTCGCCTGGCTCGAATGCGCCGCCGGTGAGGGCGAGTTCACCCGGCTCGACGGCGCGATGCTGCTGGGACACGCCCAGTCCATCCAGCGCCAGCGGGCCGCCCTGGTCGACAGCCGGATACTGCCGCGCCGCGCCGTCACCACCAAGCCGTACTGGGCCACCGGCAAAGTGGGGCTCTGAGCCTGCCGGGCGCGGCCTGCCGTGTCCACCGGAGGCCGGCCGCCGAGGGCCATCCCGACGCCAGACCGATCCGAGACCCGAGACCTGAGACCTGAGACCCGAGACCCGGGGCCCCTGAGCCACCGGCCCCAGGGGTCGGTGGCGGTCCTGCCGCCCCCTCCTCAATCCCGCCGGATCAGCTCGGGGTTGATCCGGCGGCCGACGAGGGGGAGGGAACCCACGGTGGCCAGGGTGAGGACGCCGGCCGCGCAGAGGGCGAGGAGGGGGAGGCCGTCGGCGTCCCAGAGGATGTCGCCGCCGCCCGCGACGAGGTAGCTGGATTCGGTGAGCTTGCCGGTGACCAGGGCGAGCGCCAGGCCCAGGAACAGGGGGAGGACGACCTGGGCGCACTGGACGGCGCGCAGGGTGCGGGGGCGGGCGCCGAGGAGCGCGAGGGCGGTGACCTGGGAACGGCGCTCCACCGCACGGTCGGTGGCGGCGACCACGTAGGCGGCGACGCCGACAACCAGACCGAGGACCATTCCGGCGCCGAGCAACGCCTCGATGACGGCGATCTGCTGGAGCGCGCCCACGTCGACGCCGATCGCCGTGGTGTAGGCGGTGGGTGCGGCGGCTCCGATTCCGTCCAGGACCCTCCGCACCGCGTCCGCGTCCGGGGCGCTGGTGAGGAGGGCCGTCGCCCGGTCGGGTACCGCCCCCTCCGGGAAGGCGGAGGGCGGCACCAGGAGAGGCAGGTCGGCCGCCATGGGTTCGTACGCCGTGTAGTGGGCCTCCGCCCCGGGGACGGTGACGTCGAGCATCCGGGTCCGGCCGTCCTCGCGATAGGTGAACGGGTAGGTGGTGCCTGGGTGTTCGAGGTCGCCGCCGACCGAGGTGTTCCGGGCGGTGAGGCGCATGGCCTGCCCGTCGACGCACCCTCGGAGGTCGATGACGAGCTCGGCCAGCTGGGCACAGGTGGCGACCACCGCGTCCGTGGCGGGTCCGGGTTCCTCGCGGTTCATGTCCGTCCACGAGTGCACCGCCAGCGCGTGGCCCCGGGCGCCGGGGATCTCGGTCAGGGCGGCCCGGCCCGCCGCGTCCACGCCGTCCAGCGAGACGGAGTAGTCCTGGCGGAAGGAGTTGGGGCGGGAGACCTGGCTCAGCTCGACCAGCACACCCTGGGCGAGGGAGGCTGCGAAGACCACGAGAACGAGTCCGGAGGCGACCCGGAGCGCGCTGCCCGGCTCCACCTCGTTGCGCCGCATGGCGAGTCCGAGCGACAGGGACTCGGTGGACCGGGCGACCAGGCGGGAAAGCCAGTGGCTGAGGAAGGGGAGGGCGAGGATCAGGCCGCTGCCCACCAGCAGGGCGGCCACCGGAACGAGCAGGCCGGACAGCCCTTCGTCGGCGGGTTTCCGGCCGGTCGCCCCCAGCAGGCAGTAGGCGGTCACCACCCCCAGGCCCGCGACAAGGAGGTAGACGCCCCAGTGCCGGGGGCGCGCCGGTGGTGCGGTCCGGCGTACGGCGAGGGGGTCCCGGGCGGCCCGCCGGCCTCCGGCCCGCCCGGCGAACCAGGCGAGCACCGGGCAGACCACCAGGCAGGTCGCCACGGTGGAGACCGAAAGCGCTCCGTCGGGGGCGTACCAGCGCAGGCCCGGCAAGCCGGTGCGCGCGACGACCTGGTTGACGAGGGTGTACAGGCCCAGGCCCGCGACCGCTCCCAGCAGCGCGGCGGCGACGGTCTCCGCCGCGTTCACCCGCTGGGTGCCCCTGGCGCTCAGGCCGAGCAGACGCAGAGTGGCGAGTCTGCGGGTCCTGCTCGCCGCCGAGAGCCGGGCGCAGACGGTGAGGAACACCGCGAGCGGCAGGAGGACGAGGGTGGCGAGGGTGAAGCGGAGGATGTCGAGGGTGGAGGGATCGACGGCGGGGGCGTCGGCGTAGGTGCCCCCGTAGGCCGTGACGACGGTACCCCTGGCCAGCCGGTCCGGGGTGACCCCGATGTAGGCGTACAGCTCGTCGGGGTGGCCGAGACCCGCTGCGGTGATCCGGCCCCGCTCGTGGCCGGGCAGGAGCTCGGCGAGCGCCGGGTGGTCCTGGACCAGGGCGTGGAGGGCCGGCGAGAGGTACACCTCCCCCGGCCGGGGAAGCTCCGGGATGCCGGGCGGTGGGGTGGGTACCTCGTCGCCCCGGGCGATGAAGACGCGGCTGAGTGGTCGGGAGCCGTACGCGTCGTCGAGGAGGAGCTGCCGGGTGCCGTGCGGGTTCGCCGGGGTGGTGGGGTCGGGGGAGGCTGCCGGCTGCCGCGCCGCGGCACGTCCGTCGCGGGCGTCCAGGATGGCGGGGATGGTGAGCACGGCCGCCAGGCAGCACACTCCGATCGCGCCGCCCACGACCATCAGGATGAAGCGGACCCGGTTCCCCCGGCCGGAGCCGAGCAGCAGCCTGAGCCCCAGTGCCAGCTCTTTCATACCGTCACCTGCTGCGCGAGCACGCCGTCCGACATCGTGCAGCGGGTGTCGGCCCTGGTGGCCACCGACGAATCGTGGGTGACCATGACGACCGCGCTCCCCCGGTCCCTCGCGAGGGTCAGGAACTCGTCGAGTACGGCTGTGGCGTTGGAGCTGTCGAGCGAGCCGGTGGGCTCGTCGGCGAACACCACGGCGGGGCGGTGCACCAACGCCCTGGCCACGGCGGCCCGCTGGCTCTGGCCTCCGGAGACCTGCGACGGCCGACGGCCCCGCAGACCGCCGATCCCCAGCCGGTCGAGCAACTCCCCCACCTCGCCCAGGGCCGTCCTCTTGCGGAGCCCCGCGAGGCGGAGCGGCAGGGCGACGTTCTCCTCGATGGTCAGCTCGGGGAGCAACTCGCCGTACTGGAAGACGAATCCGAAGCGGTCGCGGCGGAGCGCGCTCAGCTCCTCGTCCCCCAGGCCGCCGAGCGGCCGGCCGTCGAAGACGACCTGTCCGCCGGTGACCGGGACGACTCCGGCCAGGCAGTAGAGGAGGGAGGACTTCCCCGATCCGCTCTGCCCGGTGATCGCCACCACTTCCCCCGGCCGCACGGAGAGCCGCGCATTCCTGACGGCCACGGTGGAGCCGTAGGAGAGGCAGACGTCGTCGGCCACCAGCGTCCCGATCCTGCTGTTCTGCACGGTTCTTACCCCCTCGGATCGGGGTCCGGGATTCGCCCGCACCCACGTGTTCTTTCGCTCGGTCACCGATGGATCCGTGACATCCCGTGGAATCCCGCCCCTCCGGGCCCCCACGGAGAAGTCCCGCCCTCCCCCATCGGGCGTGTGTCACCTCTTGTAGTGCGGGGCGGCGGCGCAGTTGTCCGGGTGGAGGGTGCCCTTGTCGCGGCACACCCGGACGCTGGCATCGCTGGTGTACAGAGCGGCCGCGTCGTACACGACCTTGTGGAGGGAGACCGTCTTCCTCTGCTTGCCGTAGAAGCGGTTCCAGTCGTATCCCTCGACACGAACCTCCAGGTAGACGTTGTGACCGTCGCTGGAATCGGTGTCCTTGAGCTTCCCCTTGAACTCGAATCCACCGTGCTCGGTGCCCTTCGGGTTGAACCTGTAGGTGCCGCTGCTGAAGAGCGCGCCCGAGCTCTTCAGACGGGGAACGGCGTGCCAACTGGCGCCAAGTGCCGCCCCGGCACCCCCGGCGAAGAGTCCGGCCGCGAGCCCCGCGCTCACCACGGCCCTCCGCCTGCCCCCGCCACAGCGACCGGCCCTGCCACTGCTGCTGCCCTCGCTGCGGCTGCCCCCGCCCAGGGACTTCGCGAAACGCAGACCCGGGGACTTCGCGAAACGCACGGTGCTCCGGATGCTCGGGGTGTTCACAGTGTTCGGGATGCCCAACTCGCCCCACATGGCCGACCTCCTGCCGACGCGCCGCCGAACCACCTCTTGGCGGCCCGTGATTACAGAAAGTAGCAAGCCGAGGCACAGCGTGACCATGACGCTGCGTGAACTAACCCCCATTGGGTGATCCTGGGGCTTTCCTTTCAACCGCGCGCGCGGGCCGTGCCGTTCGCGCTGCAGGCGCACACCATTCGCGCCTGCGCACCCTCTTCACCACCGAGTGCGCTCACCCGTTCAGGGGATGCCATGCCGCCGCGCCCCACACCCGGAGCTCAAGCGTCGAGATCCGAGCGCTCTTAACAAGGAAGGGCTGGATGGGACTGTTCTCCCACCCACCCACCCCTGGCCGCGAGACGCCGCTCACGGAGCGCCGCTCACGGAGCGCCGCTCGCGAAGCGCCGCTCGCGAAGCGCCGCTCGCGAAGCGCCGCTCACGGACACGCACGGGAAGCCGTTCACGGGGATCCGTACGCGGACGGACCCCACAGGAAGCCGCCCACGAGGGTGCCCCTGCCCCGGCCGACGGCCCGAACACCCCGCCCTGGAGCGGCAATCACCCCAGCTCGGACCGCCACCGCGTCACCCTCGCGCGCCCGATTAATCCCCCAGGGTTGACAATTGGTGACCGGCTTGCCACGCAGGGTGTCGGCGATCTAGCGTTCGCCTCATCCAGACCACAAAAGAGTCGACCCCTGCCGGTGCGCAAACACCTGACAGGGGTCTGACCAACAAGATCGAATCGAGCGATCCCTATGGCTGCCGCCCAGCTTAGTGCTGCCCCTTGCCCCCCGCACGCCCCCATGCCCCGTACCGCTCACCCGATGTCCAACCCCGGGTACGGCAAGCGTTCCGCCCCGAACCAGAAGCCGCCTTCCGCAAGCGATTTCGCACATCTGGAGCCCCGCGAAGCCGCCATCGCCACCTACATCGACCAGCTGCCGGACGGCTCCGACATCTCGGTGAAGACCCTCGCCAAAGTCCTCCCCTACGGACAGTGCGCGATGGGCACCGCGCTCAGGAGGCTCCAGGCCGCCGGGCACTTGCACCGCGACGAGATCGTCGTCGCCAACGAGACCTCGCTGCTCTGGGTGACCCGTACGCACTTCTCCCGTACCGCCCGCGACGCCGACTGGTGGAACACGTTCCTCCGGGGCGACGTGCCGGCGGAGCCCCAACGGTCGACGCGCTCACGGGCGTTCATCCTGCTGGCCGCCCTCGGCGAGATCAACCAGTCGCTGGCGCTGCCGGAGGCCGCCTGCGTGCTGCTGGAACCGCAGGTCACCGAGTGGTTCGAGCGCGGCGCCGACGAGGCCTACCTGCTCCACGCGCTCACCAGCGGACTGCCGTTCCCCGTCCACCACCCGCCCTCCTTCGTCCGGCGCCGACTGATCGACAAGCTGCCGCCCGTCCGGATCGCAGCGCCGCCGCCCCCGCCCGCGCCGTCCGCCCGGCGCACCTCCGAATGCCGTGAATGCAAGGCCCCCGGCCCCGAGGGCGCCCTGCTCGACGGTCTCTGCCGACCCTGCCGGGGCGACCTCGCACCCATCGAGGGCCCACCGGGAACGGTCCCCCACGACGACGTGCGCAGCCGCATGTCCCAGGTCCGCGCGGCCTTGATCCCCCGCCAGGACCGCCCCCGGGGCCGCGCCGGTGTGACCGTCCGACGGCGAGGTACCCAGAACCGCGCCACCCCGCCGACCGGGACGAGCTGAGGTCCCACCAGCCACTGAAGGGCCACCCGGCGGGCAACGTCAGCGCTCCACAAGCGCGTTGAGCCGGGCGGCCTGGCGCGTCAGGTGGTCGCGCTCGGCGAGGTCGGCGGCCCCGTGAGCCGCCTCGGCGTACAGCCGTGCCGCCTTCGTGAGGTCGCCGTCGCGCTCGTGGAGGTACGCCGCCACGGCGGTGTGGCGGGGCAGCGAGTCGTCCAGCGCCGCGAGTGCCGCCAATCCCGCGCGCGGGCCGTCGGCCTCACCGACGGCGACCGCACGGTTCAGCCGGACGACCGGGCTGTCCGTCAGGCGCGCCAACTCGTCGTACCACTCGACGATCTGCGGCCAGTCGGTCTCCGCGGCGGTGGGCGCGTCGGCATGCAGGGCCGCGACGGCGGCCTGGGCCTGGTACTCGCCCAACCGGTCCCGGGCCAGGGCCGCCTGGAGAATCCCGACGCCCTCGGCGATCGACACGGTGTCCCACCGGTCCCGGTCCTGCTCGGCGAGCGGCACCAGACTGCCGTCCGAGGCGGTGCGCGCGGCTCGCCGGGCGTGGTGGAGCAGCATCAGCGCGAGCAGCCCGGACACCTCCGGATGGTCGATGCGGGCGGCGAGCTGCCGGGTCAGCCGGATGGCCTCGGCGGCGAGGTCGACATCGCCGGAGTAGCCCTCGTTGAAGACCAGGTAGAGGACGCGCAGCACGGTGCCGACGTCGCCGGGCCGGTCGAACCGCACGCCGGAGACGGTGCGCTTCGCCCGGCTGATGCGCTGCGCCATGGTCGCTTCCGGCACCAGATAGGCGCGGGCGATCTGCCGGGTGGTGAGCCCCCCGACGGCGCGCAGGGTCAGCGCGACCGCCGAGGCCGGGGTCAGCGAGGGGTGGGCGCAGAGGAAGTAGAGCTGGAGCGTGTCGTCCACCCCGGGCGCCGGCCCCGGTACGGGCTCCTCCTCCACCCGGACCTCGCGGTGGCGGCGGGCGGTCTCCGCCCGGGTCGCGTCGAGGAACCTGCGCCAAGCAGCCGTGACCAGCCAGCCCTTCGCGTCCCGCGGAGGGGCGTCCGGCCACACGCGTACCGCCTGGAGCAGCGCTTCCTGCACCGCGTCCTCGGCCGCCGCGAAATCGGCTCCGCGGCGGACGAGGACGGCGAGCACGCCCGGCGTGAGGCTCCTGAGCAGAGCCTCGTCCAACGCCGTGCCGGACGCCCCGCCGGCCGTCCCGGACGCGCCGCCGGTAGCCCAGGACGCGCCGCCGGTCGCCCCGGTCGCCCCGGTCGCCCCGGACACGCCACCGGTCGTCCCGGACGCGCCGCCGGTCCCCCCGCCGGACGCCCCGCTCGCCGCCTCGTCCACCGCCTCGCCCATCGGTGAGGTCACTCCGTGATGGTGGGGTGGTGCGAGCCCATGAAGGGGCGCAGCTCCAGCCACTCGTGGATCGGCGCGCCGCCCGCGCCGGGGGCGGCCGACAGCTCCCCGGCCAGCTCGACGGCGCGCTCGTAACTGTCGACGTCAATCACCATCCACCCCGCGATGAGGTCCTTGGTCTCGGCGAACGGGCCGTCGGTGACCGGCGGGCGGCCCTCACCGTCATACCTGACCCACGTTCCCTCGGGGGCGAGCGCCTGGCCGTCGATGTACTCGCCGGTCTTCTCCAGCCGGGCCGCGAAGTCGTTCATGTACTGGATGTGGGCCGAGATCTCCTCCGGGGTCCACTTGTCCATCGGCACGTCGTTGGCCGGTGCCGGGGCGCCGCGGTAGTGCTTGAGCATCAGGTACTTGGCCATGGTGTCTCTCCTCGCTGCGGCGACCGTGTTCGCTCGCGGCCGCGTTCGTCGCTTTCACTACGGGGACGGAGCCGGCCCCGGGTTCTCGACATCACCGGGCAGAGTTTCTTCCTCAAGTCCGACCGGAGCCTGGCCCGGGCCTCTCCCACGGCCCTTCCCAGCGTGGTGCCCGGCTCTTCCCGTGTCCAACGAACTCCACCGACAGCGGGTACGACGCTCCGGCCGTCCCGATCAGACGGATCAGGCGACTCAGGCGGATCAGGCGGAGCCGACCGGATCACCCGCACGACCACGGGCACAGGCACGGGCACCCACCGCGTAGTCGCGCAGCTCCAGCGCCGCGTTGATGCTCCGCCCCTCCTCGCCGGAGGCGAACGTCGGCTCGGCCAGGGCCTTGTTGCGCGCTTCGAGAGCCTCGGCCGTACGCGGCGCGAGGACGGCGAGTCCGCTGTGCGCGAGGGCCTGGTTGGCCTCCACGAACTCCCGCAGCCCGCTCTCGTACGCGGCGAACGCGGCCGTGTGGTCCTCCCGCACGGCGAGCTCACCGGCGAGGACGTACGCACCGATCAGCGCGATGCTCGATCCCTGCCCGGAGAAGAACGACGGGGCGTACGCGGCGTCGCCGACGAGCGCGACCCGGCCCGTGGACCAGGACGGCAGGTGGATCTGCCCGGCCACGTCGAAGAAGAGGTCGTCCGCCTCGCGCATCGCGGCGACCATGCGCGGAACCTCCCAGCCCTCGTCGGCGAAGACGGCGGCGACGAGCTCGCGCTGGGCGGCAGGGTCGCGGAACGCCGCCGCCGGTACGGTCCTCGGCGCCAGGTCGGAGGCGAACACCAGGAAGCCGTGCAGGTCCTCGGACTCCTCCACGGCGTACAGGACCGCACCCTTGCCCGGGGTGTTGCGGATGACGCCCTCGTGGCTGAGGCCGAAGTCGTTGGGCAGGGTGAAGCCGGCGAAGCTCTGGCCGAGGGAGCGGTGGTACCGCTCCTCGGGCCCCATCACCAGTCCCCGGGTGTGCGAGTGGATGCCGTCCGCCCCCACGACCAGGTCGAACGTGCGCCGGGCTCCGCCGCGGAACACCACGTCCACGCCCCCCTCGGGCCCGTCGCCCCGGTCGTCCAGCGTCGCGATCGAGTCGCCGAAGAGGAACTCGACGTCCTCGCGGACGAGGCCGTACAGGAGGTCGGCCAGATCGCCCCGGCGCACCTCCACGTCCCGGCCGTCCACCCCGCCGGTCATCGTCTCCGGCCGGAGCGCGGCCCGTACCGAACCGTCCGGGTCCAGGAACGACACCTGCCGGCTGTCCACGTGCGCGTCCCACAGCCGGGGCAGCAGTCCCATCCGCTCCACGACCTGGAGGGCGGTGCCCCGGATGTCGATGGGGTAGCCGCCGCCGCGTACCGCGTCCGCCTTCTCGACCACCGTGACCGCGAAGCCGTACCGATGGAGCCAGTACGCCAGCGCGGGGCCCGCGATGCTGGCGCCGGAGATCAGGACGCTGCGCGTGCGGGGCGCGGTGGTGCCCGTACCGGCGGCCGTACCGCGACCGGATTCCGTACCGTAGGTGCTGGTCATGAGGTGTCCCCTCTCGACAGGCACGCAGACTCTCACCATCTACGTAACTTAGGTATCCTTTTGGCGGGCGCGAGAAGCCCGTGAAGCGATGCCGCGGACCCAACCATATACCTAACTTAGGTATTTAAAGGAGTGGCATGAGCGCCCAGGAGCCGCACGCGGCAGACCGCGACGACCCCGAAGGCGGTTCCGACGCGGCGTTCGACCTCGTGGCCGAGATGCTCCCGCGCATGGCTCAGCTCAGCAACACGCTCAACAAGGGGCGGCTGCCCGAGCACGCCATGGAGACCGCCGGACTCGCCCTGGAACGGCCGTCGATGTCCGTCCTGGTCACCCTGCACATGGCCGGGACCCCGCTGCGCATCGGCGAGATCGCGGCGCGCATGCAGGTGGTCGGGCCGCACGTCACGCGGCAGGTCAACGGGCTGGAGAAGCGCGGCCTGGTCCGCCGTGTCACCGACCCCGACGACCAGCGCGCCCGGCTCATCGAGCCGACGCCGGAAGGCGCGGCGGGCGCCGAACGCTACATGCGGACCATCCTCGGCTGGTTCGGCGGAGCGCTCGCCGACTGGCCCGACCGGGACCGGCGGGAGCTGGGGCGGCTGCTGGGGCGCCTCGTGGACGACTTCACCCGCCACCTGTCGGCGCTGGACGCGGAGTAGGCACCCGCCGGGAGCCCCGCGGGACTGGAGTCGCCGCGGGGCAGCCCCTGCCGGCGGGACACCATCGAGGCCCACCGCCCGGCCCGACCTCGCCGAGGGCGCCCGGAGAAACACTTCGGCCCCCAGGACGAATCCTGGGGGCCGAAGCCACAGCTGGACGCTGCGGGGGTGGAACCACCGATCCCTGAAGGGGATCAGAAGTCCATGTCACCGCCCGGCATGCCACCCGGGGCGGCCGCGCCGGCCTTCTCGGGCTTGTCGGCGATGACGGCCTCGGTGGTGAGGAAGAGCGCGGCGATGGAGGCGGCGTTCTGCAGAGCGGAGCGCGTGACCTTCGCCGGGTCGAGAATGCCCTCGGCGATCATGTCGACGTACTCGCCGGTCGCGGCGTTGAGGCCGTGACCGATCGGCAGGTTGCGGACCTTCTCCACGACGACGCCACCCTCGAGACCACCGTTGACGGCGATCTGCTTGAGCGGGGCCTCGAGCGCGAGCTTGACGGCGTTGGCGCCGGTGGCCTCGTCGCCCGTCAGGTCGAGCTTCTCGAAGACGGCGGACGCCTGGAGCAGAGCCACGCCACCACCGGCGACGATGCCCTCCTCGACGGCGGCCTTGGCGTTGCGCACCGCGTCCTCGATGCGGTGCTTGCGCTCCTTGAGCTCGACCTCGGTGGCGGCACCGGCCTTGATGACGGCCACGCCGCCGGCCAGCTTCGCCAGACGCTCCTGGAGCTTCTCGCGGTCGTAGTCCGAGTCGGAGTTCTCGATCTCGGCACGGATCTGGTTGACGCGACCCTGGACCTGGTCGCTCTCACCGGCGCCGTCGACGATCGTCGTCTCGTCCTTGGTGATGACGACCTTGCGCGCGGAGCCCAGCAGGTCGAGACCCGCGTTCTCCAGCTTGAGGCCGACCTCCTCGGAGATGACGGTGCCACCGGTGAGGATGGCGATGTCACCGAGCATGGCCTTGCGGCGGTCACCGAAGCCCGGGGCCTTGACGGCGACGGACTTGAAGGTGCCACGGATCTTGTTGACGACCAGGGTCGACAGGGCCTCGCCCTCGACGTCCTCGGCGATGATCAGCAGCGGCTTGCCCGACTGCATGACCTTCTCCAGCAGCGGAAGGAGGTCCTTCACGTTGGAGATCTTCGAGTTGACGATGAGGATGTACGGGTCGTCGAAGGACGTCTCCATACGCTCCATGTCGGTCGCGAAGTACGCCGAGATGTAGCCCTTGTCGAAGCGCATACCCTCGGTGAGTTCCAGCTCCAGACCGAAGGTCTGGGACTCCTCGACGGTGATGACGCCTTCCTTGCCGACCTTGTCCATCGCCTCGGCGATCTTGGCGCCGATCTCGGTGTCGGCGGCGGAGATGGAGGCGGTCGAAGCGATCTGCTCCTTGGTCTCCACGTCCTTGGCCTGCTCCAGCAGAGCGGCGGAGACGGCCTCGACGGCCTTCTCGATGCCCCGCTTGAGGGCCATCGGGTTGGCACCGGCGGCGACGTTGCGCAGACCCTCGCGGACGAGCGCCTGGGCGAGAACGGTGGCGGTGGTCGTACCGTCGCCGGCGACGTCGTCCGTCTTCTTGGCGACCTCCTTGACCAGCTCCGCACCGATCTTCTCGTACGGGTCCTCGAGCTCGATCTCCTTGGCGATGGAAACACCATCGTTGGTGATCGTGGGCGCGCCCCACTTCTTCTCGAGGACGACGTTACGGCCCTTGGGGCCGAGGGTGACCTTGACGGCGTCGGCGAGCTGGTTCATCCCGCGCTCGAGACCGCGCCGTGCCTCCTCGTCGAACGCGATGATCTTGGCCATGTGAAGTGGTCCTCCCGGACAGGGGTGGATTGCTCCGGACCGAGAGGCGCCCGCGACGGACGGCCTGCGTGCCCGGCGGTTCCTTGCCCCGCCGCGCCTGCGGGCCTCACCGGCCCGGTCCAAGTTTCTGTCACTCTCACCTGGAGAGTGCTAACGCCAATGATTAGCACTCGACCCCTGCGAGTGCAAGCGTCCTCCTCGTCCTGGGGACAAGCTCCGGACAAACCGCGGCACTCCGCAGGCGGCCTCCGGACCGCTCCCGGGCCCCAAGAGGCCCTTCCTGGCCCGCGAAACGCGAACGCACGCAGGGCCCGTCCCCCTGACGGGGACGGGCCCTGCGTGCGTGAGAAGTGTCGTTGCCGACCGCGTCCGATCTCAGCCCACGGCGAGCTTGACCATGTCCGCCTGCGGCCCCTTCTGGCCCTGCGAGATCTCGAATTCAACTCGCTGACCCTCTTCGAGGGTGCGGTACCCGTCCATCTGGATCGCGCTGTAGTGGACGAAAACATCCGCACCACCGTCGACCGCGATGAAGCCGTACCCCTTCTCCGCGTTGAACCACTTGACGGTGCCCTGAGCCATGCCTAACTCCCCTATTTCTGGCCCCTGCACAGGACCGCACTTCGCGGGCCCGGGTCAGAACTCACCCTCCGACAGGAGAGGGTGCGTGCGCCGGAACGCGTCGACCGCGGCCGAATGTATCTGCCCAACTGCCCTCTGCAACAGGTCAATCGGACGAGAATTCTGGTCGCGGCGGAACGCCCGAACATGAGGATTTGTTGAGAATTTTGGGCAAGTCGGGCCAGACAAAGGCCACTTATGGCACAGAGGGCTTCCGGACTTTGGCTGCATCTTGTCGCGCGTCGGCGCGATCTCGCACCCGCCCGATACGGGCGGCGGAGGGGGCTTCCCCAACTGTACCGCGCTCAACCCTACGGAATTGCCCCCTCCGCGTCGTACGCGAAGGGGGCAACGGTTCGCTGCGGAAGGGCTGTCGGGGACCCCGCCGCCCGGCGGGGTCCTGGACCGGCCGTCGGGTCAGCAGCCGCCGGCGACGGCGGGGATGATCGAGACACCGGCGCCGTCCGGCGTGGCCGCCTGGAGGCCGCCCTCGAAGCGGACGTCGTCGTCGTTGACGTACACGTTGACGAAGCGGCGCAGCTTGCCCTGGTCGTCCAGGACGCGCGCGGCGATGCCCGGGTGGTCCTTCTCCAGGGACTCGATGACCTCGGAGAGGACGGTGCCCTCGGCCGAGACCTCGGCCTGGCCGCCGGTGTACGTGCGCAGGATGGTGGGGATGCGGACCTTGACGCTCATGGGGATTGCCTTCCTCGGTTCTCGGGTGGTCAGTGGGCTGCGAGGCCCGCGTCGCGGAACGCGTCCAGGCTCGGGCGGATGGTCGCCGTCAGGCCGGTCGTCGGGGAGACGGCGTCCAGGGTCTTCAGGCCGTCGCCGGTGTTCAGGACGACGGTGGTCAGGGAGGGGTCGAGCAGGCCGGCCTCGATCAGCTTCCGCGTCACGCCGACGGTCACGCCGCCGGCGGTCTCCGCGAAGATGCCCTCGGTGCGGGCGAGCAGCTTGATCGCGTCGACGACCTGCTCGTCGTCGACGTCCTCCACCGCACCGCCGGTGCGGCGGGCGATGTCCAGGACGTACGGGCCGTCGGCCGGGTTGCCGATCGCGAGCGACTTGGCGATCGTGTTCGGCTTCTGCGGGCGGACCACGTCGTGGCCGGCCTTGAAGGCGGTGGAGACCGGGGAGCAGCCCTCGGCCTGGGCACCGAAGATCTTGTACGGCTTGTCCTCGACGAGACCGAGCTTGATCAGCTCCTGGAGCCCCTTGTCGATCTTGGTGAGCTGCGAGCCGGACGCGATCGGGATGACCAGCTGGTCCGGGAGCTGCCAGCCGAGCTGCTCGCAGATCTCGTACGCGAGCGTCTTCGAGCCCTCGCCGTAGTACGGACGGAGGTTGACGTTGACGAAGCCCCAGCCCTCACCCAGCGGGTCGCCGATGAGCTCGGAGCAGAAGCGGTTCACGTCGTCGTAGTTGCCGTCGATGCCGACGAGTTCGCCGCCGTACACCGCGGCCATGACGACCTTGCCCTCCTCCAGGTCGTGCGGGATGAACACGCAGGAGCGGAAGCCGGCCCGCGCGGCGGCGGCACCGACCGCGCCGGCGAGGTTGCCGGTGGAGGAGCAGGAGAGGGTGGTGAAACCGAAGGCGCGGGCGGCCTCGACGGCGATCGCGACGACGCGGTCCTTGAAGGAGTGCGTCGGGTTGCCGGAGTCGTCCTTGACGTACAGGGCGCCGGTGACGCCCAGCTCACGGGCGAGGTTGTCGGCCTTGACCAGCTTGGTGAAACCGGGGTTGATGTTGGGCTTGTCGGCGACATCGGCGGGCACCGGCAGCAGCGGCGCGTAGCGCCAGATGTTGTTCGGGCCGGCCTCGATGCGCTTCTTCAGCTCTTCGGGGGAGCCGCTCGGCAGGTCGTACGCCACTTCGAGCGGCCCGAAACAGGACGCGCAGGCGAAAATGGGACCGAGTTCGAAGCGTTCGCCGCACTCGCGGCAGGAAAGCGCGGTGGCGGGACCGAGGTCCACGGAAGTGCCGGAACTCGCTGAAACGGTCTGAACAGCCATGATGGCGGAGGCCCTTTCTCCTCATCTTCCTTGCGACGCATTTCGCCGCAAGACGGAATTGGCACCTTCCCCACCGTGGCCTCGCGGCCGGCGGGAGGGTTGCCGGGACTTCAACGGGCCGTTCCCTCAGTCCCTCTGGATGAGCGCTATGGCACTGGACCGTGCGATCCAGGCGTTTGTCCGCCCTCCGACCCCGAGATGCGAAGGCAGTGAGCGTTGTTCAAGACTGTAACCGAAGCACCCGACGGTTGAGGTAGTCGTCCGAACCGCGAGATGGATCACATACAGGGAGTATCGCCCGTGCTGGAAGAGGTCGACAGCTGGCTGAACCGCCGTTCCTGGGCAGCCTCCGACCGCCCGCTGGACCGCCTCCTGGCCGCCAGGAACCGGAACCCGCGGGGCTCCTCCGTGAGCGTCGTGCTGCCGGCGCTGAACGAGGAGGCGACGGTCGGTGCCATCGTGCGGACCATCCGGCGCGAGCTGATGGAGAAGGTCCCGCTCGTCGACGAACTCGTGGTGATCGACTCCGGCTCCACCGACGCCACCTCCGCCGTCGCCCGCGCCGCCGGAGCCCGGGTGGTGCACCGCGACGAGATACTCCCCCGGATACCCGCCGTCCCCGGCAAGGGCGAGGTGCTCTGGCGGTCGCTCTTCGTGACCAGCGGCGAGATCGTCTGCTTCGTCGACGCCGACCTCAAGGACTTCTCCGCCGATTTCGTCTCCGGCATCATCGGCCCGCTGCTCACCGACCCGGGCATCCAGTTCGTCAAGGCGATGTACGACCGGCCGCTGGAGACGGCGGAGGGCCACGACCCCGCCGGTCCCCCCGCACAGGGCGGCCGCGTCACCGAACTGGTCGCCCGCCCACTGCTCAATCTGCACTGGCCGAAACTGGCCGGCTTCGTCCAGCCACTGGGCGGCGAGTACGCGGTCCGCCGCCGACTCCTGGAACAGCTCGCGTTCCCCGTCGGGTACGGCGTGGAGCTGGGACTCCTGGTGGACGCGCTGCACACCGTGGGGCTCGACGCCCTGGCCCAGGTGGACGTCGGGGTCCGCCGCCACCGCCACCAGGACGGGCAGGCGCTGGGACGGATGGCCGCCGCGATCTACCGGACCGCGCAGCTGCGGCTCTCCCGAGGACACCTGGTGCGCCCGGTGCTCACCCAGTTCGAACGCGACGAGAACGGTTTCCGGCCACGCACCTACGCGGTGGACACCGAGGAACGGCCGCCGGTCCGGGAGATCCCCGAGTACACGGCGAGACGCGCCGCCTGACCCGGCCCCGGCTCCGGGCCGTGTTCGGTGGCGGGACGCGCCGCCCGGCCCTGCCCGGCCTCGAACACGTTTGGGGGGTTACGTATCGGGCTAGGTTCCGCTACATGGTCTCCGAGCACGCCGCCCAGGTTCTCGTCGCGTCCAACCGCGGCCCCGTTTCGTACACGCTGAACGAAGACGGTTCCCTCGACGCACGCCGCGGCGGAGGCGGGCTGGTCTCCGGGCTGAGCGCCGTCGACGACAAGGTGTGGGTCTGCGCCGCACTCGGCGACGGCGACCGCGAGGCGGTCCGGCGCGGGGTCGGCGAAGAGGGCGTCCGGATGCTCGACATCGACGCCTCCGTGCACGCCGACGCGTACAACGGCATCGCCAACTCCGTGCTCTGGTTCGTCCACCACCTGCTCTACCAGACCCCCGTCGAGCCGGTCTTCGACGACGAGTTCCGGCGCCAGTGGGCCGCGTACGAGACGTACAACCGGGCCTTCGCCGAGGCGCTGGCCGAGGAGGCGGGCGAGGGCGCCGCCGTGCTGGTGCAGGACTACCACCTCGCACTGGTCCCCGGGATGCTCCGCGAACTCCGCGCCGACCTGCGCATCGGCCACTTCTCGCACACCCCGTGGGCGCCGGTGGACTACTTCCGGCTGCTCCCCGACGACATCGGCGAGCAGTTGCTGCGCGGCATCCTCGGCGCCGACCGGGCTGCCTTCCTCACCCGCCGCTGGGCGGACGCGTTCATCGGCTGCTGCACCGAGATCCTCGGCGGCACCAGCGGCACCCGCATCGGCGTGCACGGGCTCGGCGCGGACGGCGACTTCCTGATCGCCCGCTCGCACGAGCCGGACGTGGACGAGCGGATGGCCGCGCTGCGCGAGCAGATCGGCGGCGACGGCAGCCGGAAGACGATCGTCCGGGTCGACCGGACCGAGCTGTCCAAGAACATCGTGCGCGGGCTGCACGCCTACCGCACCCTCCTCGACAACCACCCCGAGTGGCGCGAACGCGTCGTCCACGTCGCCTTCGCCTACCCGTCCCGCCAGGACCTGGCGGTCTACCGCGAGTACACGACGGCCGTCCAGGAGCTGGCCGACGAGATCAACAAGACGTACGGCACCGATACCTGGACCCCGGTCGTCCTGCACGTGAAGGACGACTTCGCCCGCTCGCTGGCCGCCTACCGGCTCGCCGACGTGGCGCTGGTCAACCCCATCCGGGACGGCATGAACCTCGTCGCCAAGGAGGTCCCCGTCGTCTCGGACCACGGGGTCGCCCTGGTGCTCTCCCGCGAGGCCGGGGCGTACGAGGAGCTGGGCGCCGACGCGCTGGTGGTGAACCCGTACGACGTGAGCGCCACGGCAGAAGCCCTGCACGAGGCGCTGACCATGGACGACGCGGAGCGCGCCGAGCGGTCGGCGCGCCTCGCGGAGGCCGCGACCGCGCTGCCGCCGCAGGCGTGGTTCCTCCAGCAGCTGGAGGCGCTGCGGGAGGGGTGAGACCCCCACTGGCCCGGGGCGGCCGCCGGTCTCAGACGTTCTCGGCCACGGCCGCCAGCAGCGCCGCGACCTGGGCCGGGCCCGGCACGATCAGGTCGGCGCGGGAGGCCAGCTCGGGCACCTCGGTGCCGCCGCTGCACACCAGCAGGCCCGGCACCCGGTCCGGTCCGCCCGAACGCAGCTTCTCCACGGCCGCGAAGGCCGCGATGTCGCCGAGGTCGTCGCCCGCGTAGAGCAGCGACCCGGCCCCCACCTCGGCCGCGTACTCGGTGAGCGCGACGCCCTTGTCGACCCCGGGCGGGCGCAGCTCCAGGACCTGGCGGCCCGGCTCGACGATCAGCCCGTGGCGCGCGGCGAGCCGGCCGAGGGGCTCGCTCAGCAGCTCGAAGGCGGCCTGCGGGTCGGTGGCGCGGCGGGTGTGGACGGCGACGGCCTGCCCCTTCTCCTCCACCCAGGCGCCCTTCAGCACCTCGGGCCCGTCGAGCAGGGCGGGCAGCTCCGCGCGGACGGCGGCGAGACCGGGGTGCGGCGGCGGGGCGGCCACCTCGCCGGAGACGGCGTCCCAGCGCTCGGCGCCGTAATGGCCGAGCACCACCAGGTGCTCCAGGCCGGGGACCCCCGCGAACCCGCCGTGCGCGACCGCGACGGCGGCGGGGCGGCCGGTGATCACGACCACGGACGCGATCTTCGGCGCGAGCGCGGCGAGCGCCGGCAGCACGTCGGCGTGGGCCCGGGCCTGCTCGGGGTCGGGCACGATGTCGGCGAGGGTGCCGTCGAAGTCGAGCGCCACCACCGCCCGGCCCGGACGGGCCAGCAGCGCGGCGAGTCCTTCGCGGCCCGCGTCGGTGGTCGGAGTCGGCACGTGGTCCAGGTGGCTGCCCATGGTCCGACCCTAGCGGGGGACGGTCGGGCCTGCCGAGACCGCACCCCCCGCATCCCCGCACGCCCGGACGGGGTCCGGCCCCCGCCCCGTAGGCTCGGACGGAGGGTGCGTGGGACAGCAGCAAGGAGCACGAGCATGGACGACCCCATCCAGCAGGTCGAGTACGAGCAGATGCTGCTCAGCCGCCACATCTTCCTCCGCACCGCCAACGGGCGGCGCAAGGACGACGTGCTGGAGCGGAGCGCCTACGTCCTGCTCAGCCGCATCCGCGTACAGGGGCCGATGTCCATCAAGGAGCTGAGCGACGCCTTCGGGCTCGACTCGTCCACCCTCAACCGGCAGACCGCCGCCGCGATGCAGGCCGGTCTGGTGGAGCGCATCCCGGACCCGTCGGGGGGCATGGCCCGCAAGTTCCGGATCACGCCGGAGGGCGCGCAGCGGCTCGACGTGGAGCGCGAGAAGAACGCGAGCGGGCTCGGGCTGGTGCTGGAGAAGTGGTCCGCGGACGACGTGGAGAGGTTCGCCGCCTACCTCAAGCGGTTCAACACCGACATCGAGCGGCTCTCGGGACGGCCCTGGCCCCGTCCGTAGTACATGAATACGAGCCCGCCCTCACGCGCACCGCGCGCGGGTCGCTCGTGCGGGTGAGCCGGGAGCTCGGGCGCCCGGCCTCAGCGCCGGTTCCGCTTGGCGTCCCGCAGGCGGCGCAGGCGGTTGACCGTGACGGGGTCCGCCTCCAGGGCGCGGCGGTCCTCGATGAGGGCGTTCACCAGCTGGTAGTACCGGACCGGCGAGAGGCCCAGCTCCTCGCGGATGGCGCGTTCCTTCGCGCCGGGGCCCGACCAGGACCGCCGCTCCAGAGCCAGCAGCGCGCGGTCGCGGTCGGAGAGCGCGCCGGTGCTCGCGTTCGCTCCGGTGTGCGCGCTCGCGTTCGCTCCGGTGGACGCGCTCGTGCTCTCTCCGGTGGACGCGCCCCCGTCGTCGCTGGTCGCGTCCGGTTCGGGGGAGCCAGGGGTTCCGTTTCCGTGCTCGGGGGCGGTCATGCCCACCAACCTAACGCGCGCCCCGGACAGCGCCACCGGCGCGCCCCACCGCCCGCGGACTTTTGTATGCACACGATACAAAGCGGAATAGTGGACTAGACCTTTTGAGGCCGGAGGGCGAAACTGTCCCTCGTGAGACATGTCATCGCCCTCGATGTGGGCGGCACGGGAATGAAGGCCGCGCTGGTCGGAGCCGACGGCACCCTCCTGCACGAGGAGCGACGGGCCACCGGACGCGAGCGCGGCCCGGAGGCGGTGGTCGAAACCATCCTCGGGTTCGCCGCCGAGCTGCGCGCGTACGGCGAGAAGCACTTCGGCGAGGCCGCGGTGGCGGCCGGGGTGGCCGTTCCGGGCATCGTCGACACCGACCGGGGCATCGCGGTCTACGCCGCCAACCTCGGCTGGCGCGACCTGCCCCTGCGCGACCTGCTCGGCGAACGGCTCGGCTCCATCCCCGTCGCGCTCGGCCACGACGTCCGTACCGGAGGGCTGGCCGAGGGCCGCGGCGGGGCCGGACGCGGCGCCGACCGCTTCCTCTTCGTCGCCCTCGGCACCGGCATAGCCGGGGCCATCGGCATCGACGGGGTCGTCGAGGCCGGCGCGCACGGCAGCGCCGGCGAGATCGGGCACGTCGTGGTCCGGCCGGACGGCCCGGAGTGCGGCTGCGGTCAGCGCGGCTGCCTGGAGACGCTCGCGTCCGCCGCCGCCGTCAGCCGTGCCTGGGCCGCCGCCTGCGGCGACCCCGCGCAGGACGCGGCGGACTGCGCGCGGGCCGTCGACGCGGGCGATCCCACCGCCCTGCGCGTCTGGGCGGACGCCCTCGACGCCTTGGCCGCCGGGCTGGTCACCGCGATCACCCTGCTGGACCCGCGCACACTCATCATCGGTGGCGGTCTCGCCGAGGCGGGGGAAACCTTGTTCACACCACTGCGTGCGGCCGTCGAGGAACGCATCACGTTCCAGACACTGCCCCACATCGTTCCGGCGGCCCTCGGGGACACCGCCGGATGCCTGGGCGCGGGGCTGCTCGCCTGGGATCTACTCGCCACGGAGGTATCCGTCTGATGGCCGGACGCGCAGACAGCACAGTTCTCACCGGTGCCCGGGTCGTTCGGCCGAGCGGCACCGAGGAGAGCGGCCGGTTGGCCGTCGAGGGCGCGCGGATCGCCGACGGGGCCCCCGAGGACGCCAGGACCCTCGACCTGACCGGGCACTGGATCGTCCCCGGCTTCGTGGACATGCACAACCACGGTGGCGGCGGCGCGTCCTTCACCGCCGGTTCGGTGGACCAGGTGCTGACGGGCGTACGGACACACCGCGAGCACGGCACCACCACGGTCGTCGCCTCCACCGTGACCGACAGCCTGGACTTCCTCGGCAGCTGGGCCGGGGTCCTCTCCGAGCTGGTCGAACAGGGCGAGATCGCGGGCATCCACTTCGAAGGACCGTTCATCTCGCCCTGCCGCAAGGGCGCGCACAGCGAGTCCCTCCTCCGCGCTCCCGACCCGGCCGCCGTCGGCGCCCTGTTGAAGGCCGCGCGCGGCACGGCGAAGATGATGACGCTCGCCACCGAACTCCCCGGCGGGCTCGACTCGGTACGGCTCCTCGCCGAGCAGGGCGTCATCGCGGCGATCGGCCACACCGACGCCACCTACGAGCAGACCGTCGAAGCGATCGACGCGGGCGCCACCGTCGCGACCCACCTCTACAACGCGATGCCCGCCCTCGGCCACCGCACCCCGGGCCCGATCGCGGCGCTGCTGGAGGACGAGCGGATCACCGTCGAGCTGATCAACGACGGCACCCATCTGCACCCGGCGGCCCTGGAGATGGCCTACCACCACGCGGGCGCCGCCCGGGTCGCCCTGATCACCGACGCCATGGACGCGGCCGGCTTCGGCGACGGCCAGTACCAGCTCGGCCCGCTCGCGGTCGAGGTCAAGGACGGCGTCGCCCGGCTGGTGGAGGGCGGCTCGATCGCCGGGTCCACGCTCACCCTGGACACCGCGTTCCGGCGGGCCGTGACCATCGACCGCATCCCGGTCGAGGACGTCGTCCGGTCCATCTCGGTCAACCCCGCCCGTCTGCTGGGCCTGTACGACCGGATCGGCTCGCTGGAGACCGGCAAGGACGCCGACCTGGTGGTCCTGGACGAGGCGTTCGCCCTCAAGGGCGTCATGCGCAAGGGCGAGTGGATCGTCGAGCCCAAGGGGGCCTGAACCGGGGCCCGAACAGGAGGGCTTGGGGGAAGGAAACCCCCAAGCCTACTTGTATGACCGGAAATCGCCCCTCGCGAAAGGGCATTGTCGCCGCGGCTCCCGTGGGTCACGCTGTCCACATGCTGATCAGGGAAGCCACCGCGGAGGACTGGCCTGCCATCTGGCCCTTCTTCCATTCGATCGTCGCCGCCGGCGAGACCTTCACCTACCCCTCCGACCTCGACCAGGACCAGGGCCGTGACTGGTGGTTGCTGAACCACCCGAGCCGCACGGTCGTCGCCGTGGACGGTTCGGGGGCCGTCCTGGGCACCGCGAAGATGAACCGCAACCACCAGGGCAACGGCTCGCACATCGCGAGCGCCAGCTACATGGTCGACCCGGCGCACTCCGGGCAGGGCGTGGGACGGGCGCTGTGCACGTACACCGTGGACTGGGCACGCGAACAGGGTTACCGCGCCATGCAGTTCAACGCGGTGGTGGAGACGAACGTCCACGCGGTGAAGCTCTACGAATCGCTGGGATTCGAGGTCATAGGCACCCTGCCGGAGGGCTTCCGGCACCCGGAGGACGGGTATGTCGGGCTGCACATCATGCACCTGCGGCTCTGAGCTGGGCCGGGAGGCGAGGCCGGGGCGTGGGGCCGGGACGATCCGAACCCGCCCGCGCGGCGGCCCCCTTCCCGTACGCCCTCCCGGGCGGCTTCCTTCCCGGGCGGCTTCCTTCGCCTGCGAGGTGGTGGGCGCCCGCTGCTCGCCCTCCGGACACCCTCTGGGCCCGCTGCCGTGTCTTTGGCATGATCACGGGCATGACGCTCCCTCGGCACGGCACATCCTGCCGCCGGAACGCCATATTCCAGTACGCGGGACCGGCAAGCGGCCCGGCGAACGAGAGAGAAGGACCGGGGGGCGAGTCCAGGTGATCCTGACCGTCACGCTGAACACCGCACTCGACGTGACCTACACCGTCGCGGATCTCGTCCCGCACGGCAGCCACCGGGTGAGCGACGTGGTCGAACGGCCCGGCGGCAAGGGCGTCAACGTCGCCCGGGTGCTCGCCGCGCTCGGACACCGCACGGTCGTCACGGGATTCGCCGGAGGCCGCACCGGAGCACTGGTGCGCGAACTGCTCGCCCCGCTGGGCCCGGAGGACGCGCTCGTCCCCGTCGCAGGCGACACCCGCCGCACCGTGACCGTCGTCGAACGCTCCACCGGCCGCACAACCCGGCTCGACGAACCCGGCCCCGAGGTCGGACCCGCCGAGTGGGCCGCCCTGCTGCACACGTACGAGGAGCTGCTCGCCGGTGCCACGGTCGTGGCGCTCTGCGGCAGCCTGCCGCCGGGCATCCACGTCGGCGCCTACGCGGAACTCGTCCGCCGCGCCCGCGCCGCCGGGATACCCGTGCTGCTGGACACCGGAGGGGAACCGCTGCGCCGGGGGATGGCCGCCCGACCCGACTTCGCCAAGCCGAACGCCGACGAACTCGCCCGCCTCACCGGCTCCCGGGAACCCCTGCGCGCCGCCCGCGACGCCCGCCGCCGCGGGGCCCGCTCGGTGGTCGCCTCGCTGGGCGCGGAGGGCCTGGTCGCCGCCACCGATGACGGGACCTGGCGCGCCGTGCCGCCGTCCGTCGTACGGGGAAACCCGACGGGGGCGGGCGACTCGGCGGTGGCCGGGCTGCTGTCCGGGCTCGCCGAGGGGCTGGCCTGGCCGGAGCGGCTGGCCCGCGCGGTGGCGCTGTCCGCCGCGACCGTACTGGCCCCGGCGGCCGGGGAGTTCGACGCGGACGCCTACGCGGAGCTGCTGCCCCGCGTCACCGTCGTACCGCTCGCGCCGGTGCTCTGACCCACCGGCGCCGCGGCGGCTCCGGCGATCCCTACTGCTGCTGCCCGGCCTTCAGCGAGAGCTGGTCCAGGTTGGCATCGCACTGGTCGCCGACCTCGCACGAGAGCTTCAGGGTGTTGGATCCCTTGGTGAGGTTGACGTAGGCGTAGGTGTTCGTCCACCCCTTCGCCGCGTCGCCCTCCGCCGCCTGCGCGTAGTTCTTCATGTTGATGGAGCGCGGCGCCTCGGTGTTGACCGTCAGGGTCGTCTTGGCGTCCTTGCCGGGCACGCCGTAGGTCACGTACAGGGTGTACGGACCGGCCTTCGGCACGTCGACCGTCCAGGTGGCCGAACGGCCGACCTCGTTGAGGCTGATGTACTTGCCGCTGGCGCTCTTCGCACCCGGAACGGTGTTGTCCAGGGTGGCCGTGCCACCGAGGGTGAGCGCCGCCGCGTCCTGCTTCGGCAGCTCGACCGGCTCGTCCGAGGTGGTGGGCTCCGGCGAGGCCGACTTGTCAGTGTCGCCGCTGGGCGCCGCCGAGGACGAGGCCTGGTTCTTCTTGTTGTCCTTGTCATTGCCGTCACCCGTGGTCAGGGCGACGGCGATGCCGATCAGCACGACCGCGACGACGACGATCGCACCGGCGAGGATGGCCTTCGTGTTGGGGCCGCCACGGCCCGTGTTTCCGCCGTTGCCGCCCCGCCCGGAGCCGCCGTGCCCGACCGAACCGGACGCCGTCACGGCGCCGGCGCCGCCGGGGTAGGTCTCGGGGGCCGCGTACTGCGCGGTGGGCCGGCCGTACTGCTGCTGGCCGTAGGGCTGCTGCGGCTGCTGGCCGTACTGCTGCGGGGGCTGCTGACCGTAGGGCTGCGGCGGCTGGCCGTACGCCTGCTGCGGCGGGACCTGCCCGTACTGACGCTCGCCGACGGCCCGCACCTGGTTGTAGGAGGTCCGGGGGACACCACGCTGAGCCGCCGGTCCGGGGTAGCCGTAGCCGCCACCGCCGGGCGGCTGGGCGCCCGCCGCCTGCCCGTCCTCGTACAGGTAGCCGAACGGATCGTCGTCCTCGGGCTTGCTCTCGCCGTTGTTCCCGGCCGTCATCCCTGGGTCACTCCTCACCATGTCGCCAGCCGTCGCCGACCGGGCGAGCCTACCTCGTACGGAGCATCCGCCGAATGCGCGAAGGTCTCCACCCCTGCCCGCACCCAGTACGGGGCCAGGTACCGGACCGCCGGATGAACGTCACCCGGCCCTGCGGTGAACCTTCGCCCGGGACCGCTTCTCCACGTACATCCGCTGGTCCGCCGAGGCCAAGACCTCTTCCACGCTCATCCCGCACTCCGCCCAGCCGATGCCGAAGCTCGCGCCGACCCGGACCGCCCTGCCGTCCACGCGGATGGGCGGAATGATCGCATTCCGCAGGCGTACCGCCAGGTCGGCGGCGTCCGCCGCACCGAGCCCGTCCGCGAGCACGACGAATTCGTCACCCCCGAGACGGGCGACGGTGTCCCCGTCCCGCACACAGGTGCTGAGACGGCGGGCCACCTCGATCAGCACCGCGTCGCCCGTGGTGTGGCCGAAGCGGTCGTTGATCGACTTGAAGCCGTCGAGATCGCAGAAGAGGACCGCGAGCCCCTTCGCGCCGTCGTCGCGCTCCGGGTCCGGCGCGACCGTGTGGACGTGGTGGTCGTAGGGGATGCCCGCGAGCCCCGGATCGAGGTCGTACCCGTGGCCGCGGGCCTCCACGTCCCCGTACGCCGCGTCCAGTGCCTCGATCGCGGTGGCCGCGGCGGCGTGCGGGCGCTCGCAGAGCCGCTCGCTGAGCCGGGACCGGAGCTCCGCGCTGTTGGGGAGCCCGGTGAGGGCGTCGTGCGAGGCTCGGTGCGCGAGGTTCAGCTCGTGCCGCTTGCGCTCCTCTATGTCCTCCACGTGCGTGAGGAGGAAGCGCGGCCCGTCCGTGGTGTCCGCCACCACCGAGTTGCGGAGCGAGACCCAGAGGTACGTACCGTCGCGCCGGCCGAGCCGCAGCTCGGCCCGCCCGCCCTCGGCGGACGTACGGAGCAGGGTGCCGATGTCCTCGGGGTGGACCAGATCGGCGAAGGAGTGGCGGCGCAGCACCGAGGCCGGCCGCCCCAGCAGTCGGCAGAGCGCGTCGTTGGTACGGAGCAGCCGCCCGTGCTGCTCGCCGCCCACCTCCGCGATGGCCATGCCGCTGGGGGCGTACTCGAAGGCCTGGCGGAAGGACTCCTCGCTGGCCCGCAGCGCCTGCTGCTCGCGTTCGAGACGGACCAGCGCGCGCTGCATGTTGGCGCGGAGCCGGGCGTTGCCTATCGCTATCGCGGCCTGCGAGGCGTACATCTGGAGGGCCTCGCGGCCCCAGGCGCCGGGGCGGCGGCCGTTGCCCGGGCGGTCCACGGAGAGCACGCCGAGGAGGTCCCGGCGGTCGCCGCGGTCCCGGCCGTTGCCGTTGGCGTACATCGGGGCGTAGAGGCGGTCCAGCGGATGCCACTCGTCCGCGAAGCGGGGCTCGGGGCCCTCGGTGTGCCACTGCGGCACGTCGTCGTCGAGGAGGACCCAGCCCTCGGTGTGCGGAATGAACCGCAGGTCCTCCCAGGCCTCCCCCATGCTCAGCCGGCGCTCCCAGGCATCACGGGAACCGGTACGACCGGTGATCAGCGCCTCCGCGGCGTTGTTGCCCGCGAAAGCGGCCACGACGAGCTCACCGTCCGCCTGGACGAGATTCACACAGCCCAGCTCGTAGCCGAGACCGGTGACGAGTCCGTCCGCCACGGTCTGCAGTGTGTCGGCAAGGCTGCGCGCCGAATTGAGATCAGCGACGGCCTGGTGCAGCTGCCGCATGGTCGCAAGACGGACGTAGGGCTCCGACTCGGCCTCCATTGCTCGCTCTCCCCGAGACCTCGACAGCAACTCCAGATGTCATATCGACGTACTTATCGCAGTGTCCTCGCCACTGAATCACAGTGAGCTGTGCAGTCGGTACACAGGGTCAACAAATATCGCTCTCTGTGAGCCATGTCACAACAGAACGTGAAAGTGCGTCAGCTTGTTCCCCATGCTGTCCCATCCCTCCCGGCGCACCACCGGCGCAACCGTGCGTGGGGCCCACGCCCGGCGCCCGTACGCACGACCGATGCGGGCCCCCTGCTCACGCAGGCGCGTACGCGCGGGCTTCGGGCGCACCACCGACTCCGCCGATATATGCGTTATGCACCTTCTTGGTCCCGAGACCTAGGTCTCGACTGGTCCCCTGGCCCGATGCGGGCCCGCACCGGGCGCGGTTAGCGTGCGGGTGTGCCGCAGACGAAGACCCTCACCCCGAGCCCCGATGCCGTCCCCCATGCTGAGGGGGTGAGCAACGACGAGTTCCGGGCCGCTCTCGCGCGGCTGGCCGCAGGCGTGGTGCTGGTCACCGCCGAGGAGCCGGCCGACGACGAGGACGAGCGCGGCGAAGAGGCCGGGATGACCGCGACGGCGTTCCTGTCCGTCTCGCTCGACCCGCCGCTGGTGCTGGTGAGCCTGCGCAACGACTCCCGCATGGACGACCTGCTGGCCGAGCAGCCGCTCTGGGCGGTGTCCGTCCTCGCGGCGGAGCAGCGGCAGATCGCGTCCCGGTTCTCGATGAAGGGCCGGATCAGCGACCGGCTGCTCTTCGCGGACGTCCCGCACGTGCGCGGCGAGGTCTCCGGGGCGCCGCTGGTGGACGGGGCGCTGGCCACGCTGGAGTGCCGGACCGAGCAGCGGGTCCTGGCGGGCGACCACACCCTGGTGATCGGACGGGTGCTCACCGCGCACGTACCGACGGCGGCGGACGGTGGCGACCCGTTGCTGTACTTCAAGGGGAACTACCGGACGCTGGGCTGAGGGGCCGGGGGCCGCTCAGGGTCCGGGGCCGCTCAGGGGCCCGGGCCACTCAGAGTCCGGGGGCCGCTCGGAGTCCAGGGGCCGGGGAACCCCGTCGGAGTCACCAGTCGCGGCCGGAGCGGCCCCGCTTGGTGTCGCCCCGCTGCTTCTTCTCCCGCAGTCGGCGCTCGTTGATGCCGCGCGGGATCTTGCGCTTCCGGCGGGGTGCGGGCGGCGGTGCCGTCGCCTCCGCGAGCAACGCCGCGAGCCGCACGGCGGCCGTCTCGCGGTTGCGCCACTGGGAGCGGTGCTCGGACGCGCGCACGGACACGACCCCGTCGGTCAGCCGGCCGGCCAGCCGCTCCAGCGCGCGCTCCTTCCAGACCTCGGGCAGCGCCTCGGTGGCGGCGAGATCGAAGCGCAGCTCCACCTGGGTGTCGCTGGTGTTGACGTGCTGTCCCCCGGGCCCGGAGGACCGCGAGAAACGCCACATGAGCTCGGCCTCCGGCAAGGAGACCGCACCGCGGATGACATAGGGCCCGGACATGACACCCAGTCTCCCCGGCGTCCGGGCGGTCCGTCACCTTCTTTTGACGGGACCGGCCCGCCCCGCCGGTGGGCACCGACAGCCCGCGGAGGCCGGGCGCGGTACCGAGGGGACGTACCGGGACGAAAGTTCGGCAAAGAAAGTAAAGGGACCTGGAACCTCGTGGCCTCCTCCTCACGTTATGACGGGTGACGGTAGCTTTCGTGATGGCACGAAGCCCGCACATGACGAGGAAAGGGACTTCCCATGGCAGTAAGCCTGTCCAAGGGCGGCAACGTCTCGCTCACCAAGGAGGCACCGGGCCTGACCGCCGTCACGGTCGGCCTCGGCTGGGACGTCCGCACCACCACCGGCACCGACTTCGACCTCGACGCCTCGGCGATCGCGGTGAACCCGACGGGCAAGGTCGTCTCCGACGGCCACTTCGTCTTCTTCAACAACAAGTCGACGCCGGACCAGACCATCGTCCACACCGGTGACAACGTCACGGGCCAGGGCGAGGGCGACGACGAGCAGATCAACGTCAACCTGGCGGGCCTGCCGGCCGACGTGGACAAGATCGTCTTCCCGGTCTCCATCTACGACGCCGAGTCCCGCAGCCAGAACTTCGGCCAGGTGCGGAACGCCTTCATCCGCATCATCAACCAGGCCGGCGGCACCGAGATCGCCCGTTACGACCTCAGCGAGGACGCCGCCACCGAGACCGCCATGGTCTTCGGCGAGCTCTACCGCAACGGCGCCGAGTGGAAGTTCCGCGCGGTCGGCCAGGGTTACGCCTCGGGTCTGCGCGGCATCGCGCAGGACTTCGGCGTCAACCTCTGACGCGACCCGCGCCCACCCGCGCAGCAGTCACACCTCACTCAGGGCCTCCCCCGCACACGCGGCGGAGGCCCTGAGCTCTTCGGTCGGCGCGCGGGCAGGTCCGGAGCCGTCACGTCGGCGGGATCAGGGCGGGATCGGGGCGAGATTCACGGCAGGTCGGGCTTCGCCGGGTCGGCCGGGCGACCGTCGCCGTACAGCCAGACCGACCAGAGCCGGGACAGGTCCAGGCCCGTCGCCTTCTCCGCGTAGGCCGTGAAGCCGGCCGTCGACGCGTTGCCGTGCCGGTGGGCCCTGGTCCAGCCCTTGAGCAGCGCGAAGAACTTCTCGTCGTCGTCCACCGCGAGCCGCAGGCGGTGCACGACCATCGCACCGCGTCCGTACACCGGTGGCTGCGAGACGTCGGCGGCGGTCGGCGGTCCGGCGGGCGGGAAGGCCCAGTTCGCGTCGTCGGCGTACGCCTCCTCGAAGCTCTCCCGGGCCGGGGTGTCCTCGTGGTCCTCGCCCCAGAGCCACTCCGCGTACGTCGCGAACCCCTCGTTCAGCCACATGTCCCGCCAGGTGGCCGGGGTGACCGAGTCGCCGAACCACTGGTGCGCCATCTCGTGGACGAGGAGCCCGGTCGTCGGCGGGCCGGGGTAGTACGGCCGGTTCTGCGTCTCCAAGGCGTACTCGGAATCCTCCGCCCGGTCCACGATCGCGCCCGCCGAACGGAACGGGTACGGGCCGAACCGCTCGGCCTCCCAGTCCAGGATCCGCGGAATCCGGGCGAGTTCGGGCTCCGCCTCCGCCGCCACCTCGGGGTCCACCGCGGTGAAGACCGTGAGGCCCTCGTCGGTGCGGGACTCCTTCGTGGCGAAACGGCCGATCGCGACGGTCGCGAGGTAGCTCGCCATGGGTTCGGTGGTGCGCCAGGTGTAGGTGGTGCGGGCGGGGTCGCCCGTAGCGCCCTTGTTGGTGGTGCGGCGGGAGGCGAGCTCGCCGTTGGAGACGGCCGTCAGCCCCTCGGGGACGGTGACCGCGACGGTGTAGGTGGCCTTGTCGCTCGGGTGATGGTTGCCGGGGAACCAGGACGGCCCGCCCGCCGGTTCGCCGAGGGCGACGGCCCCGTCCGCCGTCCGCAGCCAGCCCTCGTGGGTGCCGTCCGCGTCCGTCAGGGTGCGGGGCGCGCCGGAGTAGCGCACGACCGTCTCGAAGGTACGGCCCTCGCGGAGGCGGTCGGCCACCTCCGTGCCGGGGCGGAGGACCAGCTCGCCGCCGGCCCGGTTCACGGAAGCGGGGCGCCCTTCGACGGTCGCCCCGGTGACGTCGAGCCCGACCAGGTCGAGGTGGAAGGCGCTCAGGTCCTGGGTGGCGCGGGCGGTGATCGTCGCCGTACCCGTCAGGTGCTCGGCCTTCCGGTCGACGGCGAGGCGGAGGTCGTAGTGGGTGACGTCGTAGCCGCCGTTGCCGAGCTTCGGGAAGTACGGATCGCGCACCCCGGCCGCGCCCGGCGTCCCGGCCACCCCGGCCCCCGCGCCCGTACAGGCCGAGGCGGTGGAGGCGAGCACGGCGCAGGCGAGCAGCAGAGCGCCGGCCCGGGCCGGGCGGCGGCGCGCGGGGGTACGGCGAGGCGCGGGACCGCTCCGGGGTGCGGGATCGCTCCGGGGTGCGGGGATGGGCGGATTCACGGCGCGATCCTATGTACCGGGCACGCAGTGCGCCCGCACCCTCGCGGGGGCGCGGGAGTGCGGGCGCAGAAGCGTGCTCAGCGGGTGAGGGCGGCGACTCCCGCACGGGCGAACTTCTCGTCGAGGTCGCCGCTCGGGGCTCCGGCGACGCCGACCGCCGCGACGGGCGCGCCCTTGACCTGGACCGGGGCACCGCCCGCGAGGAAGAGGGTGCCGGGGATGTCCTTCAGCGTCGGGGCCTGGTCCAGGCGCTTCACCAGCTCGGAGGTGGGGGCGTTCCAGGAGACCGAGGTGTACGCCTTCTTCTCGGCGGACTCGGGGGACTGCGGTCCGGCGCCGTCGCCGCGCAGGCTGACGATCGTGTTGCCGTCCCGGTCGACGACCGCGACCGAGACGCGCTGGTTCTCCTTCTGCGCGGCGTCGAGCACGGCCTGCGCGGCCTTCGTGGCGGCGGCGACGGTGAGGTGGCTCGTCTGCTGGAGGTTCCGGTTCGCGGTGTCGGCCGAGACGGCGACGGCGGCGGACGAAGGGGCCGAGGCGCTGGCGGAGACCGCGCCGAACGTGCCCGCGCCCAGGGCGGCGACAGCCACCGCACCGGTCAGGACCCGGGCCCGCAGCGAGAACCTGCGGCCGGCGGAGGCGGGAGCGGGGGACGAGGGTGCGGGGGGAGTGACGTTCATGGCGGGTTCCTCCGGATCGGGTGCGGCGCCCGGCCGGTCGGCGGTGGCGCTCCGGTATCGATGCTCCGGCCGGAACACGGCCCGTACCGTCGTCGTACCGGCTCGGCCTCCGGCGCGGTCCGGTGGACTCTTCCGTCGGCCGATCGGTTGATGCGGGCCCGGCCCGGCCGGGTCACCATGGAAGAGGCATGGGCACATCCGTCCAGCTCACGGCATGTGCGGCGGAGCCCGCCGCACATCCGGGAGCACCGGTGACAACGAGCGTGAGGCGGGTACGAGGTGCGGCGGAGAACCGGTCCGGGACGGGACGGACCGGCGAGCGGTGTTCCAGCCGGCTCCGGGTCGTCCGTGGTGCGCACGCCCGATCCGGACGCCCGCTGGCTGGCGCTCCTGCTGCACGCCGCGTTCTTCCTGCTGCTGGGCGCCTCGCTCACCCGGTTCCTGATGCGCCACCCCGGCGAATCCCGTACCCCGTGGGTCATCGGGCTGTCCATCACCCTCGCCGTCGTCTACGCCCTCGGCCCGGTGCTCGGCTCGCGGCCCACCCCCCGCCGGTTCACCTGGCTCGCGGGGCTCGTCGCCGTCTGGATGGTGCTGGTCGTCCTCGCGCCGAGCTTCGCGTGGTGCGCCGTACCGCTCTTCTCCACCGGACTGCGGCTCCTCCCGCCCCGCGCCGCGCTCGTCCTGGTCACCCTGCTCACGGCGTTCGTCGTGGCGGCGCAACTGCGGCTCGCCACCGGCTTCGACCCGAACCTCGTCCTGGCACCGCCGGCCGTCGCAGCCGTGGCGACCGCCGTCCTCGTCCACGTCCGCCGTCAGGCGGACCGCCAGCAGGAACTCGCCGTACGCCAGCGCGAACTCATCGAGGACCTGGTCCGTACGCGGCGCGAACTGGCCGCGACGGAACGCCGCGAGGGCACCCTCGCCGAGCGCCAGCGGCTCTCCATGGAGATCCACGACACCCTCGCACAGGGCCTCTCCAGCCAGCAGATGCTGCTCCAGGCCGCGACGCGTACCTGGGACACCGAGCCGGAAACCGCCCGCGCCCATGTCCGTACGGCGGCGGGCATCACCGCCCGCAACCTCGCCGAGGCCCGGCGCTTCGTCCACGACCTGGCACCGGCCGACCTCGCGGAGGGCGCAGGACTGGAGGCGGCCCTCCGCGCCCTCGCCGCACGGGCCACCGCGACGGGCGGGCCCGCAGTCCGCTGCCACGTGGAAGGCACCGCGCGGAACCCGCTGCCGGACCGGGTGCAGTCGGCGCTGCTGCGCATCGCCCAGGGCGCGCTCGCCAACGTCGCCGAGCACGCCGACGCCACCACCGCCGCGCTCACCCTGACCCACCTGGACGACCGGGTGGTCCTCGACATCGCGGACGACGGTCGCGGGTTCGCCCCGGACGCACCGGCTGCGGGCGCGGAAGGGCAGGTCGCTCCGATGCGCCGGGGCCACGGGCTGCCCGCGATGCGCGCCCGGGTACGCCAGCTCGGCGGACGGCTCACCGTCGAATCCGCCCCCGGCGAGGGCACCGTGCTCTCGGCGGAGATCCCGCTGCCGGACCCCGAGGTACCCGGCACACCCGAGGAGCCCGCCCGCGGTGGAAAGCCCGCCCGTCACGGGGAGCCCGCCCACGGTGGAAAGCCCACCGGTCACGGGGAGCCCGCCCGTCCCGAAGAGCCCGGCACACCCGAGGAGCCCGTATGACCCGCCGTACCGTACGTGTCCTGGTCTGTGACGATCACGCCGTCGTCCGAGCCGGGCTGCTCGCTCTCCTCGGCAGCGAACCGGACCTCGACGTCGTGGCCGAGGCCGGCAGCGGCGAGGAGGCCGTCGTCCTGGCCGCCCGGCTCACCCCGGACGTCGTCCTCATGGACCTCCAGCTCGGCCCGGGCATGGACGGCGTCGAAGCCACCCGCCGGATCACCGCCGGAGCGGGAGCGAGCAGTACGGGGGGAACCGGCGCGGGGGAACGCGGCGCGGGGCCCCATGTGCTCGTCCTCACGACGTACGACACCGACGCCGACATCACCCGGGCGATCGGCGCGGGAGCCACCGGCTATCTGCTCAAGGCGGAGCGCCCCGAGGAGCTGTTCGCCGCGATCCGGTCCGCCGCTCAGGGCCGCACCACGCTCTCCCCGCCGGTCGCGGACCGGGTGATGGCCCGGCTGCGCACCCCGCCACCCGCGCTCACCGACCGCGAGCGGGACATCCTCGGGCAGCTCGCCCGAGGGCTCGGCAACCGGGACATCGCCCGCGCGCTCTTCATCAGCGAGGCGACGGTCAAGACGCACCTGGGGCGCATCTACGACAAGCTGGGCGTCGAGACCCGCGCCGGAGCGGTCGCCAAGGCCAACGAGCAACGTCTGCTGCCCTGAAAGTCTGCCGCCCTGGAACTCTGCCGCCCTGAGGGAACCCGCCCGGAGGCGGTGGTGCCGCAGGTCACCCGGGGTCCGTCGTCCGGCCGTGCCGCCGCCCGCTCCCGGCATGACACCATCGAACCGTGCTCGACATCGGCTACTCCCTCTCTCGTCGCTTCCCCGACCCCCCGCAGACCGACTACCGCCGCGCGGACGTCCACGCGCTGCGGCACGACCTGTTCTCCGGCGACGTGTACCTCGCGGACACCAAGGCGGACCGCGAAGTATCCACAGCCTGGGGATGGGTGCCGGTGCTCGACTTCGCGTGGGCGCTCTGCGACATCGTCGAGCAGCTCGACCAGGACCCGCGCGGCAACCGCTCGCACAAGGAGCAGTACGCCGAGCTGGACTTCACCGAGTCCAGCGACCGCATGCTCTTCGGGCGCCGGTTCGGCTGGGTGAACGTCGAGGCCGACTGGATGCACGCCGACGAACCACCGCTCACCTTCAGCCACTCCCTGCTGCGCCGGGAGGCCCGCGACTTCCTCCAGGACCTGATCGCCGACCTCTCCGACATGCACGAGGGTCTCGCCGACAACCCGGTGATCTGGGACCTCCAGGCCCGCTTCCCCCGCCTCTGACCACGGGTCCGCGGCTCCGGCGGGATCACGGCTCCACGCGGACCCCGATCTGCGCCGCGAACGCCGGTGCCAGCTCCATCAGCTGCACCGGGCTGATCACCGCGCCCGCCAGCCGTTCCACACCCCGCGCGATGTCCAGTTCGGCGGCGGGCCGCAGGTCCACCGAGTCCATCGTGACGTTGCTGAAGTCGGCCCGCCGCAGCACGCAGTCGCGGAACTCCACCCGTACCAGGCGGGCGTCCGCGAAGTCCGGCTCCGAGAGCACGCACCCATCGAAGACGACATCGGTGAGCCGGGCACCGCGCAGGTTCAGGTAGTCGATCTTCCCGCCGCGCACCAGCACGCGTTCCAGCACCGCCCCGTGCATCTGCACCCCGCCGAGGCGCGCGTCCACGATCTCGACGTCGCGCAGCGACGCCTCGGCGAGCTCGGTGGCCACGCCCCGTACGCCGGTCAGCACCGAGTCGAGGAACCGGGCCCGCACCAGCTCCGTACGGTCCAGCGCGCAGCCGTCCAGCGCACAGTCCATGAACCGGGCGCCCCGCCCCGACTGGTCGGCGAGGTCCACGGAGGAGAACCGCAGCCCGTCGTAGTCGCCGTCCGCCTCCAGCTCGGCGTCCTCGTACAGGGCGAGCGGCGGCAACCGCACCTCCGGCCGCCGCGCCGCCGCGATCTCCTTCCGCCCGCCGGCGCCCTTCCCGGCGCCGCCCCTGCCACTGTTCCTGCTGCTGTTCCTGCTGCTGTTGCTGCCCGTGCTCGCTGCCATGGGCCCATGGTGGCGTACGGGACCGACAGCCCGGCGTCGCCCCCGCGCGCCGCCCCGTCGGCCCGCTCAGCGCCCCCACCCTGCGAGGCCCCACCCGAATGGACCGAATGGACCGACGAGTTCGACCGACCGGCCGAGTCTCCCTAATGTGAGCGATCCCCGTTCGAGGAGAAACAGATGACCCAACTCCTGCGCGTACAGAACTTCACCGTGTCGAGCGACGGCATCGCCGCCGGCGAGGAACAGACCATGGAGCAGCCCTTCGGCCATGTGGACCCCCAGCGCCTCATGGCCTGGGCCATGGCCACAGCGGGCTGGCCCAATCGCACCGACGGCAAGGGCAGCCGGGGCCTGGACGACTACTTCACGCGCGACTTCTCCCAGAACATCGGCGCCGAGATCATGGGCCGCAACAAGTTCGGACCGCAGCGCGGCCCCTGGACGGACCACGAGTGGCAGGGCTGGTGGGGTGACGAACCCCCGTTCCACACCCCGGTGTTCGTCCTCACCCACCACGAGCGCCCCTCGATCGAGCTCTCCGACACCACGTTCCACTTCGTCGACGCCGACCCGGCCACGGTTCTCGCCCGGGCCCGCGAAGCCGCCCGGGGCAAGGACGTACGCCTCGGCGGCGGGGCCACCACCATCCGCGAGTTCCTCGACGCGGACCTCGTGGACACCCTGCACGTCGCGGTCTCCCCGGTGAAGTACGGCTCCGGGATCAAGCTCTGGGACTCCCCCGACGAGCTGTGCGACCGCTTCCACCTGGACGTGGTCCCGAGCCCGAGCGGGGTGGCCCACCACCTGTTCTGGCGGAAGTAGCGGGGCGGGGGCGGGTGTTCATGGGATGAGCTGGTGGTGCTTCCCGCGTGCGCGGGGAGCACCCGCGGCTCCGGTTCGGCTTCGGGACCGTGTCGGGACCATCCCCGCCGCGCGGCGGGAGCACCTGCCTAACCGACCGTCTCCGACGAACCCAGCTCGGCCAGCGCCTCGTCCGTCAGCCGGTACACGGTCCACTCGTCCTGCGGGCGGGCGCCCAGGGACTCGTAGAAGCCGATGGAGGGAGTGTTCCAGTCGAGTACCGACCACTCCAGGCGGCCGTAGCCCCGGTCCACGCAGGTCCGGGCGAGTTCGGTCAGCAGGGCCTTGCCGTGGCCACCGCCCCGGCGCTCGGGGCGTACGTAGAGGTCTTCGAGGTAAATGCCGTGGACACCGCGCCAGGTGGAGAAGTTGAGGAACCAGAGCGCGAAGCCGACCGTCTCGCCGTCCTCGTCGGAGACGGCGATGTGGGCGTAGGCGGCGGGCCGTTCGCCGAAAAGAGCCTCGTGCAACTGATCCTCGGTGGCCTGCGCCTCGTCGAGCGCCTTCTCGTAGTCGGCCAGCTCACGGATCATGGCGTGGATGGCGGGGACGTCTGCTGGGGTGGCGGTACGAATCATGGGGGCAGCGTAGACGCGGCGGGCGGCTGAGGGGTGGGCCGTCCCCGTGCGCGGGGAGCACGGGTTCCGCCCGTCCGTAGTCCGGCCGACCCGCCCCCGGAGACCAACCGCGGCGGCCCCGCGTGCCCCGCGATGACCGAACGCCGACGCGTTCGTCACCCGGTGCGCGCGGGGCCGCCGGTGCCTTCGACTGCCGCGAACCGGCCGCCGCGCAGCCGCTACCGGCAGTACTACCGCACGGCCACCTCCACCCCCGCACGCACGGACTGCCCCGGAAGGCTGACCGTGAGCGTGCCCGTGGCGCTGTCCCAGTGGTAGGCGTCGCGGGGGAGGCGCTTGCCGTGGGCGGTCACCTCGGTGGGGGCGTGGGTGGTGCCCAGGAGGGAGAGGGTCCAGTGGCGGTTCTTGACCTGGCCCTGGTAGGAACCCTTGGCCGCGCCGATCGACACGGTCCTGAGCAAGCTCTTCCCCGAGCCCTTCCCCGGAGCCTTCTCCCTGTAGGTGACGGTCGTCGTGGCGCTGCGGCCCTTCGCCGTCGCGGTGGTGCCGTCGTCCTCGTACAGCCGGTACGAGCCGGAGGCGCCGGGGGCGATGGAGAGGGTGACGTCGGCCAGGGGGTTGCGGTCGTTGTCGGTGACGTTCGCGGTGCGGGTGGGCACGATGCCGCCGGACTTGATGAAGACGGGCATCGTGTCGAGGGTGGTGGCCACGTCCTGCGTGGTGCCGCCCTGGTAGGTCTTGCCGGTGAACCAGTCGGTCCACTGGCTGCCGGCCGGGAACCACACCGGGGTGGTGGCGCTCTCGCCGGGCGTGGTGACGGGGGCGACGAGGACGTCGGAGCCGTAGAAGTACTCGCTGTCGGCCGCCGCGTAGGCCGCCGGGTCCTCGGGGTACTCCAGGTAGGCCGGGCGGACGATCGGTACGCCGGTGCGGTTCGCCTCCTCGGCGAGGCTGTAGGTGTACGGCACCAGGTTCTCGCGGAGGTTGAGGAAGGCGTCGGCCGACTTGCGGGCGGCCGGGCCGTACTGCCAGGGCAGCCGGTCGCTGTGGTTGCTGTGCAGGCGGTCGACGGGCTGGAAGGTGCCGAGCTGGACCCAGCGGGCGTACAGGTCGTCGGGGAGCTTGTTGGTGCCCTTCTCCGAACCGGTGAGACCCGTCGTGTCGACGTGGCCGCCGATGTCGTGGGTGATGGAGGCCATGCCGGTCGCCGCGGACTCGCCCGGGGTGTAGCCGACCTCGAAGCGCAGCGTGCCCCAGGTGGAGAGGGTGTCACCGGTGAAGTGGAGGGTGGTGCGCTTGTCGGCCCACGGCCCGGTCGGCAGGGCCTGCTGGCCGCTGTACCCGCCGGCCTGGAGGGAGCCGTAGGCGCGGGACATGACGAAGCCGCGGCCGATGGCGCCGGCGGAGTCGTCCGCGTACTGCTGGTTGATCCACGCGTCGGGGGTCACGCCCCGCAGCGAGGACTGCGAGGAGTCGCAGCACCAGTCGAGCCACCAGAAGTCGACGCCCTGCTCGTCCATGGTCCGGTGCAGGTCCATGTAGGCCTTGAGCTGGTCCGCGTCGCCGAAGTCGAAGGTGTAGCAGTCACTTCCGCAGGCGCCCTTGGCGAGCTTGCCCTTGGCGGTGGCCTGCGCCTGGGCGAACTGGGGGTCGGAACCCTGGATGCTCGGGTGCGTGTTGAGCGTGTTGTGCAGGCCCTGGTCCTTCGACCAGTCGAAGAAGCCCTCGGCGTCCGGGAACTTGTTCTCGTCGATCTCCCAACCGCGCCAGGTGTCACCGGCCTTGAAGTCGGTGTCGGTGACGAGGACGTCGAGCGGTACGCCCTCCGCGCGGAACGCCGGCAGGATCGTGTCCTGGTAGTCGGCGGCCGTACGGTCGATGTACTCCGAGTACCAGACCCCGTAGGCCCAGGTCGGCAGCAGGGCGGGCGGCCCGGTCAGGGTGGCGAGATCGCCGAGGCCCTGCTTGTAGTCGTGGCCGTACCCGAAGACGTAACCGTCCTGGTAGGGGGCGCCGCCATGGGCGGGGCGGGGGCGGACCTTCTTCGACGTGAGGTCGTACAGGGCCGACGGGGAGTCGTCCAGGAGGTACCAGCCGTCCTGGCTGAGCAGGCCCGGCGTGGTCGTGACGGGGGCCGGGTTGTCACCGTTCACGCCGTCCAGGCCGCGGCGGTAGCCGCCGAGCGCGAGGTGCGGCTGCGGTGCGGCCGACTTCGGGGCGGCCACCGAGAGGGTGTCCGCGTTGATGTGGCAGCTGTCGCCGTCGGGGCAGCCGAGGGTGATGTCGTTGGAGCCCGCCCTGAGGGTGACGGGGACCGAGGCTGTCTGCCAGTCGTCCCAGTCCTCGGTGGCGGGGAGTTCGAGGGTCGCGGCCGACGACACGGCCCCCTCGGCCGTGGTCGCGGCGCTCGTCACGGAAGCGGTGCGGGTCTGGTGGAGACCGTCGCCGCCCCGGCCGTTGGCGTACCGCACCCGGAGCGTGTAGACGCCGTCGGCGGGGACGCCGACCAGGTGCGTGGTGAGGCTCGACCCCTGGTTGAGTTCGGCGACGAAGCCGTTGCCCGCGTACCCGGGGTGGTCCAGGGCGCCGGTTGCCGTACCGGCCGGCCGGGCGGACTCCGCCTCGCAACTCGTACCGTAGAGACAGCTCTTGATGGCGGTGGTGTTGGCGGCGGGGTACGAGTCGTCGGCGGCGGGGAGCAGGGCGACGCTGTCGAGGTTCACCGATCCGGAGTCCGAGGCGGTCCGGGCCAGCGCGACCGTGTGCTGCCCCTTGGTGAGCTTCAGCTGGGCGGTGGCCCTGGCCCAGGTGTCCCAGTTCGCGGTGGCGGGCAGCTCGACCTTCTGCGGGGTGCCGCCGTCCACGGAGAGCGAGAGCGTACGGGTCTCCGTCTTGCCGTCGCCGCCCCGGGCGTTGGCGTAACGCAGAGCGAACCGGTAGGCACCGTCGGCGGTGACATCGATGTCAGTGGAGACCGAACTGCCGGTCGCCTCGAAGCCGGCGGCGAAGGCGGCTCCGGTGTGGCCGCCGTGGTCGGACGCCGTGCCGAGGCCTTCGAGCCGGAGGCTCTCCGCCTCGCAGAGCACGCCGAGCCCGCAGACGAGCCGCTGCCAGGGGGCCGCGGTCACGGGCTGCTTGCCCGCGTCGAGCTGTACGGAGAAGTTCTGGGCGTCGAACGCTCCGGAGCCGACCCGGTAGCGCAGGGTCATCGCGCTCGTCCGGACGGTCAGCCAGCCGTCCTTCGTCCGCGCGGTGTAGGCGGTCGGCGTGAATCCGTCCCGGCCGATCGCGTTGAACGTCGGGGCGTCGGTGAACGTGCCGTCGCCCGCGTACTCGGTACGGACCAGGGTCGGCGAGAGGATCTCGAAGCGGGCACCCCCGGAGGTGACGGTCGGTATCCGGATGTCGTGGCTCCCGCCCGCGGTGGCGGTCCCCGCACCGGCGGTCAGGGTCGTCGAGGCGGCCACCGCCAGGGCGGCGACGGCACCCGCCCCCCGGCGTACACGTGGACTTCTGCCACGGCTCTTCGATGCGGCTTTCACACGCAACTCCGTTCGTCTGCGAGCCGGTCAACGGCTCGTCCCCGCCGCGCCGACCAGTCTTTCCCACGTTGCAAAATCGACCGTTCGGCATGCAGGAGAACATGCCGTCTCACGCGGTGTCCATAACGCTGCACCGTGTGAGGGAAGTTGACCGCCGGGGCCGGCGGGGCATCGGTAATCCCCGGGTCGGTGCGACCAGTTGGCCGCGCGGTGACCCACCGTCACCGGCCCAGCAGCCGCCGGGCGATCTCGGCGTGGTCCGGGGCGAGGGTGTGCGTGCCCGACCTGCTGTGCCAGAGCACGTTCTGGAGGACCCGGCCCAGGGTCCAGGCGCGCGCCCGCTCCCGGTCGTAGGCGGGCCCGAGCGCCTCGCTGAGGGCGTCGAAACGCCAGCGGATCTCGGTGGGTTCGAAGCGGTTGTCGAGCGCGGGAAAGAGCTCGAAACCGGGGTCGCCCGCCAGGGGCTTCGGGTCCAGGGCCACCCATGCGTGGGCGCGGTCCGTGCCGGGGCGGCCGGCCAGGACATTGTCGTAGTGCAGGTCCCAGTGGAGCAGCCGGTCGCCCGGTTCGCCGGCCACCTCGCGGAGGGCCGCCGCGCAGTCCGCGACCAGCCGCCGCTCCTGGTCGTCGGCGAGGGCGGCCAGGGCGCGGGGTGCCTCCGCCAGCATCCGGTCCGCCATCCCGGCCAGTGTGCGCAGCCCCGGCGGCGCGGGGACCGCCACCAGCCGGGCCAGCACCCGCGCGAGGACGCCCACCGCCTCCCGGGAGTCGGGCACCGCCGACAGGGGGCGGCCCTCGTCCAGGCGTTCCAGCAGCATCGCGCCGGTCGCCGGGTCATGGGCGAGCAGCCCGACCGCCCCGGCCCCCGCGTCGCCCCACGCCCGCAGCGCGAGCGCCTCGCCCGCCGACTCCTCGTCCATCAACTGGAGCTTCAGCGCCCCCGGGATGCCGTCCGCAATGCCGTCCGACGGGGCCCCCGGGATGCCGTCCGTGCCCGCGGACTCCCGGACCACCGGAAGGACCAGCGCGCACATCCCGTACATCGGCGGTCCGTCCGTGCGCAGCCCCCACTCCCGGAGATAGCGGGCGGCCAGCTCCGGCAGGGCGTCGGTGAAGGCCCTTCCGGCGGCCCCGTGGAACATGGTCTGGGTGGCGATCAGCTCTTCCGGGATGTCGATCACGCCCCCGATCGTAGGACCGTGCGTCAATCGGGACCATGGAGCGAAACCGCCCGGCAGCAGCCGTGGCCGTCGCGATCGGCCGCTGGATGGGCCGATCCCCGGGTACGTACGTCTGGTTGACGGTCCTCCTCGTCACCTCCCACCTGCTGGGCCCGTTGCTGCCGGACGCCGAGGAGTTCGTCCGGCTGCCCGCGCCCGCCGATCCGCACACGCTCGGCGACCGTCCGTTCCGGGTGCTCCTCGCCGGTCTGCTGTGGCTGCCGGAGGGCGGGCACTGGGTGCTCTGCGCGGTGCTGTTCACCCTCTTCCACGCCCCCGCCGAACAGTGGCTCGGGACTCTGCGGTGGTGTGCGACGGTGGCCGTGGCGTACGTGCCCGCCGGGCTGCTCGCGGAGGCCGTGCTGCTCTGGGCCGCACGGCACGGGCACGCGCCGTTCTCCGCGACCAACTCCCTGGTGTACGCCACCGATCAGGGGCTCGCGGGGGTCGCGGCGGTGCTCACCTACCGGCTGCCGCGGGTGTGGCGGTACGCGTACGCCTTCGCCGTCCTCGTCTTCTTCGGGGTCCCCCTGGGCGCCGGGCCGGACGTGACCGACCTCGGACGGTTCACCGCGGCCCTCGCGGGGCTGGCCTGCCACCCGCTGACCCGGAGAGCCCGCCCCCGTACGCGCCGCCCCACCGCGACGGGACGGGCCCCGGCCCAGTAACCTCCCGCATCCAGAGGCCCTTTCGTCCGGATGACGCCGGGCCCCGACGCACCGGACAGCAGAGGCGACATGAGCAGCGGCAGAACCGTCGACGGCGGCATATCGTTCTGGTTCGCGCAGGCGGGCATCCCCGCGCCCCGCGAGCCCCTGCCCGGCGACACCCACGCCGACGTGTGCATCGTCGGCGGCGGCTGCACCGGGCTCTGGACGGCGTACTACCTGAAGCGGGCCGCCCCCTTCCTCAACATCACCGTGCTGGAGGCCAAGTTCTGCGGTTACGGGGCGTCCGGCCGCAACGGCGGGCTGCTCTCCGGCACCGTCGCGGGCCGCGACCGCTACGCGCGGCTGCACGGCCACGACGCGGCGGTACGGCTCCAACGCGCCATGAACGACACGGTCGGTGAGGTCGTCCGGGTCACCGCCGAGGAATCGATCGACGCCGACGTCCACGCGGGCGGTGCCCTCGACGTGGCGTACACCCCGGCGCAGCTCGCCCGGCTCAAGGACCACCACTCCGTCGAGATCGCGTTCGGCGAGCGGGACCGGGTGCTGCGGGGGGCCCGCGAGACCGCCGAACGGATCAGGATCAGCGGCGCGGTCGGCTCCACCTGGACCCCGCACGGCGCCCGCCTCCACCCGGTGAAGCTGGTCACCGGACTCGCGGCGGCCGTCGAGGCGCTCGGCGTCACCGTCCACGAGTCGACCCCGGTCACCGAGATCCGCCCCAAGCACGCCGTCACCCCGTACGGCACGGTCCGCGCCCCGTACGTGCTGCGCTGCACCGAGGGGTTCACCGCGAGCATCAAGGGGCACCGGCGCACCTGGCTCCCGATGAACTCCTCGATGATCGTCACCGAGCCGCTGCCGGCCGCCCTCTGGGACGCCCTCGGCTGGGAGGGCCGCGAGACGCTCGGCGACCTGTCGCACACCGGGACGTACGCCCAGCGCACCGCCGACGACCGGATCGCGCTCGGCGGCCGGGGCGTGCCGTACCGCTTCGGTTCGCGGACCGACGACGACGGGCGCACCGGGCCCGCGACCGTCGAGGAGCTGCGCGCACTCCTCGTCCGGCTCTTCCCCGTCACGGCGGGGGCCGGCATCGCCCACGCCTGGTCCGGCGTGGTCGGTGTGGCGCGCGACTGGAGTGCGACGGTCGCCCTGGACCGCTCCACCGGCCTCGGCTGGGCGGGCGGCTACGTCGGCTCCGGCCTCGCCACCGCCAACCTCGCCGCCCGCACCCTGCGCGACCTGATCCAGCAGGACTCCGGCCAGGCGGGCCCGACCGCGCTGACCGCACTGCCGTGGGTGAACCACCGGGTCCGCCGCTGGGAGCCCGAACCGCTGCGCTGGCTCGCCGCCCACGGCTCGTACGCCGCCCACCGCGCCGCGGACCGCCGGGAGGCCGCCTCCTCGCGCGCTGACTCGGACCCGCTGGCCCGGGTGGCGGACCGGATCGCGGGGAGGCGCTGAGGGCGCGGGGCGGGGGTGCGGCCGCGGCCGGACGACGTCGACGCGCTACCGTCCCGCGCGCCTCCGCCCTACGCTGCCGCCATGACGGCGAACCCCGCGCACTCCTTCGACCTGGTGATCTTCGACTGCGACGGCGTCCTGGTGGACAGCGAACGCATCTACGTCAAGGTGGACGCGTTCGTCATGGCGCAGCTGGGCGCGCCGTTCACCGAGGCGGAGATCATCGAGCGGTTCGTGGGCTCCTCCGTGGAGGCGCTGCGGGCGGCGGTCGAGGAACGTATCGGCAGGCCACTGGCCGACGACTGGGACGCGCCCTACTCCCACCTCTACCGCACCGCGCTCGCCGAACTGACCCCCGTGGACGGCATCCCGGAGGTGCTGGCCGCGCTCACCGTCCCGTACTGCCTCGCCTCCAACGGCTCCCACCGCTCCATCCGCCGCAGCCTGGCCACCACCGCGCTGAGCCACCACTTCGAGGGCCGCGTCTTCAGCGCCGCCGACGTCGCCCGGGGCAAGCCCGCCCCCGACCTCTTCCTGCACGCCGCCCGCACCCTGGGCGCGGACCCGGCGCGGTGCGCGGTGATCGAGGACAGCGCGTACGGGATCGCCGCCGCCCGTGCCGCCGGGATGCGGGCCTTCGGCTACAGCGGCGGCCTCACCCCGGCGGCCCGCCTCGAAGGCCCCGGCACGGTCGTCTTCGACGACATGCGCACCCTGCCGGGGCTGCTGGCGGCCGGTTGACGCCCTGCCGGGGCTGCCGGCGGCCGGCTGACGCCCTGCCGGGGCTGCCGGCGGCCGGCCGACCCGCTGGCCTGCCCGATGCCCTACCCGCAGCCACACCGCCGACGGACCCGTACCGCCCTCGGCCCCTTACCGCCCCCGGGCGCGCGGTCCCCGCTCCCACCAGGCACCATCGGTGTCCGGGGCGGCAACCCGTGGCCGCCCCCGGGCCCGCGGGTCCGCCGCCCACCTCTCCGGAGCACGCATGTCCTACGACGTCCACGCGGTCCGCGCGCAGATCCCCGCCCTGAAGTCCGGTTCGGCGCGCTTCGACGCCCCCGGGGGCACCCAGACCCCGCAGCCGGTGATCGACGCGATCGTCCACGCCCTGGCCAACCCCCTCGCCGTACGGGGCGTCCAGAACGAAGGCGAGCGCAACGCCGAGGCCATCGTCGCCGGTGCCCGCTCCGCGCTCGCGGACCTGCTCGGGGCCGACCCGCGCGGCATCGTCTTCGGACGCAGCTCCACCCAGCTCACCTACGACCTCGCGCGGACCCTCGCCAAGGGGTGGGGCCCCGGCGACGAGGTGGTGGTCAGCCGCCTCGACCACGACTCCAACATCCGCCCGTGGATACAGGCCGCCGAGGCGGCGGGAGCCACCGTTCGCTGGATCGAATTCGACCCGGACTCAGGAGAGTTGACCCTCGACCACGTGCGGGCCGCACTGAGCGACCGCACCCGGCTGGTCGCCGTCACCGGCGCCTCCAACCTCATCGGCACCCGCCCCGACCTGCCCGCCATCGCCGAGCTCGTGCACGGCGCGGGCGCCCTGTTCCACGTGGACGCCGTACACCTCGCCGCGCACGCCCCGGTGGGACTCGCCCCGATCGGCGCGGACTTCCTGACCTGCTCGCCGTACAAGTTCCTCGGCCCGCACCTCGGCGTACTGGCGAGCCGGCCCGAACTGCTGGAGACCCTGCACCCCGACAAGCTGCTGCCGTCCACCGACGCCGTCCCCGAGCGCTTCGAACTGGGCACCCTGCCCTACGAGTTGCTGACCGCCGCCCGCGCGGCCGTGGACTTCCTCGCCGGCCTCGCGCCGGCCGGCGAAGGCACGCCGACCGGTCGGCGGCAGCGCCTGGTCGCCGCCTTCGAGGCGATCGAGGCCCACGAGGACGCCCTGCGGGTACGCATCGAGAACGGGCTCGCCTCGCTCGACGGCGTCACCCTGCACTCCCGCGCCGCCCTGCGCACCCCGACCCTGCTCCTCACCTTCCCGGGCCGCTCCGCCGCCGACGCCTCGCGCCACCTGGCCGCCCGAGGCGTCGACGCCCCCGCGAGCTCCTTCTACGCCCTGGAGGCCTCCCGCCACCTCGGCCTCGGCGACGCGGGCGGGCTGCGCGTCGGCCTGGCCCCGTACAGCAGCGAGGAGGACGTCGAGCTGCTGCTCGACGCCCTCGCCGACTACCTCGCCGGCACGCCCGTCCGGGACTGAGCGGGACCGCCTCAGCGCGTCACCCGGTCGCCCGGGATCACCGCGAACGCCTCTGCCTCCATGACCAGTTCGGGCCGGTACGGGGCGACGACCCGTACCGCCGAACTGGCGGGCCGGCGCTCCACACCGACGTAGCGGTCCCGCACGCGCGGACGGCGGGCAGGGAATTCTCCCGCGGCCCCTGACGCTCCGCCGTACCGCCCCCACCAGGGCGGCGGGGACGGCGGGACGCGAGAACGGGGTGCCCCGGAGTCACGAAGCCGTGCAGCTGGCCTTCGCCGCGTCGGCCGCGACGTGGGCGTCGGAGGTGGACTCCGTACCGCGGTCGTGGAGCTTCAGGGTCAGGACGCCGCCGGTGATCTTCACCTTGGGGAGCTGCACCCACTGGCCCAGGTGGCTCGGCTGGTTGATCGTGTACCCGGTGAGCTGGCTGGAGCCGCTTCCGGTCTTGCCGTCGTGCAGGGTGTAGTACGCCGACGTGCCTCCGACGTGCTTCCTGTTGGTGTCGCTCGGTATGTGGACGAGGACCGTGCAGGAGCCCTTGGTGACCTTGCCGGTGCGGAACAGCCAGTACGCGCTGTTGCCCGCGTCGCTGCCGTTGCCGGAGAGCGGGAGGGAGCGGAACACGCCGGTGCAGCCGGAGCTGTAGCCGCCCGGGTGGGTCGTCCACGCGTCGTCGCCACCTGCGGACGAACCCACCTCGAAGTAGCTGCCGCTGGAACAGTGCGGACCACCGGTCGCGCTGTAGGTGGCCGGGGGCGCCTTCACGGCCGTCTTCGCTCCCGAGCCGGACGCGGAGTTCGACGAGGACGATCCGGACCCCGAGCTCGTGGAGGACGAGTTCGACGTGGACGAGGCCGGCGCGGAGGGCGCCGAGGACGGTTCGGAGCCCTTCGCGGAGGTGTCCCCGCCCGTGGCCTTCCCGGCCGCACCGGCCTTCGTCGCCCCTTCCGGTCCCGGGGCGTTGTCGGAGCCCGGCACGGAACCCGCTCCGGACACCTTGCCCGAGTCGCCCGTCCCGCCCGAGGTGGACTTGCCGTCGCCCGATCCCGCTCCCGACCCCTTCTTGCCCTTCGCCTCCGGCGTCGCCTGGACCCCCGGCACGAACCCCTCGTCGCCCGTCTCCCCCTGGTAGGCGGCGGCACGTGCCGCGGTGGAGGAGTCTCCGTCCGAGTGCCGGGTCACGGCCTGGATGACGAACGGGGACGCCACCAGCAGCAGACCGGCCAGCGCCGCCGCGGCCACCATGGGGCGGGACAGGCGCCGGGAGTCGTCCGGATCGGCCTCGCCCGAAGGCGGCGTGGAGCCGTCGCCGGAGCCGGACGCCACCGTGGCGGTAGCGCCGGCGGTGACCGCAGCGCCGTCTCCCCCACCGCCGGTGCCCGCCGCGGCCTGGGTGGCCGGGACCGCTTCCGTAGCAACTTCGCCGGGGGCGGCGGGGGCAGGGGTGGCAGGGGTGGCAGAGGCGACGGGTTCGGGTTCGGCCACGGACGCGGACGAGGCCGAAGTCGAAGTCGAAGTCGTGGCGGGCTTCGGGTCCGTGGCCGCCTCCGGAGCGGCGGTCGGGGACTCCGCGCCGATGGCGGGAGCGCCGATGGCGGGGGTGCCGATCACGGTGCCGGGGCCCTCCTGGGCCGGCTCGGGGGCCTCGGCCGGTGCCTCTTCGCTCTCCTGGCCTCCGGACAGGATGCCGGCCACCTCGCCCGTCTCGGCGGCCGGTTCCACGGCCGACGCCGCCGGGTCCGTCGTGCCGGCGTTCTCTGTGCTGCTGGCGTCATGGGACTTCATGGGGATTCCTCTACGGTGATTCGTGACGCTTCGGGACGGCTGGGTGGTTGGTGGAGCGGAAGGTCGTGCGGGTCGTGCGGGGGGCCGGGGTCAGGTGGCGCCCGACGGACGCGACGAACGATCGGCGGGACCGCCATGAGGCGCCGCCGCCTCGTACGGTGGTCATCGGCCGCCCAGGGCGGCGGCCACGAGGCCGGGGTCGTTCACGAACTCGTCCTCGCCGGCCTCTTCCTCGATGGCGGGAAGCGGGCCGGCCTCGACGACCGGCGGCAGGTCGACCTCGACCACCGGAGCCAGGTCGGCCTCGACCACCGGGCCCAGATCGGCCTCGACCACCGAAGCCGGATCGACCTCGACCACCGGGCCCAGATCGGCCTCGACCACCGGCGGCAGGCCTGCCTCGTCGACCTGGGCCCGCGTCCCCTCCGTCCCGGTGTTGTCCGGTACGGCCCTCGGTCCGGCGGTCGGCACACGCGGCAGGCGAACGTCCCTGACGATCCTGATCGTTGCGCCCGGCTTCAGGCCTGTCAGCTCTCCGTCCGTCTTCGCGCGGAAAGCCGCCTCGTCGAGCGCCTCCCCCCGGTACAGGATGTTGCCGTCGTCGTCCTCGGCGACATGGATGTACGTGACGCCGTCCTCGGGCGCCTTCTTGAGCGCGGAGCGCAGCGAGGCGATCTCCGCGGCGGTGACGTCCTTGCCGGCGCCCGAGGGGACGAACCAGCCGTCCGGGATCGGCAGGGCGCCCGCGACGTCGGTGGTGATCGCGCTGATGTCGACGCTGCCGTCGAGCATGGCCTCCGGAGCGATCTGGACCTGGACCAGGTCCGGCACCACCTTCTTGTGCGCGAAGGACTCCTCGCCGAAGCTGATGATGCCGCGCTCGTTGCGGCCGAAGAGGTCCAGGCCGACTTCGACGTCCGCGGAGACCGTGAAATAGACGTCGTCACGCTGCTCCACCAGCAGGTCGTGGGTGGTCTGCTGCCGACTGCTCGACGAAGCACCCACCGTGCTGCCGTGCGAGAGTGCGGCGGTCGGGTCCGCATGGGTGGAACCGGGGTTCAGCGGATCGCTGTTGGTCGTCTCGAAGACGCCGCCCTCCACGCCGACGCCCTCCGACGAGGCCCCGACGGAGCCCACGACCCCGGTGCGGTAGACGCTGTGCTCGGCGCGGAGGAGTTCCCAGGCGGACCGCGGGTCCTCCACCGGCAGGGTGATCTTCTTGACCTGGAAGCGCAGCGCCATCCGGCCGAGGGTGTCGGTGAGCGGACCGCCCCGCGCGAACAGCCCCGGGTCCACCATGGCGTCGGCGAGGGGGGCCGAGGTACCCGTCGCCAGAAGGTGGGCGAGGAGGCGGGGGGCGCCGAAGAGGACACGGAGGTCGTTGAGGCTGTTCTGGCCGTCGCGGACGAAGTCGATGCCCCGCTGGAAGGAAGTGGCCCGCAACTTCTCGTACACGGACTGGAAGAGCTCCCCGCTCCGCTCGGGTACGAACTGGACGAGGAACTTCATCGCGGCGAGGTCCTCCGGCGCGAGCACCAGCGGCACGGTGTCGGTTGCCGACGGTTTCCCGGCATTCTCCGGAAGGACGGAGGGCCCGTCCCCCTCGGACAGGGCCGGCACCGTCAGGGAGGATTTCGGGATCTGGACGACTTCGAGGAGCGGTACGGTCCTCCGCCGCGGAGAGGTCCATGACGTCAAGAACTTCCCCAGCCTGGCCGACTGGCGGGGGACGTCGAGCAGGAGGGTGCCCAGCGGCCGGGACACCTGGAAGGACGGCACGAACTCCAGGACGAGCTCGCCTTCGAGGGCGTAGCGCTCGTGCTTGCCGGAGCGGGTCACGACACTCTGCGCGAGGTCCACCAGGCCCTTGGTCCGCCGCGAGTCGGAGGACGAGCGCTGGGAGCGTGAGACGTACTGCTGCGAGGACGGCAGGTGGTCCTCGCCCGTCGCGGAGTCGGTGGCGGAGACCATGCCGCTCCTGTTCTTGCCGCTGCCCGTGCCCTTGGCGTTCTCCTCGCGGCTTCCCAGGGTCGTGTAGTGCGTGGAGGACGCCTGCGCGAACTCCTCCAGGAACGACAGCCCGTGGTTCTGCGGGTCGCGGACGTAGCGCAGCAGCACATGGCCGAGTTCGACGCCGCCCGCCCGGTCGTGGAGGACCACGAGGGGCACACCCGTACTGAGCAGCGCGTTCATGAACGGCTGCAGCGCCGACGCCGTCGCCACCTCGTCGAGGACCGACATCAGGATGCCGCCGTCGGGGTCCATGGGCCTGGCGAAGGTGGGGCCGACGAGTTCGTCCAGTGCCTTCTGCACCGCGGCGCCGATGGTCTCCGTCGACTTGTCGCCCGGACTCTTGAGGAAGCTCTCGGTGATCGCGGAGAGGGGGACGAGGTCGCTCTTGGACCCCACGACGCGCTTCGTCCGATCGTGCTGCTGCCCGGTCGCCGCGGTGTCGCCGTACTCGATCGTGCGCGGCACGCCCTCCGGCGGGTCGTTCGGGACGACGACGCCGTTCTCGTCGAACAGGACCTTCTCGCGCTGCGGGCTGTAACCCGAGACCCCGTCGGTGATCAGGAGTCGCGACTGGAGCAGTGAACCGCGGCTGGTGCCGAGCCGGCCCACCTGGTCCACCGCGACGTACAACTGCCAGACCACGTCCTTGGTCCAGTGCTGGTGCGGCATCTGCTCCACGCCCATGATCGCCCCCTCGGTCACGTTGGACTGGAGGGTGGACGCCGTCGTGTGGGACCTGAACGCACTGCGCAGGAACTGGACGAAGCCACTGGACCAGCTGTCGTTGTTCCCCCCCAGGCGCTGGTCCAGAACGCCCCCGATGCCGGTCGTCTTCTGCGAACCGCTCTGCCCCCGGCGGCTGGTGGCACCCTCCATGATGAGCCGGCCGCCCATGGGGAGCGGGTCACCGTTGTTCTTGGACGCACCCAGGTGCGGGACCAGCAGCATCCACGCCTGCCGGTCCTTGACGCTCTCCGCCTGCACGACGGTTGCGGTGTGCCCGCGACCACCGCGGTGGAGGGCTCCGGCCAGTACCCCGGGGGTGATCCAGACCTGGCTGAGCGGCACCGCCAGCTTCCGGGAGATGCCGCCCCTGACCAGCTGATCGACGAGTTCGGCGCGCAGCTCCTCGGTGAGCGCCACGTCCATGACACGGTCGTCCGCGCTCACGGGGTGGTTGTACACCTCGTCGAGGTGGTCGAGCTCCTCCCGGAATCGCCAGTCGCCCTTGAGGACCAGTGCCTTCTGCTGCTTGCTCCTCAGCTCGGGCACACGGTCGAACGCCGGGGGTTCGGTCTGCGACATCAGTGAGCGCGGCACGAGCACCGTGACCGTGGAGTCGATCACGCTGCGCGCACTCACCGGCGACTGCGCATGCGACGTCCCGAACATGTGGTCGAGGATTCTTCTGAAAGTCCTGGCATCGACCCGCTGGACGGACACCGTCAGTTCGACCTCGGCCGCGTAGCGCAACTGGTTCGCCGGACCGCTGTAGTTCACGGTGTTCTTGTAGTACCCCCCGACGGCGAAGCCGTTGCTCCCGCCACCGGACACGCGGCGGGTCGGGGCGTAGACGCCGGTACGGAACACGGCGCCCGGCTGCTGCGCGGCAGCGAGATCACCGGTGGCCAGGGTGACCCGCAGGCCGGCCGTCTGCACGCCGACCCAGGAGTTGACCAGATTCGTGGACTCCACCTCGGTGGTCACGATGGGTCCGTTCTCCAGGTAGGCGCTCTCCACCGCGATGTGCTGCACCGGCTTGGTCCCGGTCCGGCGGCCGGACGCGTTCACCGTGATCAGCTGCACGTCACCGCCGCCGAGCTGCCGGGTGAACGTACGGGTCATGCCGCCCTTGCCGAAGATCTCCGGAATCCGGTGGTTCAGCACCGCGGATCCGAAGTGAGCGGCGAGGAACTGCCGCGCCCCGATCTGCTGCTCCGCGGTCCACCCGGGCAGATCCAGGCCGGGCACGTCACGGAAGAACAGGGTGCGGAGCCTGCTGCTGAGCTTGCGCGACTCCAGGTGCTCGTAGCCGATCAGCAGCCCTTGGTCGCCCTTCTCCTGGCTCAGCACGGCGGGCGGATACAGCGACGTCGGGTCCGACTGCGTCTGCTCAGAGCCCGGTTCCGGTTCCGGTTCCGGTGTGTGAAGGGTGGTGGTGGGGTCGGTCAGGAGCTGCCTCAGGTTCCGCTCGAAGGCCTCCGCCAGCGGCTCCGGAACCGCGATCACGGTACTCACCGAGCGATCGACCAGGTTCCGCGCGCCCCCGGAGGAGACCGTGGCGGCCTCGATGCGGTGGTGGACCGCGTAGAGCACCACCGGTTCCGTGTACCGGACGATGTGCTCCCCGCCGCCTGCGGTGGAGTAATTCACCGCGTGTCCGGCGGAGTTGCCGATTCCGAAGGTGACGACCGCGTTCGCGGCCAGGTGGGGCCCGAAGGAGTCCGTCGGCGGCCCGACGGAAATGCCGAGCGAGGCCGACATCGACCCGTCCACGCCCTCGCCGAAGCTCTTGGAGTTGGTGAAGGCGTTGTTGTGCTCGACCGGGAGCTGCCCCGCCCGCCCGAGGTAGGAGACGGACACCGGCCGCAGACGCGACTCGACCTGGATCGGCGGGACACTGCCGTCGTTCGGCACGAGATCGGGCACGAGGTCCCGCAGCATGTTGCCGTAGTGCCAGAGCATGCCCAGCTCGCTGTAGCGCGCGTCCACCCAGGCCGCCACGTGGGAGGTCGTCGTCCCCGGGCTGTACAGGAGCCCGGCCATCAGGTCCGACCGCACCTCGGACAACCCGTCCATCTGCACCGCGTGGTGGAACGTCTGCGCCAGCAGCCCGGCGAGCGCGTCGTGCTCCTCACTGGTCGCGTCGGCACCGAGGGACAGTTTCCATCCGGACTCCTGTGCGGAACCGGTCAGTTCGGAGGGGAAGGAGAGGCTGAGCACACCCGTGCTGCTCTCCTGATACCGCTGCGCGCCCTTCCTCGTCTCCACGACGAGCTCCACGTCGGAGAAGTCGAACGCCTCCATCGCCGCCCCGTACTTGACCTGGTCGCGACCGCTCGACGACACACCGATGCTGTGATTGTCCGACTTCGACGAGCCGACCCCCACCCCGGCCACGGGCGCCACGAACGCACCTCCCACCGTCTTGGCGGCGATCGTGGTCATCGCGGAGAGGTCGAGGGCATTGCTGTTGCTGTGGCTGTACGTCTGGGAGGCGTTCTGCTGGATGGTCGGGTCGGGCGAGGCGCCGTAGGAGTCGACAATCCTCTGCCCGGTGTCCCGGGCCGCGATCCGGGTCGCCCTGTCGCGGCGCACGTTGCGCAACGAGACGGTGGTCTCCCAGAGTTGCCCCTTCCCGCCCTTCACCGGCACGGCGAGCACCAGACCCTCCTCCAGCATGCGCTGCGTACGCAGGCGGGCCGTGGAGTTCTGCGCCGACGTACGGGCCAGTGCCCTGAGGATCTCCTTGGAGGGGCCGCCCGGCGGCGGCTGGTAGACGTGGGCGACGAGGTCGGCGAAGCCGTCCGGATCGGACAGGTCCGTGGTCTTCTCTCCCCCGTCCCGGGTGAACGTGTGCGCCTGCGTACGGGTACCGAAGGGGAACTCGGCCTTGCCGCCGTCCTCGTGCGTGACGGCGAAGCCGTAGGGCGGGGTGGGGACGGTGGTGGAGACGGCCGGGGGCGTGGAGGTGCTGCCGTCCCCTGCGTTCGGGGCGTCGGTGGCGGAGGTGAGGGTGGTGTCGAGGACCGAGGTGGTGTCCGGCTCGAGGTCGGGGCCGCTCCGGCCGGAGCCGTCGCCGGTCTCCTGGTCGCCGCCCTCGATCTCCTCGTTCTCCCCCTTTTCCCCCTTCTCCACGGGCTTGACAGGCTCCACGGACTCGACCGGCTCGACGGGCTCGACGGGCTCCACAGGCTTGACCGGCTCCACAGGCTGGACGAGTTCGACGAGTTCACCCCCCGGCTCCGTCCCCGCGGAGTCCACCGCCTTGACGACGGTGTAGTCCCGCTCACTCCACAACCGTCGGATGAGGGAATCGGGGCTGCTGGGGCCGGTCTCGTAGAACCACTGCCGGGCGAGGTCGGCCGCGACGCCGCGTCTCAGGTCGTTGAACACCGAGATCCGCTCGGGGTCGTCGTCGACCGGCTGCCAGTGCTCGATCTGTTCCTCCGCCCACCGGAGATACTCCTCAGGTCCGGTGAACGGCGCCTCCACCCGATGCGACGGGGAAGCCCCGCCGGGCAGGCTGTGCGCCGTCACGGTCCTGCCGCGCGTGGCCCAGACGGCGATGACGGTTCCGAGGGCGTCGGCGGTCGCCTCCGCCGAGGCCTCGTACCGCCGGGCGACCTCCACCAGGACCCCGTTGTACTCGGAGCGTATCTGCGCACTCCCCTCGGGGGTCAGGTCGAGCGGCATGTGGTTCCGCATCGTCCGCGCGGCCAGGTCGAAGAGCTCGGGTGCCGGCAGGTTCCTCTGCTCGACCACTTCGTCGACCATCCGCTTCCGCGCGGGGCCCTCGTCGTCGCCCAGCACGGCGGGGTCGAGCGTGGCCATCCTCTGGGCGAGCTCCAGCACCCCGGCCCGAAGATCGGGGTCCAGCCCCTCCGCCAGGGGAAGAGTCACGGCGAAGGCCTTCGCGGCGGATTCGAGCGCGGCGGACGAGACCTCCTCCGCCGCGTCCTCGGGGTGGGCCTTCGTCCAGGGGGCGGTCTGGTGCAGGTCGTCCTGGGGGACGCCGAGCGGCCCGTCGCCGGCGGTGTGCGGCACATCTCCGCTCTCGCTCATGGAGTGCATGAAGGCGATCCCCGCACCCGGGGTGCTCCACTCGGCGAGCAGTTCCGGAGTGAACGCCTCCGTCTCGTTCTCCCTGCCGGGGACGTGGGAGCGCGCCACGACGCTCCGGGTGCCGCCCTCTTCCGTGACGACCTCCAGCGCGAAGTCCGGCCGCGTGCCGTTCAGAGAGATCAGCGCGCCGCCCGCGTCGATGATCCGCTCCAGAAGCGGGCCGTGCTCCAGGGAAACCGAGGAATCGTGCAGCGGTGTGTGGACCAGCCCGCCGTCCTCGTCGAGTGCGTACCAGCCGAGCAGACGGTCCGGTTCCACACCGTCCACGAAGTCGATCTGCTGCCACTCGGGGTGCGGGGCCTGCTCCCCGAAGGTGGCGGCGACGTCGATACCGCCCGCTCCGCCGACGACGAAGAGCTTCGGGAGCTGCGTCGCCGATGCTCCCCATCCACCCTCCTCCTGCGCGCGCACAATCGTCATGACGGGGTTACGGGTGGTGGCGACGGCGGACAGGACCCCGTCGGCCTGGAGGTTCTCCAGACCCTTGGCCGAGAGGTTCCGCACGGACTCCGTCGAGACGTGGTAGAGCGGAGCGAGGTCCTGGCGCTCCATCACCATCTTCTCCGCCGGAATGCCGACATCGAGCGTGATGTGGCCGCTGGAGGTGGACAGCAGCGTTTCACCGCGGTAGAAGGCGAAGTCCAGGGCCAGTCTCGTGTCGAAGGCCGCCATCGGCGAGGGAACCTTGGCCGCGGAGACGGACACACTGGACTCCATCCCGCGCCCGCCGATGCGCCGCCGGTGAGCCCCACCCGCGCTCAACTGGCCCTTAATCTTGACGGCTTCGCTCACGCCCGCCTCGGCTCCGGCGACGAACTGGAGGTTGCTGGTGACGCTGTCCAGGATCGTCTGCGTGAACCGGTGCCCCGTGTCGCCGCCGAACAGCCGTTCCGCCTTCTTGTCCACGTGCTCGAACGTCGGCGGCCCCGACTCGGGTACACCCGCCGTGATGACCACGTACTTGTCGTCGAGCTGGTTGGAGGAGAGCGGAACGCGCAGCTTGGCACCCGGCCGGGTCAGCTGGTGGAGCGGAATGCCGGTCAGGTAGGCCTCGATCTGCTGTACGGCAAAGGTGCTGCGGGTCTCACGGGTGTGCCGGTACGAGCTGAGCCAGTCGCCCCCGTAGGCGCGTTGGCCCTCGACGTCGATCAGGTCGGCGAGTCCGCCCATGTTCCGGATGCCGCGCACCAGGGAGTCCTCGCCGAAGCCGGCCTCGGACACCTTCCACCCCGCACTCGGTACAGGGGGAAGCAGCGCCACGGGTCGGCGCCGTACCGACGGCGTGGACGGAGAGGGCGCCGGGAGCTGGTTCTCCGGCACGGGCCCGATCGCCGACCGCTGGTACTCCACCTGGACACCGAGCAGCGCCGCGGCGGCCGACCGGCCGGAGATCTTCGACACCAGCCGGAGGGCGTTCTTCGTCCGCCTGGCGGCTTCCTCCGCCCGCCGGACGAGTTCCTCCGGGGTCCCCCGGTCCTTCGGTACGCGGCTGAACCGGCGCCAGAGGTCCCGCACGACGGCCCGGCGCGCGGCCGTGCCGGGTCCACCGCTGACGGCGTCGTCCGAGACCGGGAGGAGCGAGCCTTCCCGTGCCAGCTTCCGCCGGCGGAGCGAACGCGCCAACGAGCTCAGCAACGGGGTGTCGTGCGACCGGAAGGTGAACTGGAGCTGGACGACACCGTCGAACACTCCTCCCGGGGTCTTGCTCTTGAGAGTGGACGACGTCGTGCTGGAGCTGCTCAGGATGTCGAAGTGCTCCGCCGCGCGCTGGTGGCTGCCCGTACCGCCGAGGAGGAGGTTGACCGCGGGCGCGACCGGCACGCTCGCCAGGACGGTGAGTGTGTAGCCGTTGTTCGTGCCGCTGGCCTGCGCCGACTCGGCGTTGCTGTCACCGGTGCCGAGACTCCGCAGGACGCCGCTGTAGAACTCCGACTGGGCGGTGTCGCCGACGTGCTTCAGCGCGTGGACGGTCGCCAGGACCTGCACGCTGCCGCCCGGAACACGCAGGGTCAGCGCGGTGCCCGCGGTCATGCTCTTCAGAGCGCCGAGCAGCCTGGGCAGCTTCAGTTCACGGTGCAGCGCGGCGCGGACCGCCTTCCAGCGGTTGCCGTAGAAGTCCTGCCCCGCACCGTCGAGTTGCCGCAGTACGGACTCGGCCCCACCGACCGGAACGGGGCTCTCACCCGCACCGCTCGGCGTTACGGCGGCCGAGCTGGTCGGGTCGTTCGGCTCCGTCGAGCGGGTCGGTTCGACCAGGCCGGTCGACTCGGTCGAGAGGGGCGGCTCGGTCGAGCGGGCCGACTCGGTCCGGTCGGTTTCCTGGGCGCGCGCGATCTTGCCGCGTTCCGCTTCCTCCTTCTTGACCGCCTCCCACGCCCCTGCCAGATCGGCTTCGTCCAGCGGCACCAGGTCGCGGACCCGTGCCGTGTCGTGCAGCCGGTTGGTCCTCGACGTCCCCTCGGGCGGAGTCAGCAGCACGTCGGGGATGGCGGCCTGCCCGGTGACCCGGTCGCGGGTCTCGCGCAGGGGTACGACGATCCCCGAGGCGATGGTGAAGTCGAGCGGTTCGACGGTCCGGGTACTGAACGGTGCCGTCACCGCGAAGGAGAACTTCATCGTGATCCCGCCGTCGAACTCGGCGGCGTCCTCGATCGTCTTGGCGCGGTTGACCTGGGTGACCCCCAGCATCGCCACCTGGCCGACCGAGGATTCCCAGGACCGGGTGAACGTGAACTGCACGCTGACGTTGCCCGAGGGTGTGCCGTAGAGGTCGACGGGCACGGTCACCCCCTCACGCGCGTCCTGGAGGTGGCCGGAGGTGGTCTTCCGCTCGGAGCCGCTGTCGAACTCGAAGTCCTTCAGCGTCCTCACGTGCCCGCCGGCGTGCGTCGTCACGTCGCCGAGGGTGATCTCGGCCTTGACGGTCCCGACCTGCACGGTCAGCGTGAGCGTCTCACCGCTTCCGGAGAGCGCCCACAGGTCGGCGACGAGTGCGTTCGGGTCGAAATACGAGGAGATGACGTCGCGGACGGTCTTCCAGTCGCTCTTGAAGACCGGCTTCAGACGTTCCTCGAACTCCCGCATGAGCCGCACGCCGTCGCCCGGTGAGAGCACCCCGTCCATCGCGGTGAGCCGGTGGTGGTCGGTCAGCCGTTTCGGAGGCAGGGGCCCCGTCCCCTCGCCCGCGCCGGTCTGCGTACGGCGCGACCCGGTCGGTACGATCTGCCGATCCGAACGGGAATGGACGAGCGGCCCGACGCTGTCGGCACTCACCGTGTAGTGCTTCATCATGGACTCCGGCACCACGACCACGAAGGGTACGAGGGTGGTGTCCTCGGTCCGGCCGAGAGCGCGCTGCCGTCCGCCCTGCCCATGGCCGGCGTCCCCGGAGAAGGTGAAGCCCATCCGCATCTCGCCGGTCAGGACGACCAGCTTCTCGCCGTACTTGGCGTTGCTGACGAACTTCTCCTCGGTCTGGAAACGCTCGTCCTCCTGCCTGCGCGTGGAGGCTCCCGCCCCACTCGTCACGAAGAGCTGCTGATCGTCGTTGAACTCGGTACCGCCGCCACCCTGCGGGGTGAGCGTGCCGCCCGTGCTCTTCATGCCACGGACATTGGCGCTCTGTGTGGTTTCGCGCACCAGGTTGATGCCGCCACTCTCGATGACCCGCAGGACCGCCATCCGCTCCACGCGCCCGTACGCCGTGAAGAACGGCGGGGACCCCAGGTCCTGGGTGGGAAGCGGCACGCCGTCGATGCCGGCCCCCCGGCTCATGGCGACCAGCGAGGCGGCGAGCCGCTCCTGGCGAAAGCCACCGTGCGCCAGGGTGCGCAGCTTCGCCCAGGTCTTGGCGCCGAAGTGCTCACGGGCGAGCTTGTCGAGCAGCGCCCCCGGCCCGAGCACCTTCGTCAGCGGGCCGGGCCCTTCCGCCCCCGGCCCGAGGGGCAGGCGCTTGTCGCCGCCGACGAGCACGTCGTGGACGACGGTGCCGTCCGGGAAGCCGTCCCACAGGTCGGCGGGCGGCTCGTACCAGGTCTCGTCCTTCTTCGGCAGGGGCAGCGGGATGAGCACGGGCTCTGTCTGCTCGTCCGGCCGGGGAGCCATCTTCCACGAGGACGAGGACGGGGACGAGGACTCGACGAGCTCGTGCTGCTCCCCCGTCGGCGGCAGCGTCCCGGTCGACGGCGTCCCGCTCGTCGGCGTCCCGGTCGCCGGCGTCTGGGGCGGCGGCGTCTGGGTGCGGGACTTCTCCATCGTGGAACGGAAGCCGAGCAGGGAGTACGCGGTGGCGCTCGGTTCCGGGTCGGTGCCGCTCAGGTACTCGATCTTCACCAGCGCGGTGCCGTCGAAGACGGTCCCGGGCGCCTTGAACTTGGTGGCCGCGCCCGTACGCCGCGTACGGATGTACAACGTGGTACCGGCCTGCCCGGAGCTGCCGCTGCCGGCCGCGGTGAGCTTGCCGTGGCTGAAGAACGGCGACGCCGCCGCCGCGAACGAGCCCTGGAAGGTGGTGCCGCGCTGCTCGGGCCGGGCCATGGTGAACGTGAGGGCGGTGCCCTTGTGGAACTCCGAGGAAGCGGTGTCCCGTACGTACTCCATGGAGTCCACGTCGGCGGAGAAGCGGATGATGCCCAGGGTGTCGGGGAGGGTGATCTCCAGGGGTTCGCCCTCCATCATGGACAGGAACTGCTCGTGCAGCAGCCCCAGCGAGACCCGCTTGTCCAGGAGGTCGGCGATCCGCTCCCAGTTGTCGCCGTAGGTCGCCCGGCCCGTCTCCATCGCGCTCTTCGAGCCGTCGCCGTCGCCGCTCCCGTCGCGGTCCAGCTTCAGATTCAGCAGGGTGTCGAGGCCGCCCCCGCTCCGTCTGCCGTTCGCGTCGACGAACCAGAGGTCGTTCACGACGTCGGTGTTACCGAGGGAGCGGAGCACCCGCACCCACTCGGGCGGCATCGACGGGGTGCCGCCCGGCGCCACATCGGCCGAAGGCAGCAGCACACGCGTGTCGATCGTCGAGGTCAGCACCGACCCCCCGTTCTCCGACACCACCAGCGAACCGCCGGAGCCGAACGTGGAGGTGCTCCTCACCTCGGAGAAGTCGAAACTGAACACCGTCGGCACGGTGACGTCCAGCGCGTCCTCGGGCGTCTTGCTCCGGGAGTACGTCTGGCCGACCTGGTCGACGGAAAGGCCCTTGTTCACGTCTCCGCTGATGGTGGCCGTCCCCGTACCGGAGGCGTTCGCCGCCGTCGAGGTGGCCTTGAGCTGCGCGGAGAAGAGCCACCGCCACAGTCGGTCCCGGAAGCCGCCGGCCCCCGCCGACGATCCGGTGCCGCTCTCGAACTCCACCACCCCTGCGGCCGTCACCTCACTCGGCTTCCCCAGGGCTGCGTTCACCAGGATGTCGCCCTCCCAGCCGGGGACCTTCACCGGGACCCTGCGCGTGTCACCGCGGGTCAGCACCGAGGTCCACGGGGCGATGAGGTCGGTACGCAGGAACTCCAGGAGCTGCCGCGCGATCAGGTCTCCGGCCTTCGGGCCGACGGCCGTGCCCAGACTCTCGACCAGGGCGGCCACGATGGTCTGCTCCTGCCCCCTCAACGACCGGACCACGTCCGAGGCGGCGAGCTGGCGGTCCTCGAACCGCCCGGGGAGCGCGGCGGGGGCGATCTCCTCGCTCTGCTCCTTCACATCGTCGGGAGAGGCCTCACGTTCGCTCCCGCTCGTGTCCCCGTCCTGCGAGATCGCATCCGCCTCGACGGTAGCGACCTCCGACACGTCGAGGGTCTCGGGTTCGTCTAGGGTCTCGGGCTCGTCCTTGGTCCTGGAAGCGCGCCGGACGACATCGACTCCCTTGTCCTTGAACAGACTTATGACAAGAGAATCGAGGCCCCGGGAACCACCGGCTCCGGAGGCGGAGATCCGGGTGGCGAGCTCGGACGCGACGGACTCCTCCACCTCCGCGAACCGCTCTCCGTCCGCCGGTCCCACCGCTCGCCAGCCGCCCAGTTCCTCCCGCGCCAGATCGAGGTTCTCCCCACTGGACGCGTGCACCTCGCCGAGTCCCACGGACTCCGTCGCGGACCCGCCAAGAAGACCGACCTTCATGGGGAACGACTCCCTGGTCCAGATCTTGGCCAGGAGCTCCAGGGCCTGGCCCGTGGCGTGTGGTGCCGCCGCCAGCTCCGTGGCGAGTTGGACCAGGACCACGTCCCGCCGGGAGTCGCGCAAAGCGATCCTGTCCTCGCCGAGGGCGACCGGCCTACGCGTCCGCATCGTTTCCGCGGCCAGTTCGAAGTACTTCAGCTCCGGCAGTCCTGACGCCGCGAGGATGTTCTCGACCAGCTGCCGCCCGCCGTCATGCGGGTCGGGGAGCCCGGTGAGGCCGCGCGTGGTCATCCCCTCCGCCGCCTTCAGCAGGGCGGCCTGGAACTCGCCCCGTACGTCCTTCGCCAGGGGCAGCGTCACCCCGAGAACCTCGGCTGCGGCGTCGAGCCCGGCCGGGGAGATCTTCACCTCCGCGAACGCCGCGTCCGCCGCCAGGGGGACGGCATCCGCCAGGCGCTCCGGCTGGAGGAATTCGTGGCGGTCGCCGGTGGCTGCCGTCGACAAGGTGGCCTGGACGGCGGGAAGTTCGTCCGCCTCAGCCTTCCCCTTGCCCTTCGCATCCCCGTGGTCCTGGTCCTGGTCCTGGTTGTGGTCCTGGTTGTGGTCCTGGTCCTGGTGTTGCTGGTCCAGCGTCTGGTCCTCGGCCCCGACCTGCTTCTGGACCTCGATCTGCTCCGTCCCCGGCACCACCTGCGCCTCGGGCTGTTCCGGCGTCGACTCCGTCGGCACCTTCACCGGCTCCTCCGGCTCCGGCTTCTGCCCCTTCGACCCCGTCGTGGCCCTCGCTCCCGCCTCGACGGGCTTCGAGACGGTGTCCACGGGCGGGCTGGAGCTCGTGGTGCGCTGCGGCCCGGGGGGCAGGCTGTTCCGCTTCCCCGACAGCGGTAGCGGGCCCGCCGCGTTCTGCGGCGCCGGGGTGGCCGGAGCGCTCTCGGTGGTCACGACCGTGATGGCCGGCTCGGTCGGCCCATCCTGCGCGGAGACGGCCGGCGGGGCCGGCGGCTGCGGCGCCGGGAGCAGCGGGGCCAGGTCGCCGCCGAGCGCGTCCACGCTGTTGAGCGCGGTGTCGTAGGGGATCAGCTCCGGGTGCTTGAAGTGCCCGAGGCTCTTCAGCCCCGGCATGAGGGCGAAGTCGGTGAAGCCGCGCGCGACCAGGCCCGTGGCCGCGCCGCCGACGAAGGCCCCGAAGGTGAAGGAGAAGCCCTCGCCGTAGTAGGCGCTCGCCGCGCCGCCGGAGAGCCCCTGGTTGACGCCGTCGGTGAAGGAACCGGCGAGCACGTTGGCGAACTTGTAGCGGAAGCTGTCGAAGGCGGGCCGCTGCGCCCACTCGTGGACGGCCTTCGGCAGTGACGTCGCGAAGAACTCCGCCCCGTCCTTGCCGAGCACGCCCTCGTACTCCTTGACCACCTTGCCGATCTCGCTGCGCACCACCTGCTGGGACAGCCCGTCGAGGGCCCAGTGGCGGGTGAGGGCCTCCGCGTACGCCGTGCCGAAGCCGGGGGCGTCCAGGTTCCGGTCGATCGCCCGGGTGAAGTCCTTGCCGAGGCCGCCCAGCCGGCTGCTGAGCGGGGCGGCGGCACCGTTCACGAACTCGGTGGAGAAGCTCGTGTGCCGCCTGGAGAGCGCGGCGCCCACGTCCTCGGCGAGCCGGGGAAGACCCTTCCTGGTGCTGGTGGCGAGGGTGGTCCCGCCCTCCTTCACCAGGGACCCGGCGACGTCCTTCGCCGAGGCGCCGGCGGCCTCCTTCGAGGTGGTCAGGCCGAGGGACTCCTTGAGGGTGCCGACCAGACCGTGGTCGATGCTGAGGACGCTGTCCTTCACCCCGGCCTTGAAGATCACCGGCGCCTTGCCGAGCACCTTGCCGATGGCGTCGCCGAGCGCCTTGCCGAGACCTGCGGCGATGAAGTCGAACGGGGCCGCGATGGCACCGCCGAGGGCACCGGTCAGGGCGCCCTGGCCGATCAGGTCGCCGTCGACGCCGGTGCGGTGGTGCCCCAGGATCTGGAGGGTCTGGACGGCGAGGCTCATGAAGGCGTTGAGGCCGGTACCGAGCGCGACCTGCTGGGCGATGTCGACGATCAGAGCACGCATGATCTGCATGATCGTCTGCTCGCCGACGAACATCTCCCAGGTGATCTGGGGGGCGAGGAAGGGCCCGAGGAACGGGACCGCCTCCATCAGCAGCATCATCGCCACGATCTGGATGAACAGCGCGATCAGCTCCGCGATGATCATCCACTTCGTGTACTCGACCGAGGTGGCCGTGTCCGAGGCGACCTGGGCCAGTTGGAGTGCCTGGTCCGCGGCGGCGTCGAGGTACGGCGGGTCGCCCGCGCACAGCTCTTTGACCAGTTCCAGGAACCGGGTGGCGGTCTCCCCGGCGAACTCCTTGCCGATCTCCGCCGCCACGTCCTGGAAATGCGTGGTGAGGCCGGCGAGTTGCTTCGACGCGTCCGTGTAGAGGCCGGCGACGTCGCGCAGCGCGTCCTCGTTCGCCTCCGGCCACTGGAGACCGAGGTGGTTGAGGAAGGAGAGCAGTTCCGGGCTGGGCATGAGGGCCACGGCGGGCTCCTTCCTTCCGGCGAGGGTGCGCTGAGCGGTGAGGGGCGATGACAGGTGTTCACGGGCCGGCTCTCAGAGCTCGCCCCAACTGGCGGCCACCGCCTCGGCGTCGGTCTCGGCCTCGTTGAGGATGGTGATCGCGTCGACACCGTTGGAGCCGACCTGGACGCTGATCGCCTTGAGCAGCGTCACCATCTCGGTGAGCACCTGGCTCGGCTCCACCACCTGGGTGCGGTACTGCTCGGCGATCTTGTCGGTCTGACCGCCGGCCGTCAGGTTGAGGGTGTTGATCCGGTCGATGTCGTCGGCGAGCTTGCCGACGGAGGAACCGATCTCGCCGTACTTCGCGAACAGCTTCTTGAGCTGTCCGCTGGTCACCAGTTCGTCGGCCATGACTCACCCGTCCCGTTCGTCGTCTTCGGTGGTGGCGGCGGACCAGGGGCGGGCGGAGCCGTCCGCGGGGAGCGCGGACTCGGGTCGCGTCTCCGGCCACAGGCGCCCGACATCCCCGATGAGCGAGGCCAGCGGGGAGCCGCCGAGCATCGACTCCCGCATCTGCCGTCCCAGGTCCAGCATCGGCGCCGCCTCCGCGAGGAGTTCCTCGCGCAGTTGGGTACGGGCCTTCTCCAGCACCTCCACGAGCGCCTTGCTCAATTCGGCGGGCGCCATGGACCGGTACTGCTCGGTGTTGAACTTCAGCTCCCTGATCTCGGACTGGGAGCCCAGCTCCACGGTGATCATGCGGTCCTTGGAGGTGGTCTTCACCCTCCGCGCGGCGATCGACTCCCGCGAGGCGAGGAGTTGCTCGCGCCGCTCCTCCAACTGCCCCATCACCGCGCGTAGCTGATCCTGGTATCCGGAACTCATCGTCCACCTCCTCGTTCTTCGCCGGAGCCTCCGGCGAGAAGTCCGGCGGAAAGTCCGGCGGAAAGTCCGGCGGAAAGTCCGGCGGACGTACGCCTGTGCCGGGCCGGTGCCCGGCCGGTGTCAGCCACCGATGACCCCCGGGGTACCGACCTCCGCAGTGCCCCAGACGTCCTCGTCCTCGTCCAGCCAGGTCTGCCGGGCGCGGTCGCCCTGTCCCTGGCCTCCTGCCGCACCGGCACCGCCCATGGGCGGGACCATCGGGCTGCTGCCGCTCGTGGTGGCCGTCCTGCTCATCATCGCGGCCTCCTCCGCGGCGGTCTCGGCCGCCAGACCGGACCTGCTCGCCGGACCGGACCTGCTGGTGAGGGCGGCCTCCTCCTCGGCGATGCTCGCACCGGCCGCCTTGGCGCGGCTGCTCATGCTGGTGGTCGCGGTCCCCGCCCCGCCGGTCGGAACGGTCGAGCTCCGCCCCGTGGAGCCGAGGCCGTACGCCTCCTCGGCCGCCGCCGCGTACCGGGAGGAGGCGGGGTTCAGGGCGCCGGAGGAGGAGGTGGCGAGCCGTTGCAGGGCGGAGGACGCGGCGCTCGCCTCGTGGAGCGCGCCGCCGGTACCGGTACCGCTGCCGGTGCTGCCGGTGCTGCCGGTCGTCACGGTGCTCCAGGAACCGCCGAGGGAGGACCCGTGGGACCACGAGGTGCCGGTACCGGCGCCCGGTGCGGTGGTGGTCGTGGCGGGGACCAGGGCGGAGCCCTCGGGCACCACGACGGACCGCCCGTCGGAGCCGGTGAGCGTGGTGCCGTCGGGGGTGGTGATCGTGCCGTCCGCGTTGATCCTGGAGCCCTGCGGGGCGGTGACGGTCTGCCCGTTCCGGACGACCGGCTCGCCTTCGGCGTCGACGACCCTCTCCGCCTCCTCCAGCTTCGACCCGCTCGGCACCTTCACCGCCTTGCCGGCGGCGTTGGTGACGGTGGAGCCGCCGGGGGCGGTGATCGTGCCGTCGGGGTTGATGACGGAGCCGTGCGGTACCAGGAGCGGGCTGCCGTCGGAGTCGAGGACCGGCTTGCCGTCCGCGCCGACGACCATCTCCTGGGCGAGGGCGCCGCCGGTGCCGGTGGTTCCGGTGGTGGTCGTGGTGGTCGACGTACCGGGGGTCAGCAGTCCGGCCGCGGCGTTCTGCGCGTTCTGGTTGGCGGCGGCCAGGTCGAGGCCCTGTCCGGTCGGCGTGGTGGTCGTGGTGGAGACGGGCGAGGTGTCCGTGAGGGAGCTGCCGTCGAGGTCGCCGGCGGACCCGTCGTCGAGGCTGTCGGTGAGATCGCCGGCGCTGCCGGTGGGGACCGTCTCGGTGTCAGTGGTCGCATCCGTGTCGGTTCCGCCCGGAATGTCGGTGTCTTCGCCGGCGGGAACCGTCCCGTCCCCGCCGGGGGTACTGGTGTCCACCGGTGCGCCGAGGCTGCTGATCACCGACGACTCGCCGGAGGGCAGCAGTTCGCCCCGGGGCGAGGCCGTCGTGAGGTCCGCCGACACGGCTCCGTAGGCGGAGGTCAGCTGCGAGATGTTGCCCCCGGCCGGGGTGTCCAGCAGGGTGGTGACCCGCCCCGTCCAGAGGGCCTTGGCGGCCGACTGGATGCGGTCCCAGTACTCCTGCGTGTCCACCGTGGTGCCGAGGGAGGACACGGTCGGCGGTACGACGACGCTGGAGTTCGTCGAGATGGAGCCGTACGTGGTCGTGGTGGTCGTGACGGTGCCGGGATTCACGTGGTACTGCGTCGACATGACGGTGTCGTGCGTGGCGTTGGCGGGGAGGCTGATCCGGTCCGCGAGGTACTCGGCGCTGTCCCGGCGGAGGTTGTAGAGGACGCCGTACAGCGTGTTGCGGGCGTCGTCGAGCGCGCCCACCACGGTGTCCGCGGACATCTCCGCCCGGAGCTTCGCGGTCGCCAGCTCCAGGTCGTTGAGCGCTCGTTCGAAGGCGTCGGCGGCAGACCCGCTGAAGTCCGTCCCGTCACCGACCTGTGTGGCCCAGCTCTTCATGGTGGTGCCCCACGAGCCGATCAGGGCGTCCATGCCCCGGATCATCCCGACGGCGGCACCGAAGCTGTCGAGGCTGGTGGTGCCGTTGCCCCGGGAGTCGTCCAGGAGCGGTCCGAGGATCAGTTCGCCCTGGTTCAGCCAGCGCTTGAGAGCGGTGTCCGTGCCGGGCCCGGTCTTCAGGAAGGCGTCGTCCAGCTTCACGCCCCAGACGTAGGCGTACTCCTTGCCCAGGGCGGACCAGAGGGTGGAGTTCCACACGTCGAACTCGCCGTTGTAGTCGTGCTCCGGATCGGCCTGCGGGTACACGGCGTAACTGGTGAACCACGAGGCGCCGCCGTCCGTCCCGATGTCGTCGCGGGCCTGCACGGTGCTTCCGGCTGCGGCGAAGTACCCCAGCACCGTCTCCCAGTCGGGGGTGACGCCGTCGGACGTCGCCATGCTCGCTCGCCTCTCTGCAACACCGCCGCACCGGACCCGGGGGCCGGGCCGGCGCGGTGGTCGTACGGGGACGGGGACCGGCCGGCCCCCGCACGGTCAGGTGGTCGGGACGGTGGTCTTCGTGGTGGTCGGGGTGGTCGGGGCAGGAGCCCCGGTGCCGCCGTGGGCGCTGCTCACGTCGCCGACGATCCCGGAGAGGTACTCCACGAGCCACGAGGCGGCGATCGCCTCCGCCTCGTCGGTGCCCTGGCCGATCAGCGTCCGCACCTGGCCGAGGTCGATCCGCAGGTCGTCGACGGCGTTGCGGAAGGTCGTGTAGATGCCCTCCAGCGCCGCGGAGTAGCCGGTCAGCCGGGCGGCGAGATCCCTCGCGGCCTCGTAGTTGTCGGTGGAGCCGGCGAGCAGCTTGTTGAAGCCGGAGGGGCCGAACCCGGACGCCGTCGCGTAGTGCACCAGCTCCTGGTAGGCCGCCTTGGCGTCGGCCTCCTTGACGCTGCTCGCGATCTTCTTCTCGAAGCCCTCCAGGACCTCCTCGCCGACCTCGATGGTGGGGGCCGAGGCGGTGGGGGTGGTCGGGAGGGACGGGGTGGTCATGGCCGTCCTCAGCGCGAGAAGCTGCCGGCGGCGTTCACGTCGCCGCGGATCTGGGCGTCGACCATCTCCTGCAGTGCGTTGACGCCCTCCTGGAGGTCGGTGTTCATGGCGGTGATCACCGAGTTGACGACGGTCTGGGTCTCGGACCAGGCGCCCTGCCAGTCACCGGAGATCTGCGTGTTGTTGTTCAGGATGGCGCCCACCTCGGTGAGCATGTCGTCCAGGTCCTGGACCATCACCTTGTTGGTGTTGAAGAGTTCCTGGATGTCGTTGTTCGCCTCGTTGACGAGCAGTTGGACGTCGGAGCTGTCGGCCACGGTCTCTCCTCAGGTGTGGGCGGCGGCGCGTGCCGGTCGGGGCGCGCCGGGCGGTACGGGCGGAACGCGCGGTCCGCGACGGACCGGGGTGCCAGGTGCCGGGCAGGTGCGCCGGGCGCCGGACGGGAGTGTCAGGCGCCCGACAGGACGGAGCTGATGGAGCTGATGTCGTCGACGCCGGCCGTGGGGGACCAGCCGGTCGCGTACTCCGCCGCCGAGCCCTCCGCGGTGGTGAGCTTGGACATGGCCTCGGTCAGCGCCTCGTGCAGGCGGTTCACCTGGTGGGCCGCCTTGTTGTACTGCTCGATCCAGTCGTTCATCCGCTGCGCGAAGATCTTGCTGGACGAGGCGACGTAGTGCGCCTGCACTCCGGCGCTGATGTTCTCGATGCTGGAGGCCGCCGAGCTCATCTTGCTCATCTGCTCCTCCAGCCTCGTGAGTGCCTGCTGGATCAGTTGCGCGTCGTGCGCCACCGAAGTCGCCATCGGGCTGCCGCCTTTCCCCTGAGGTCGCCGCACGCACCACCGGGGTACGCGAGGTCGCTGGCCGAAATGCGCCCCCGGCCGGACCGGGGGCCGGACATGCTCCGGAAAGACACCGGTCGCATCCGTACCGCTCTGTCACGGTGAACCACGCAAGTGACGGCTGTGGCAACCGTAAAAGAGTGTTAGTTGAACAAAGTTGACGCTACTCCTTCGAAAACTTACCGATCAAGCTCTACTTACGAGTCACATATGACGGAATTTCAGCCACTCACGGGTTCCCGGAAGGCTTCCCCGCAGGCGCGTCCCGGCGGTCCCTGACGTCCCGTTGGTCCCGGTCGCCCCGGTGGTCCCCGCCGTCCGGAGCCTCGGTGGCCGCCGCCACGCACCCGCCGGGCGCCGCGGGGCCGGTGGCGGCCTGCGCGATGCCGCCGTCTGCGAGCTCAGCCGCGTCCAGCGCCGGTCCGGCCGGCAGGAGCTCCAGCCAGGAGGCGGGCAGTCCGACCTGGGCCACCCCGTCGTAGCCGAGGGTCTTCGCCGCGCCCGTCGGCAGCGGGTACAGCACCCCGGCGTCGGTCACCAGGTAGTCGCTGCCGCCGCCGCCCGAGGCGGAGACGGCCCGCACCCGCACGCCCTTCCCGGCCGGCACCGACACCCGGTCGGCGGCGAGGCAGCCCGCGCGCACCCCGGGCTGGACCGCCGGGGCGCCCGAGGCCACCGAGGCGGCCGGGGCGAGCGCCACGCTGACCGCCGGGGCCTTCCCGGCGCGCGGTTCGGCCGTGGCGCAGACCGCCCGGCCCGCCGCGGCGACCAGCCGGGGAGCGGTGGGCGGCAGTCCCTGGGCGAGTGCGGCGGCGGTGGCGGCCGGGGCCCGGTGCGCGACCAGGTCGGCGGCGCCGACCGTACCGGGGACGACCGCGCCGCCCCCGTACGCCTGCGACTGGGTCTTCGGGTCGCCGCGCACCAGGTCGTAGAGGAGGCCGGTCAGCTCGACCAGGCCGTCCTCGCGCAGGAGGTAGCGGTGGTCGCCGGGGCCGGTGAAGAGCTGACCGTACCGGGTGGCGGCACCGTCGAGTCCCGGCCCGGGGCGGCCCCGGCCGGACACCGGCGGTACGGCGATGTCGGGGCCCGCGGTGAGGGTGTCGAGGAGGGCGTCGTCGACGGCGGCGGCGTCCTCGGCCGGCCAGCTCAGGGCGTCGGCGGCGCCGCTGGCGGCGTCGAGGCGGAAGCGGCGTCCCCCGTACAGGAGTTGGGTGCCGCCCGAGGGCGAGGCGACGAGGACGCCCTCGCCGTCGGCCAGACCGCGTGCACCGGCGACGGTGCCGACCGTGAGCCCGAGGGCACCAGCCGGAGCGTCCTCGTCGGCGTCGGCTCCACCGGTGGACGACGGGGCCGCGCAGGCGGACCAGGAGCCGCCGTAGAAGCTTCCGGCGCCCGGCAGGGTGTCGGGGGCGCCGACGATCCCGAACGGGTCGCCGTGCGGGGTCCCGGATAGGTCGGCGGCGGAGACCGTGTGGGTCGACATGCCGTCCCCGGCGATCAGCTTCGCCGAGGCCTGGTTGAGCACCGGGTGCAGCGCGCCGCCCGCGTAGAGATAGCGCGCGCTGGAGTCCTCCACCACGACGAACGCGCCCGCCGTGGCCCAGGAACCGTCGCCCTCCGGCACGACGAGGCCGTAGATGCCGACGCCGACGCCGATCAGGACGGCGAGCACCAGACCACCCACGGCACCGCGCCAGTTGCGGCCGGTGGGGTGGTCGGGGGCGTCCGGTTCGGCGCGCAGCATGGCGGCCGACATCCTGCTGGCCAGGAACATGTGGGCCTGGACCTGGTCCCGTCGCGACTGCATGGTCTCTCCCAGCGGTCCGGCGCCGGCGGGAGTTCCGCGGGGCCGGACCCGGTGCGTGGTGGGCGGTGGAGCAGGTAAGAGGGACAGCGCGGGGTCAGCCGCCGAGGTGGCGCAGGTAGCCGTAGCCCCCGGCGATCAGCACGGCGAGCGGGACGAGCGCGACGGCGGCGGCGGTCTGGACGAGGTCGCCGGCCCGGCCCCAGTACGGCACCAGGCGGCGTCCCGGTACGGTCCACGCGGAGACGGCGGCCACGGCGGCGACCGCCGTCAGCCCGGCGATCACCTCCAGCCGGACCGCGAGCGTGCCGTGCGCGGCGGCCAGGAAGGCGACCAGCAGCGGGACGTATCCACCGGCCGTCACCACCGCGAGGCGCTGCCACCGGTTGCCGATGCGTCGCGCGTGCAGCAGCAGCAACACCCCCAGGAGCAGGCCGAACACGGGCGCAGGCCAGCCGTCACCGCCTTCCCCGGGACCGGTCAGCACGGCCGTCGCGGACGCGGCGGTCACGAGGGCGAACGCGGCCAGCAGCGCGGTCAGCAGCCGGTCGGCGCGCTCCGCCCGGAGGGCGACGGCGGCCGTCGGGTGCGGCTCGATGCCCTCCTGGAGCTGGGCCGCGTCGTTGGGCAGGTCCGGCAGCCGCAGCCCGGCCAGCCGGGAGGCGAGGTTCGGGGCGAACCCGCCGAGCACCACCGCGACCAGGCCGGTCACCCCGGCCGCCTCCGGCAGGTCGAGGCCGGCCAGCACCAGCACCCCGCCGCCGCCGAGCGCCAGCGCCAGGCAGAGCGCGCCGAGGAAGAGCGGCCCGCACGCGGCCACCGCCGCAAGCGCCAGCACGGCCGCCCCGGTACCGGCGGCCCCGGCCGACAGCAGCCGGGCGCCGAGCACCGCGTGCGGGCTGCCGCCCTCGGGGATCAGGGCGGCGGCCAGCGCGAGGTGGGGCACCGCGGTCACGCCCAGCACCCCGCCGCCGCCCGCGTCGCCGACCGCCCGCGACACCGCGGCGGCACACAGGATCAGCAGCACCGCGAGGCAGGCCGCGACCGTGCCGCGTACCGCGGCCGACCCGGGCAGCGCCAGCGTCACGAACCCGGCGGCCAGCGCGGCGACGGCGCCGCCGAGCAGCGCCACCCGCGCCAGCGCGGGGTCCCACGCGTCGGACCGGGCGCGCAGCGACTCGGACACCCCGTCGACCAGGTCGTCGAAGGCCGCCTCGGGCAGGGACTCGTCGCGGGCCCGCAGATGGAGGACCTCGCCGTCGCGCAGCTCAAGCGAGTGCGCGGTGCCCTCCTCGTCGAGGGGCGGACCACCGAGACGCTGGAGGGACCAGCCGCCGTGCAGCAGGCCCTCCTCGTGCAGACCGCCACCGGCGAGGTCGACGAAGACCGGCAGCAGCTCGGCCACCGGCACGTCGACCGGGACGGCCAGCTCGAAGACGGTCCCGGGAGCCCTGACGGTCAGCCGGCACAGTTCCACGACGGTGTCGCTCAACTCCAACTCGCTCTCTGCCTCGGATCCCCGGGGCGAACCACACCGGGATATTGACCGGAATGGGCCGAAGCCGACCGAACCCCACCGAACTCGACTGAACTCAAACCGATTCGACCGGACTCGACCGGGCTCGACGCGGAATCGGCCAAACACTATCGTGATCATTCACACGCGACCCGAGCAGGATGACGAACAGTCGGATCACCGCCACGCGGCCGGAACTCGCCCCACCGGGCCGGAACATGCCGCCGACGGCCCGATCCGCCGGCATTCCCCGGACCCGGCACCGCCCGGACTCCCACGGTTCTCCGGCGCTTCGCCGGCACGCCGTCCACCGTTCCCCGGACCGGGATCGGATCGCGTCACCGCCGGTGGACGTCCACGCCACGTCGTCCTCCGTCACACCGAAGCGTCCCCGGACGCGCGAGCCCGTGCCCACGGCCGTACGTGCCGTCCGCCCCCGCTCCGCGCGCCCGTACGCACCAGGGCCCCGCACGTCCAGGGGGTTCCGGTGCCGGGCACAGCGCGACCGGGCTCCGGCCCGGCGCGGGGAGGACCTGCCAGCACGTGAGCACCGTCACATTCCGCCGCCCGCCGAGGCGTCCCGGACCGCCGCCCCCGCAGGGCGAGCTGACCCTCCAGGAACCGCCGCCGCTGCCGGAGACGCAGGGCGCCATGGGCGGGATCGTCACCTACTTCCCGATGGCGCTCAGTTCCATGGGCATGGTGCTGATCTTCCTGAAGCCGGAGAGCGGCGGCGGCAGCGTCCTCACCTACGTCGCCATCGGCATGATGGCGATGTCCGCGGTCGCCATGCTGGTCAGCCAGTTCGTCCGCAGCGCGTCCGACCGCAAGCGGAAACTGCGCGGCGAGCGCCGCGACTACCTGCGCTACCTCGCCACCAGCCGGCGCCGGGTCCGCAAGGTCGTCCAGGACCAGCGGCAGGCCCAGACCTGGCGCCACCCCGACCCGACCGCGCTGTGGACCCTGGCCCGCACCGACCGGCTCTGGGAACGCCGCACCTCCCACCAGGACTTCGCCGAGATCCGCATCGCGACCGGCGCCCAGTCCCTCGCCACCCCGCTCGCCCCGCTCTCCACCAAGCCCGTCGAGGACCTCGAACCGCTCTCCGCGCACGCCCTGCGCCGCTTCGTACGCGCCTACACCAGCGTCCCCGGCATGCCGGTCGCGGTCCGGCTGCGCACGTACGCGCAGATCGTGCTGACCCCGGACGGCACGGGTACGGGTACGGGTACGGGTACGGGGAGCAACGGGAGCGCCACGCGGTCCGGCACGTCCGCGGGCACCGGGAGCGCCACCTCCGCGGGGCCGGACCACGAAGCGGCCGCCCGGGAGACCGCCCGCGCCATGGTGCGCGCCCTGCTCGGACAGCTCGCCGTGCTGCACGCGCCCGGCGAGGCGGCCGTGGTCGTCGTCGCCGACGGCGAGGCCCGGCCCGCCTGGGAGTGGGTCAAGTGGCTGCCGCACGCCCAGCACCCGGTCGACCGGGACGCGGTCGGCCCGGTACGGCTGGTCGCCGAGACCGTCTCCGAACTGGAGCAGCTCCTCGGCGAGGAGTTCACCGGCCGGCCCCCGTTCACTCCGGACGCCGCGCCCAGCCGCGACGAGCCGTACACCGTGGTCGTCCTGGACACCGGCAGCGTGCCCGCCGACGCCCGGGTGGCCGGTACGGGCTACCGCAACACCGTCGTCGTCGACGTGCGCGGCGTCATCACGCGCAAGGCGCCGCGCACCGTGCTGCGGCTGCGGGTGACCCCGGACGCGCTGCACATGGCGGGGACCGACCACAACGGCCACGGCACCGAGAGCCCCGTCGGCAAGCCCGACGCCCTCGGCCCCCAGGCCGCCCTCGCGCTGGCCCGGTCGGTGGCCCGGTACCGGCCCGGCACCGGCGCGCAGAGCGCCCAGCCGCTGGAGACCGACATGGAGCTGACCGGCCTGCTCGGCGTCTCCGACCTGCACGGCACCGACCTGGACCGGCTCCGCGATCGCGGCGCCGCCGACCGGCTGCGGGTACCGATCGGCCTCGGCGCCGACGGCGGGTCCGTCCTCCTCGACATCAAGGAGTCCGCGCAGGGCGGCATGGGGCCCCACGGCATGCTCATCGGCGCCACCGGCTCCGGCAAGTCCGAACTGCTGCGCACCCTCGTGCTCGCCCTCGCGATGACGCACTCCTCCGAGACCCTCAACTTCGTCCTCGTCGACTTCAAGGGCGGCGCGACCTTCCTCGGACTCGACCAACTCCCGCACACCTCCGCCGTCATCACCAACCTCGCCGACGAAGCCGCACTGGTGGAGAGGATGAAGGACGCCCTGCACGGCGAACTCATCCGCCGGCAGGAACTGTTGCGCCGCGCCGGTTCGTACGCCTCGGCGCTCGACTACGAGCGCGCCCGGGCCGGCGGCGCCGGACTCGCGCCGCTGCCCACGCTCTTCGTCGTGGTGGACGAGTTCAGCGAACTGCTCGCCGCGCACCGTGACTTCATGGAGCTCTTCGTGATGATCGGCCGGCTCGGCCGGTCGCTCGGGGTGCACCTGCTGCTCGCCTCGCAGCGCCTCGACGAGGGCCGCATGCACCAGCTGGAGTCCCACCTCTCGTACCGCATCGGCCTGCGCACCTTCTCCGCCATGGAGTCCCGCAGCGTCCTCGGCGTCCCCGACGCGTACACCCTGCCCTCGCAGCCGGGCAGCGGCCTGCTCAAGAACGACGTCGGCAGCCTGACCCGCTTCAAGGCCGCCTACGTCTCCGGCCCGTACCGCCGCCGCGCGCGCGGCGCCGCCCGGCAGGCCGTCGTCGCCGGGCAGGTCACCCCGTTCACCGCCGCCTGGGCGGCGCCCCGGCGCCTCCCGGTGGCCGTACCCGACCCCGTACCCGAGACGGAGGCGGCCGGGGCGCGCTCGCTGCTCGACGTCGCCCTCGACCGGCTGCGCGACATCGGTGGCCCGGACGCCCACCCGGTATGGCTGCCGCCGCTGGACACCCCCGTCCCGCTGGCCGCCCTGCTCCCGCCGCTCACCACCACCGCGGCGCGCGGCTTCGGCGCCGCCCCGGAGACCGGCTCCGCGGCGGGCCCCGCCCTGCGCGTCCCGATCGGCGTCGTCGACCGGCCCTTCGACCAGCGCCGCGACCCGCTCCTCGCCGACCTGTCGGGGGCGGGCGGCCACGTCGGCGTGGCGGGCGGCCCGCAGAGCGGCAAGAGCACCCTGCTGCGCACCCTGGTGGCCTCCCTCGCACTTACCCACACCCCGCGCGAAGTGCAGTTCCACGGGCTGGACTTCGGCGGCGGCTCGCTCTCCGCGCTCGCCGCCCTGCCGCACGTCGGTACCGTCACCGGCCGCCTCGACCCGGAGCGGGTACGCCGCACGGTCGCCGAGGTCACCGCGCTGATGGCCCGCCGGGAGCGGCTCTTCGCCGAGCACGGCGTGGAATCCATGGCCGACTACCGGCGCCGCCGGGCCGGCGGGGAGTTCGCGGACGAGCCGTACGGGGACGTGTTCCTGGTCGTCGACGGCTGGGGCACGGTCCGTCAGGACTTCTCCGAACTACTCCCCGTCTTCAACCAGATCTCCGCCCGCGGCCTCAACTTCGGCGTCCACCTCGCCGTCGCCTCCACCCGCTGGAGCGAGATGAGCGGCGCCCTCCGCGACCAGCTCGGCACCCGCTTCGAGCTGCGGCTCGGCGACCCCGTCGACTCGATGATCAACATGCGGGCCGCGTCGGGCGTACCCACCGTCCCGGGACGCGGCCTCACCGCCGAACGGCTGCACTTCCTGACCGCGCTCCCCCGCCTCGACGAGCCCGACGGCACAGGCACAGGCACAGGCACAGGCACCGGCATAGGCACCGGCACCGGCACCGGCACCGGCACCGGCCAGGCCACCCCGGGGCACGCCGAGGGCTTCGCGGCGCTCGCCCGGTCGGTGGCCGAGGCCTGGCAGGGCCCGTCCGCCCCGCCGGTACGGATGCTGCCGCTCACCCTCCCCGCCGCGGCGCTCCCCGCCCCCGAGGGCGATCTGCGGGTCCCGCTCGGCGTCGAGGACCAGCGCCTGGAGACCTTCTGGCACGACTTCGAGGCCTCTCCGCACCTGCTGGTCGTCGGCGACGCGGAGTCCGGCAAGACCAACCTGCTCGCTCTGATCGCCCGCGCCGTCGTCGCCCGGTACGGCCCCGACGAGGCCCGGGTGATGACCGTCGACCTGCGGCGCACCCTCTCCGACTCCGTACCGGAGGCCCACCGCCTCGGCTACGCCGTCTCCGCCGAGCAGGCGAAGAAGCTGGTTCTGGGCGCGGCCCAGGGCATCGTGGAGCGCGTCCCCGGACCCGAGATCGGCCCGGAACGCCTCGCCAGGCGCGACTGGTGGAAGGGCCCCCGGCTCTTCCTCCTCGTGGACGACCACGAGATGCTGGGCGGCGGTGGCCTGGGCGCGCCGAGCCCCTTCGCACCGCTCTTCGACCACCTCGTCCAGGGCACCGAACTCGGCCTCCACCTGATCGTCGCCCGCAGTGCCAACGGCGCCTCCCGCGCCCTCTCCGACCCGCTGCTGCGCAAGCTGCTGGAGGTCAACACCCCGACGGTGATGCTCTCCTGCCAGCCCTCCGAAGGCGCGTTCGTCGGCAACGTCAAGCCGAGACTGCTGCCCCCCGGCCGCGGCCTCTACATCACCCGGCGCGGAACGCAGCAGGTGCAGACCGGGCTGGTGGAAGCGAACGAGCCTGCGGAGTGAGCCGGTTGACGGCGGCCACCGCCACCGTCAGGCGCGGGTACCGGCCCTCCGGCGCCGGGCGCGCGGCAGGGCGGCCGCCGCCAGCGCCGTCAGCGCGATCAGCAGCGCCGCGCCCGCCGCCACCGCCCACGCCTGGTACGCGGCGGTACGGGCGGCGGGCGCCGGAACCCGCGGGGGCCGGCGTACGGCACCTGCCGCCGGCTCGGCCGGAGCGCCGGTGGGCAGAACCTCCGACACCGCGCGGACCGGCTGCACGGTGCCCCAGCCGACCAGCGGATCCTGGCCGTCGGCGGCGGCGTGGTAGGCGGTGCGCTCCAGGCGAGTGATCAACTGGTCCGGTTTAAGGCCGGGTTCGCGCTCGACGACCAGGGCCGCCGCCCCCGCCACCAGGGCCGAGGCGAACGCGGCGCCCGAACCGGTGAAGCCGCCGGAGCCGCCCGGACCCACGCTCAGCACACTGATGCCCGGTGCCGCCAGGCCGGGCCGGGTGACCGGCGCCACGGTGAGGTCGGCCGCGCCGCCCGGCCCGATCGCCGCCACCGCCAGCACCCCGGGCAGCGCGGCGGGGTACGCCGCCGGGAGCGGGGCCGGAGTCGGCGAGCCGGCCCGGCCGGACCCGGTGCCGTCGTCGGCCGCGGCGTAGGCGGGGGCCACCACCAGGGCGCCCTTCTTCGCGGCCGAGGCGACCGCCCGGGTCAGCGCGGGGCTCGTGGCGCCGAGCGCGATCGGCACGTCCACCACCCTGGCCCCGGCCGAGACCGCCGCCGTGATGCCGTCGGCGACGTGGTCGGCGGTGGTGGCCCCGTACCGGTCGGTGACCCGTACCGCCACGATGGTGGCGCCGGGCGCCACCCCGGCGAAGCCGGTGCCGGACCGGGGCGCAGCCGCGATCAGCCCGGCCGTGAACGTACCGTGCCCGACGCAGTCGGTCCCCGCCCTGCCGCCGGAGACCACGTCCGGGCCCGCCGTGACCCGGCCGCGCAGGGCGGGCACGCCGGAGGCGTCGACCCCGGTGTCGACCACGGCCACCTTCACCCCGGCACCGGACGCGAACGGCCAGGCCCCGGAGACCGCGAGGGTGGTCTGCTGCCACGGCGTACGCGTACTCGTCGACGTGGACGGCTTGACGCAGGTGCCGCCCGCCCCGCCGGAGTCGCCCGTGTCGTCGGGGCGGTCGAGCACCGTCGGGATCTGCGGGAACTGCGCACCGTCGGCCGCGACCGCCGGGGACGCCGACGCGAGCGCGCACGTCACGGCCAGTACCACCGCGAGTGCCGCCGTACGCGCCGGGTTCCCACGCCGGCCCCTGCTCCCGTCCCGGACTCCCCCCGCGCTCACAGCGTTTCCGCCGGAACGTCGGCGGCGATCAGCGTCCGCAGTTCGTCCACCGTCGCGTCGGGCAGGGCGGTGAGCCGCCTGGCCTGCCTCGTCACCATCGCCTCCATGACCTTGCGCGCGTACCGGGCGTTGCCGAAGTCCGCGCCGCGCCGCACGCCCTCGAAGTGCGTCAGCAGCGCGTCGGCGGTCTCCCCGCCGCAGGTGTAGCCGTCCCGCTCGCAGAGGTCCCGCACGATGCCGGCGAGCTGCTCCGCCGTGTACGTCTCGAAGTGGACGGTGCGGGAGAAGCGGGAGGCGAGACCGGGGTTGGACGCGAGGAAACGTTCCATCTCGGTGGTGTAGCCGGCCACCACCACCGCCACGTCGTCGCGGTGGTCCTCCATGAGCTTCACCAGGGTGTCCACCGCCTCCTGGCCGAAGTCGTTGCCGGACCCGCCGCGCGGGGTCAGCGCGTACGCCTCGTCTATGAAGAGCACCCCGCCCCGGGCCCGCCCGAACGCCTCCCGGGTGAGCTGGGCGGTGTGTCCGACGTACCGCCCGACCAGATCGGCCCGCGCCACCTCGACCAGCTGGCCGCGCGGCAACACATCAAGTGCGCCCAGGAGTTCGCCGTAGAGCCGGGCCACCGTCGTCTTGCCGGTACCCGGCGGGCCCGCGAAGACCAGGTGGTGGCCGACACTGGTGGCGGGCAGCCCGGCGGCACGGCGGCGGCGCGCCGCGTGCAACAGGCTCACCAGGTCGTCCACCTCGGACTTCACACCGTCGAGCCCGGTCAGCGCCCGCAACCGGGCGAGGATGTCCTCCAGCCCGGCGCCACCGGCCCGCTCCCCGCCGGCCGCCGTGAGCGCCGCCTCCTCGCTGACGTCGGACGGGACGAAGGAGGTGAGGTCGGCGTCGAGCACCTGCCCCGCGCCCGCGAGCCGGATCGCCTGCCGGTCGACCATCTCCTCGAACACCGCCCGCGCGGCACGGGCGTTGCCGAAGGTGTCGCCCCGGTGCATCCGCCCGAAGTGCGCGGCGAGCGCCTCCTCGACGCCCTCGGCCAGTACGTAGAGGTGCGCGTCGCTCAACCTCCGTACGATGGTCACCAGTTCGGGCACCTCGTAGTTCTCGAACTCCAGGGTGCGGCTGAAGCGCGAGGCGAGCCCGGGGTTGGATCCGAGGAAGCCCCGCATCCGGTCGGTGTACCCGGCGACGATCACCACCACGTCGTCGCGGTGGTCCTCCATCAGCTTCATCAGGGTGTCCACCGCCTCCCGCCCGAAGTCCGGGCCGCCACCCTCCTGCGCGGTGAGGGTGTACGCCTCGTCGATGAACAGCACACCACCCAGGGCCCGTTCGAAGACCTCGGTGGTCTTGATGGCGGTCCCGCCCACCACCTTCGCGACCAGGTCGGCCCGCGAGACCTCCACCAGGTGCCCCGACGGCAGCACGTCGAGCGCCGCCAGCACACTGCCGTAGAGCCGGGCCACCGTGGTCTTGCCGGTACCGGGAGGCCCCGCGAACACCAGGTGGCGGGAGGCCATCGGCACCGGCAGCCCGGCCGCCCGGCGGCGCACCGCGAGGCGGTTGAGGTCGACGAGGGTGGAGACCTGCTCCTTCACCGCATGGAGTCCCACCAGCTCCTCCAGCCGGGCGAGCGGCCCACGCGGCCCGCCGAGCGCGTCCGCCCCCTCACCGGCCTGCTCCGGTCCGCTCTCCCAGAAGTCCGGCTCACCGTTGTCGTGGCTGTCCAGCTCCTCCGCGCGTACGTCGCCCCGCGCGGCGGTCCGGCGCAGACCCGCACCCTTGTTGCCCGCCGTCACACAGCGCACCAGGCGCACCTCGTGCTCGCCCTCGACCCGGACCCCGTCGCCCGCACCGCCGGTCGCCTCGCAGCCGTCCAGCGTGGCCCGGCCCTTCCGGCCCACCCGCACGCCGTGGCCCCGGCCGTCCAGGAACCGCCCCCGGACCACGATCGCCGCCCCGTCCTCCACCGCCAGCCCGTCCGTCCCGGACCCGCCGACCTCGGTGTCCAGCACCGTCAGCGCGGCGCCGCCCTCCACCAGCATCCCGGCGCGCCCGGCGTCCGCGATCCGGCCCGCCTGCACGGTCACCCGGGCGCCCGCGCCGATCCGCAGCCCGTGCGACGCGGCGCCCACCAGCACCGCTTCCTCCACCTGGACCGTGCCGCCGCGTATCTCCAGCGCCTCGCGCTGCGCCCCGGCCACCGTCAGCCGCCGCACCACGAGGTCCCGGGCCCCGCCGCCGCTCTCCCCGCCGTTCTCCCCGCCGCTCTCCTCGACCCCGCCGCTCCCCTCCACGAGGACGCCGACGCCCGCCGCCCCGGTGACCTCCACCCGGTCGAGCCGGGGAACGGCGCCGCCGGTGACGACCACCCCGCCGCCGGACGGCGAGTCGATCCGCAGCCGGTTCACCGCCGGGGACGAACCGTCGTCCACGAGCAGCCCGGTGCTGCGGCCGTCGCTGACGGCGCAGTCGGTGAAGGTGCCCCGGGAACGCCCGGTCACCACGATCCCGCACCCCCCGGGACGTACCACCGTCAAGCCCTTGACCACCGGATCGGTGCCCCCGGCGAGCGTCACCGCGTGCCCCGACACGTCCACCGCCGCACACTCCTCCAGCACGACCTGTCCGGCGCTCGCCACGTGGAACCCGACCACCGACCGCTCCACCCGGCACCGCGCGAACCGGGTCGCCGCGTTCTGCTCCGCCGCCACCCCGGGCTTACCGGTACCGGACACCTCGACGTCCTCGACACTGCCCCGGGCCCGCCCGTTGGCCAGCACCCCGTTGCCGCGCGCGTCGCGCACCGTACAGCGGCGCACCACCGTCGCCGCACCCTCACCGATCACGACACCGGTCGTACCGAGCCCTTCGAAGTGGCAGTCCTCCACCACCGACGGCTGCGCCGACACGTCGACCACGCCCGCCCCGGCCGGATTGCCGACCCGGCAGCCGCGCATCGCCAGCGACCCCTCGCCCCGGGAGAGCAACGCCGTCCACGCCGCCCCGATGATCTCGCAGTCCTCCAGCGCCACTTGCCCCCGGAGTACGTCGACCGCCGGCAGTTCCTCGTCGGCACCGCACAGCCGTATTCCGGAGAACTTCACGGCCTCGGCCCGTACTTGTACGGCGCTGCCGCTGGGGGGCGCGATCTCGACCACACCCAGCGGATCGGCCGCGACGAAGGTGACCATCTTGCCCACCACGAGGTTCTCCTCGTACAGGCCCGGCCGCACGCTGATCACCGACCCGTTGCGGGCCGCCTCCAGCGCCTCACCGATCGACCGCAGCCCGCCGCCCGATCCCCCGTCGCGGTCCACGACCAGCAGGTGCCGCGTCATCGGCCCTCCACACGCCCGGCAGGCGGGCCTCGTTGATCATCAACAACCCGTGCGGAGGATATACCGGCCCCCTGGCGGGGAAGGGGGACCTGTCGGTGCCCTTACGGGCCTCCCCGCACACGGCAGGGAACGGACCCAGGGGGTGGCCGAAACCTTTCCGCGTGTCAAGGGTGTGGCGGAGCTCACCCCTTCATCTGTTTCCGGCTCACATGATGTCAGGCCCTAGCGTCCTGCCCCATGACCCAGTCAAAAACTCATGAGGCGACCCGGAGGCTCCTGTTCCTCGGGTTCGTGATCGGTGCCTTCGCGCTGGGCACCAGTGAGAACGTGGTCGCCGGAATCCTGCCCGACATCGCCGACGGGCTGCACGTGAGCGAGGGTTCGGCCGGGCTGCTGGTGACCGCGTACGCCGGCACGGTGACCGTGGCCGGGCCGATCGTGACCCTGTTCCTCGACCGGGTGGGGGCGAAGAAGCTGGTGACTGGGGCCATCGCGCTCTACCTCGCGGGATCGGTTCTGGCCGCCGTGGGCGGCTCGTTCCCCATGGTGGTCGCGGGGCGGGTCGTCACCGGCCTGGTGCACACCACGATCATGGTCGTCTTCATGACCGCGGCCATGCGCGTCGCCGAGCCCGGCAAGGAGGCATCGGCCGCGGCCAACATCACCCTCGGCCTCTCGGTCGCCACCGTCCTCGGTGTGCCGATCGGCGTCTTCCTCGGCCAACACCTCGCCTGGCAGGCATCGTTCTGGCTGGTCGCCGCACTGTCCGCGGTCAGCCTCCTGGTGATCCTGGCCGTCTTCCCGGCCGACCACCCCGAGGCCGGCAGCGACACCGGGGCCGGGGCCGCCGGCGGTTCCGCCGGTGACGGCGCGCGCCGGGCCGGACCGCGCGGACTCGGGCGTCCGGAACTGGTCATCGGCATCTGCGTCACCGCGCTCACCGGCATGGCCGCGCTCACCGTGGTGACCTACGTCGCCCCGTTCCTGACGAAGGGTTCCGGGATCGGCTCCGGCCAGATCGTATGGATCATGCTCGCGTACGGTGTCGGCTGCGTCGCCGGCAACACCCTCGGTGGGCGGCTGGCCAACGGCCGCGTGCTCCAGGCGATGGTCGGCACCGTCACCGCCACCCTCGCCGTACTCGCCGTACTCCTGCTGGTCTCCGGCAGCGCCGTACCGACCGTGATCCTCACCGTCCTGGTCGGCCTCGCCTACTTCGCCACCTTCCCGGCCCTCAACACCTGGGTCGCCTCCAACTCCCAAGGCATCTCGCCCAACCTCGGCCTGGCCCTCAACAGCTCCGCCTTCAACATCGGCATCGCGCTGGCGGGCTGGACCGGTTCGGCCTGGCTCGACTCCGACCGGCCGATCGAGAACCTGCCGCTCATCGCGCTTCCGCCCGCCGCCCTCGCGGCCTCCCTCGCCTGGGTCCTGGTGCGCCGTCGGCGTACCGGTGCGGACGGCAGCCGCACAGCCGCGCGCCAGGACCCGACGGGCGAAGCCCCCGCGGGCTCCCCCACCACCGCCTGACCACCCTCCCGGCCGTCCGGCCGGGTCCGCCGGGGCCGCCCCCACAGCCGGCCGCCCCCGCCCTCCCGCATCCCGCGACCCTTTCGATGGAGACTCCGTGGCTTCTTCCGTGATCACCTCCGCCGTCCCGTACAAACACGAACTCACGCGGCAACCGCAGGGCAGATGGTCCGTGGAGGCCGTCAAGCAGGTCTCGTACGAGGTCGTCGTGCGCGACAACCTGCTCGACCCGTCCGACTCCTTCCTCGCCGACACCCTGCGCCGGTGCGTCGCCCGCACCGGGACCGGGGCCGAGACCGGCGCGGCCGTCCCGGGTGCGTCCAGCGACCGGCGGCTGCTCGTCGTCGACAGCACCGTCAGCGATCTCTACGGCTCCGCGATCGCCCGCTACTTCGACACCCACGGCTTCGAGACCCACACCCTCGTCCTCGACGCCCACGAGCAGGTCAAGGACTGGCAGAGCGTCGACGCCGTCCTCGCCGCGATGGACGAGTTCGGCGTGGACCGCCGCCGCGAGCCCGTCATCGCCATCGGCGGCGGCGTGCTCTGCGACATCGTCGGCTTCGCGGCCAGCATCTACCGCCGCGGCACGCCCTACATACGCATACCCACCACGCTCGTCGGCCTGGTCGACGCGGGCGTCGGCGTGAAGACGGGGGTCAACCACCGCTCCGGCAAGAACCGCATCGGCACCTATGCGCAGCCGCTGACGAGCCTCCTCGACACCTGCTTCCTCCCCACCCTCCCGGAGCGGCACCTCAGCAACGGCCTCGCCGAGATCCTCAAGGTCGCGCTGGTCAAGTCCGAGTCGCTGTTCATCACACTGGAGCGCGCCGGCCGGTGCGGCATCCGGGACCTCTTCGACGACGCGTTCCACGCCGACATGGCCGAGTACATCACCCACGAGTCCATCCACCTGATGCTGGAGGAGCTGCAGCCGAACCTGTGGGAAGCCGCCCTCGAACGCTGCGTCGACTACGGCCACACGTTCAGCCCCACCGTCGAGATGCACTCCGTCGCCGAACTGCTGCACGGTGAGGCCGTCGCCGTCGACATGGCCCTGACCACGGCCATCTCCCTCGGCCGCGGCCTGATGACCAAGACCGAGGCCGAGCGGGTCCTCGCCGTCATGCGTGGTCTCGGGCTCACCCCGTGGAACGACGCCCTGGCCGACACCGACCTGCTCGTGCGGGCCCTGGAGGACACCGTCCGGCACCGTGACGGGCAGCAGCGGCTCCCGCTCACCCGGGGCATCGGCGATCACGTCTTCGTGAACGACGTGACGGCCGAGGAGATCGTCGCCGCGGTCCGCCACCTTGCCTCCCACGCCGACGCCGACACCGGCACGCTGGAGGCCGCCGCATGAGCACCGGGAAGAGCGACCGGAGGGAGAGCGGCGCCGGGGAGAGCGACGGCCCGGACACCGCCCGGGGCTTCGTCGCGCCCGGCTTCGAAGCCGTAAGGGAATGCTTCGAGACCAACCTGCGCGAGACCGAGGCCGGCGCCGCGTTCGCCGTCCACCACCGGGGCAGGCTCGTCGTCGACCTGTGGGGCGGCGTCGCCGACCCGGCGACGGGGCGCCCCTGGACGGCCGGCACCCGCGCCCAGATCTTCTCCGGTTCGAAGGGCATCATCGCCACCACGCTGCTGCGTCTGTGCGACAGCGGCGTGCTCCGGCTGAACGATCCGATCGCCCGCCACTGGCCGGAGTTCGCCGCCCACGGCAAGGACCGGATCACCGTGTCCGACGCCGTGACGTACTGCGCGGGCCTCCCCGCGATCACCGATCGGGTCGTCGGGCTCACCGACCTCTCGGACGCCCGGGCCATGGCACGGGCCCTCGCCGAGCAGAAGCCCGTGAGCGGGCCCCGGCTGATCTACGGGCCGTGGACGATGGGCTGGCTGGTGGAGGAACTCACCTTCCGCACCACCGGACTGTCCCTCCGCGAGTACTTCCGCCGCGAGATCGCCGAACCGAACGGCCTCGCGATCGACTGGTGCCTCAGCCCGGCCGACGAGGTCGCCACCGTCGTCCACGACGACGCGTTCGCTGCCCAGTACGACCGGTTCAACAACAGCGAGGACCCGCTGACCCGTGCGATCTGGGCCAACCCGGTCCCGTTCCCCAAGGGCAGGGTGGTGTGGAACGAGGAGGCGCTGCGCACTGCGTACATTCCGGCCGCGAACATCGTCGGTACCGCCCGCGACATATCCCGCCTGTACGCACTCGTCGTCGAGGACCTGCACCGCCCCGACGGCGAGCCGGGCCGCCTCGCCCGTGCGGCGACGGTCCGCGACGCGCTCGCCCTGTACGTACGGCAGGAGGACCCGACGCTCGGATTCCCCTTCGCCTACGGCTGCGGCGGGTTCCGCCTCAAGGGCACCCCGCGCACCGGCGTCGACGCCGACATGTTCGGCCATGACGGCGGCGGCGGCTCGGCGCACTTCGGATGGCCGGGTGCCGGGATCGCCCTCTCGTACACCCCCAACCACCTGCTGGACATCGGCAACAACGACCACCGGGCCGGAAACCTGATCCGCGCCCTGAAGTCCGCCCTGCGGGACCTGGACCAGAACCTGGAGCCGGACCTCCGGCAGGACCAGGGCGTGGTCCCGACGTCGCGCGGCGCGGGAGAGGCGGTACCCGCGTGAGAATCAGCGTCTCGGTCTTCCAGACCACCCTCACCGCCAAGGTGACCGATCTGGCGCGCCGCCTGGAGGACACCGGCTACGACGCCCTGTACTTCTGCGAGCACACCCACCAGTCCCTGGCGTTCGCCCGTCAGGCGCCCACCCTGGAACGCCGGTTCCGCGAGACCTTCGATCCCTTCGTGGCCTCACAGGCCGCGGCCGCCGTGACCGAACGCCTGCGGGTGGGCTCAGCCATCAGCCTGCTGGCCCAGCACGAACCGATCGCCATGGCCAAGCGGCTGGCCAGCCTGGACCGGCTGATCGACGGCCGTCTCGACGTCGGCGTCGGCTCCGGCTGGGTCGAGGACGAGATGCGCCGGCACGGCGTGGACCCGGCGCGCCGCAACGCGCGACTGACCGAACACGCCCTGGCTCTCCGGGCCCTGTGGTCGGGCGAGCCCACCACGATCCACTCGCCGCACGTCGACTTTGAGGAGGTGGTGGTCCTCCCGACGCCGCTGCAGCGGCCCGGTCCGCCGATCCTCGTCGCCGGCACCGGCCCGCGCGCCCCGCACCGGGTGCGCGTCTTCGGCGACGGCTGGATGCCCGACTTCGGCTCGGTCCGGCTGCCGGAGCTGCTGAAGGGCATCGACGCGGTCCGCGAGATCGGCCGGGAGCAGGGCCGGCACGTGCCGATCGTCGTGATGGGCGTACCGCACGATCCGGCCGTCATCACCGTCCTGGCCGAGGCCGGGGTCGACCAGGTGGCCACGCTGCTGCCGTCGGCGCCGCTGGACGAGATCGACGCCTTCCTGGCGCCGTACGAGGCCGCCCTGCGGGGCGCGCTCGGCGTACGGGTGGGGCGTTGAGGCGGTAACGGCGGCCGGCCCCCTCCATCCCCACTCTCTGCCCGCACCCGCGACCTCACGAGGAGCGGCACCGACGAAACACACACGGAGAACGCACGAATGGACAGACACGCCCACAGCCCCGCAGCCCCCGCCGGTCCGGCCGACGGGGCCGGAGCCTCGCAGCCCGGCCGGCCGGCGGACCGCTCACGGCGCCCCCGCCTGGGACGCCGCGGCTTCCTCACGGGGGTCGCCGGGGCAGGGGCGGGAGCGGTCGGCGCGGGCGCGGCAGCGGCACCCACCGCGGTCGCCGCGCCCTCCCCGGCTGCCTCCCCGATCGCCGCGCCCTCCCCGGCTGCCCCTGCCGCCGGAGCCCCCGCAGCCGGAGTCCCCGTCGTCCTCCCCGGCCGCGACCCCCAGTACGACTCCCTCCGCACCGGCTACAACCGGCGCTTCGACGTCCGGCCCGCCGAGATACTCGCTCCGCGCACCGCCACCGAGGTGGTCGCCGCCGTGCAGCGAGCCCTGGACGGCGAGCGGCGGTTCACCGTCTACGGCGGCGGTCACTGCTTCGAGGACTTCGTCCTCTCCCCCGACGTGCGCACGCTCATCACCATGGGATCGCTCGACCAGGTGCGGTACGACACCGCGCGCGGCGTGTACGAGGTCGGGGCCGGCGCCCGGCTGCTGAACGTCTACGACCGGCTCCACCGCGACCACGGCGTCACGGTCCCCGGCGGCGTCTGCTACTCCGTCGGCGTCGGCGGCCACGTCACCGGCGGCGGCCACGGCCTGCTCTCCCGCAAGCACGGACTGACCGTGGACCACCTCGCGGGCGTCGAGGTGGTGACGGTGGACGCCCGCGGCAGGGCCGCGCTCACCTACGCCCGGCGCGGCGACACCGGTGCCCTCGGTGACCTGTTCTGGGCGCACACGGGCGGTGGCGGCGGTAACTTCGGCGTCGTCACCCGGTTCGACTTCCACAACCCCGATGAGCCGCGCGGTCTGCCCTCGCCGCCCGCCGAGGTCCAGCTGGTGTTCTGCGACTGGCCGTGGGACGGCGTCGGACCGGAACGGTTCGGCGCGTTCCTCGACGTGTTCGCCGACTGGTGCGCACGGCACCACGCCTCCTCGGCACCGGCCGACGCCGTCTTCCCGTGGCTGACCGTCCGGCACCGGGACAACGGTGGTGTGGGCATGGTCATGCAGGTCGCCGACCCGGCGGGCGAGCCAGTCGGCGATGACCTGGTGAAACGCCTCGCCGCGGCGCTGGGGTACTCCGACGACGAGCGGTACGTCACGCGGAGCCGCATGCCGTGGATGAACTCCATACGGCTCATAGGCACGTCGAGTGACGAGAACAGCGACCCCAACCGGCGGGGCAAGCAGGGCTCGGCCAACTTCCGCGGCCGGCTGACCAGAACCCAGGTCGCGGAGATCCACCGGGCGTTGCACGAGCCGATCGAGGGCTCCCTGTCGGCCGGCGTGGACATCGCGGCCCTCGGCGGCGCGATATCCCGGGTCCGGCCGACCGACACCGCCGTCTTCCAGCGCGACGCCACGATGAAGTTCCTCGTCCAGACCTTCTGGGCGGACGAGCGGCACGACACCGCGAACATCGACTGGCTGCGCCGCGCCTACCAGGGGATCTTCCAGGAGACCGGCGGTGCGCCCGGCTACGACGAGGTGACCGCCGGCAGCTACGTCAACTACCCGAACAGCGACCTGTCCGACCCCGCGTGGAACACCTCGGGGCTGTCCTCCGGCGACCTCTACTACGGCGGCAACCACGCCCGGCTGAGAGCGGTCAAGCGCCGATGGGACCCCACGAACGTCTTCCGGCACGCGCAGTCGGTGCGGCCGTGACGGCGGCCGAGGCCGGGGTCACGGGCGCATCCGCAGCACCCGGCGCGTTCACGGAACTCCTCTGCGAGGGACTTCTGTTCGACATGGACGGAACCCTGATCGACTCCTCGGCCTCCATCGAACGAGCCTGGTCCGCCTTCGCCCGGGAAGAGGGGCTGCCGGTGGACGCCGTGCTCGCGGCGCTGCCGGGCAGGACCGCCGTCGACATCCTGGCCGGCTTCCTGCCCGGCCCCCGCGCGGTCGCGGAGGGCGCCGAACGCGTCCGCCGTACGCAGCGCGACCACGTCCGGGACGTACGCCCGCTGCCGGGCGCCCGCGATCTGCTGACCGGCCTTCCCGCCGGCCGGTGGGCCGTGGTGACGGCCGCGTACGAGGAGGTCGCGCGGGCCCGGCTGGCCGCCGCCGGCCTGCCCGTGCCGCCGGTGCTGATCGCCGCCGACTCCGTGCGCCGGGGGAAGCCCGATCCCGAGGGGTACGAGCGCGGGGCGCGGGCGCTCGGCGTTCCGCCCCGGACCTGTGTGGTCTTCGAGGACGCCGACGTGGGCATCCGGGCCGGCCTGGCCGCCGGCGCCCGCTGCGTCGGCGTGGGCGGGGCGGTGACGGACCCGGACGTGGCGGCACGGGTCACGGACCTGCGCGGCATCGACGTGACCACGACCGGCGCGGGCCTGCTGCTGCGGGTACCCGGACACGGAGAGGCGCGTACGGCGAACGGTGGCCCACGATGAGGTCCCCGCACGCGAACGCGCCCGCGTACGCGCCCTCGGTCGATGCGCCCCCTGCGTCCGACCCGGCCGGTGCGGCCGGTGCGGCCGGTGCCGCATCCGTGACCGGTTTCGACATCGGCGGCACCTGGCTCCGTTTCCGGTCCGGGGGACGGACCGTCCGGCGCCCGGCGCCGAGCCTGCTCAACCACCCGGGGCTCTCCGTGGACGCGTTGACGGACCGTCTGCTCGACGAGCTCACCCGTCCGGAGGTGGGCCCCGGCCGCGTCGTGGTGTCCCTGGGCGCGGCCATGGACGACCTGACCTCGCGGGTCCACGGTTCGGGACCGCTCTGGGGCGCGGCCCGGCCCCGCGGCGGCCTCGTCGCCGAGCTGGCGCGGCGGCGCCCGGACATCCGCTGGCACGTGTACAACGACGTCACCTGCGCGGTGACGGATCTCGCCGCCGGGCGGGGCGCGTCCCTGACCGGCGCCTCGCGGGTGGCCTACGTGACCGTGAGCAGCGGCATCGCGCTGAAGACCGCGGATCTCGCCACGCGCACCATCACCGTCGGCGCGGACGGGTTCCAGGGCGAGATCGGTCATCTGCCCGCGTCCGTCCCTGCCGGTCTCGATCCCGCCGTCCTGGCGCGGCTGCTCGACCTGCCCTGCGAGTGCGGCGGCCGGGGTCATGTGGCCGCGCTCGCCGCGGGCCCGGCGCTGCCCCGGGTGGCCCGGGCTCTGGACCTCGGCCCGTTCGACGGCACGCGGCTCGCGGGCCGGGTGGCCGACGGGGACCGGGGGGCGATTCTCCTCCTCGACGTTGTCACCCACCCCCTGGCGCAGGCGATCCGCTGGCTGACGGCCATCGATCCGGCGATCGCCCTGGTCGGCATCGGGGGCGGAGTCGCCGAGGGACTGGGCGCCGTCTACCAGCGGGCCCTCGAACACCACCTGGACCGGGAGTCCGACTACACCTCGGGCGCAGGCCGCCGGGCCTCGCCGACCGTCCTCGCACCCGGCGAAATCGACCCGATCCGCGGCGCCGCGCTGCTGGCCGACGGTTTCCTGACGGTCGTGAAGCCATGACCGCGAGCACGGGCCCACACCTGAACACGAGCACGAGCACGAGCACGAACACGAGCACATCGGCACACGAGCTTCCGAAGAGAGGGAACATGGCCACGCACCGCGCCATCGTCCGCGAGGCCGGCGTCAGCAGGATCGTGCGCCGGGAGACGCCCGTACCAGGCCCGGGCGAAGTCCTGCTGGCCCCCGAGGCGGTCAGCCTGTGCGGCACGGACATCCAGATGCTGCGTGGCCTGCGGGACGACCCGTCCCCGGTCCTGGGCCACGAGGGCGCGTGCCGGGTGGTCGCGGTCGGCACCGGCGTCGACCAGGTCCGCCCCGGCGACCGGGTGACGGTGAACCCCACCCACCCCGGCGATCCGTCCTTCCTGCTCGGACACAACGTCGACGGGCTCTTCCAGGAACGCGTCCTCATCGTGGCCTCGGCCGTGTCGGCGGGCCTGCTTGTGCCGATCGGGGACGAGCCGGGCCCCGCCGAGGCCACCCTGGTGGAGCCGCTCGCCGTCGTGGACTACGCGTGGGAGTGCCTGGCACCGCGCGCGGGCGAGCACGTGGTGGTGATCGGCGCGGGACTGGTCGGGAACCTGGCGGCGGCCCGCGCCCGCGACCTCCTCGGCGGTACGGACCCGGAGGACGGCCTCGCCGTCACCCTGGTGCACACGAACCCGGCGGGACGCGCGTGGGCGGAGTCGGCGTGGAAGGACCAGGGCATCCACCACACGTACCTCGCGGACCTGGCCGCGGACGCGGCCACCGGCACGGCCACGGATCGCACGGTGCTCGTCCTCGTCGCCACCCACCGGGACCGCACCGTCGACGCCTTGGAGCTGGCGCACCGTCGCTTCGGTGCGGCGGTGCGCGCGTTCCATGTGATCGGCGGCGTCGCCCCCGACGCCCGGAGCGTCTTCCACCCCGGTGTGGACCTGGCCGGGGTGCGAGCCGCCAACACCGGCGGGCCGCAGCCCCCGCACCGGGTCGTCTGGAGCGACGGGCGGGGCACGACGACCGCGTTCACCGGAAACCGGGGAGTCACCGGTGCGGCCCTGGCCGCGGCGGCCGCTGAACTGGGCCGGCAGCCGGAGCGTTACGGGCGGCTGCTCACCCACCGGCTCGGCCCGGAGGCCGGGGTCGACGTGATGAACCGCCTGGTGGCGGGCGGTCGGGTGGTCGGCGGCGAGGTCGTCGTCCGCCTGGTGATCGAGTTCGCGGAAGAAGGAACGGCCACCGAAGGTACGGCAGAAGGAGCAGAGGCATGACAGGCACGGCGGTCGTGACGGGGGCCAGTTCCGGCATCGGGGCGGCCACCGCCCAGGCGTTGGGCGAGGTCGGGTTCGACGTGGTGGTCGGTTACGGAGGCAATCGGGAGGCCGCCGAGACGCTCGCGCGCGCGATCGCGGAGGACGCGAAGGTCCGCACGTGGGCGGTGGGATTCCCGCTGGCGGATCCGGCCGCCTCGGTGGCGGCCCTGCGCGCCGCCGTCGGGACCGCCGGCGGCATCGACGTCCTGGTGAACAACGCCGGGATCAACCGGCGGGCCTCCGCCCTGGAGGAGGACCTGGTCTCCTGGTCCCACGTGCTCACCGTGGACCTGCACAGCCCCTTCGCGCTGGCCCAGGAGGCGGCGCGGACGATGGTGGCGCAGGGCCGGGGCGGGCGGATCGTCAACGTGACGAGCGTGCACGAGCACATCCCGATCGCGGGCGGCAGCGCGTACTGCGCGGCCAAGAGCGCCCTGGGCATGGTCACGAAGACGATGGCCCTGGAACTCGGCGAGCACGGCATCGCGGTGGTGTCGGTGGCGCCCGGCGAGACCGCCACGCCCATGAACGGGCACGACCCGGCCGTCGACCCGGCCGGGGTCGCCCGGCCGGTGCTGCCGGCCGGGCGGCCCGGTGACCCCCGGGAGGTCGCCGACCTGATCCGCTGGCTCGTCTCCGGCCGGAGCGGATACGTCACGGGGCAGTCGTTCGTCGTCGACGGCGGGCTGTCCCTCATCGCGGCGGACGCCAATGTCCGCTCGGTGCTCGGCGAGGACGCCGTGGGCTACCGGGGCCGGGAGGCGGCCGGGGCGGGCACCTGAGCGGCGCCCTCCCGCAGGCCGGCTTCCGCGAGCGGACGGTCGGTCAGAACCGCGATGTAGCTGCGGGTGAGGACGAGGGACTCGATCTCCTTGCTGATGCGAACGAACTCACGCGTCAGCAAGGAATCGAGTTCCCCGCACACCCGCGCCACGTTCACCTTCTCGTGGACGCATTCGAGCAGGAAGCGGATGTCCTTGGTGCTCATCCCTCCGTCGAGGAGAAACCTGACGAGCCGCACCCGCGCCACGTCCGCGCGGCTGTAGACGCGGTGCTCGGAGGCGGTGCGTCCCGGTGTGAGCAGGCCCCGGCTCTCGTAGTACCGGAGCAGGCGCTCGCTGACGCCGGTGGCCTCGGCCATCTCCCCGATGCGCAGGGTCTCGGCGGACTCCTCGACCGGCCCCGGACCCCAGTCCCCCGTGTACGGCGCGGAGGTCGCCGACACGCTCACGAGCCCCCGCATTCGAGCGCCCCCGGTTCGAGGAGCCCGCTGGGGGTGGCGGCGAACCGGCTCATGACGCGCCGGCTTCGTCGGCGTGCCGCCGGGGACACCGGAGACACCCCGCCGTGGAACGCGCACGATGGAACAACGACTTCGACATGAGGTGTCTCTCCTTCGTGATGGCTCCGGTCGCGAAGCCTGTAGGCACCAACCATTTCGACGATATCCCGGCCCGACGGCGGTGGTGACACAATTTCGCCCCTCCGTTACAGACCGTTAACACGGCTCCCGGTGGCGGGCTCGAACCCGGGGAGGGGCGACGGAGTCGCGCGTCCCGGCCCGTATGTCCCCGGCCCCTCACACCCTCGTCCGTGCGGCCCGCTCCCGGCGTCGCGGGAGCGTCCGCAGACGACAAAGGCCCGGCTCGGATGCGCTCCGAGCCGGGCCTGTCGATGAGCCCCCTGTCGGATTCGAACCGACGACCTACGCATTACAAGGGCCTGCAAGATCATCCCGGGTGGTGCTGGGCGGTGCCCGTGACTCCCGTTTCCCTAGTTAGGAGACCTGAACCGCTCGCTACGCATACCACCCGATCCATCCGGTGCCGCCCCGTCCGCTCACGCAGCGCTCACGCACTCCGGGCACGTGATCGCTCGACCAACACGCCTTCCGTAACCAGAACTGCAACCGCCGAACAGGTCTGCGGTGGGCAATCGGCACCCGCGCCGCGTGCTTGCAGCACAGAGAACATGTCCATGACTCCGTTGTGTCACAAGGGGATGGTTTCCCTGCCTGGCCGGTCCCGTGCTGACGAAGATGCGCCTATGAACGCGCAAACCCCCTTGTCGGATGTACTAGAGGTTCCTCCACAGCGCGTCTCTGCCGTCCGGCAAGAGCAAGCTACGGCCGAGGGCCTCAGAGATGGAGCCCCTACTCAGCCCGCCAGACCAAGGCGGCAGTTGCCGTTGCTCAAGGATCGCGCGACTGCGTTGGTCTGGGGTAGGCGACGGGCCGCAGCTCGCCGTGAGGCCGAGAAGGCGATCGCTGACCTTAGCAAGGCAGCGAACCGCCTTGGAATCTCCAGGCCCATGCCGAGGTCAGTACACCTGGCCGTGCGTCGGGCGCATGCAGGTCGCCGCATCCCATTTCGGATCGTTCAGATGATCCTTGTGCTGTATGCCACTGTTTGGGCATGGCCGGTGCTGCGGGCACTGGGCAAGGCTGGCGCCGTGGTTTGGCAGAAGGGGCCGGAACCCACTACATGGTCGAGCTTGGCTGGAGCAGTCCAAAGCTGGACTCATGGGTCCCCCGACTACGTCGCCGGCCCCGCCATGCTTTGGCTCATTGCATCGGTGCCCATGGGCCTGGCCGTGGTGGTGATGACGTATTTCGGCCCCCTCGTGGCGGGCTTCCTTGCATTTCGCGGCCGTTACCCCGGGCCGCTGGCTGACATGGCAACTGGTGCCCTTGCGTACCGCTACAACCTCACTCTCGTCGCTGCGGAAGCGGTCGTGGCATGTGGTGAGGCGTACGGGGCGGGAAACGGAGGCCGCGGAGCCCAACGTATGCGCAGCGTGGGCGCGGCCGTGCGTGACGTCGAGGCCGCTGTATGGGCGGCACGACGGACCCGAGGGGTTACTCCAGGCCGTCGCTGGCACCGCCGCAAGGCGTTGCACCGGCATTCAGGACAGGTCGTAGCGCGTCTTCGCGTGGCAGAGGAACGTCTCGACGTAGATCCTGCTGCAGCATTGCGCGAACTCGGCGGCCTTCTGGTCACTGTGGCTGAGCGTTACAGCGATGGGCGCGTCGGCGCACTGCTCGACGAGGCCGAGCTGACCGACGTTACTCCGGCCCGCGATCGTGAAGTGCTGCGACTCGCAGCTGTCGCGGGCCTTACTGCTGTAGGCGCTGCCCTTTTGTCCATGAGCGGTTTGCCGGAGGGAGCGATGGGGCCGGCCATCGCGGCTGTGGGCCTGTGCGCTACGGCGCTGGTCTACCGGCGACGCGCCCTGAAGATGCTCGAGACCCTCCCGGTTCCATTCGGTAACGGCGGGCAGCAATGACCGTCATCCGGGAGCGAGGCGGGCTACTACACCGCGGGCGACTCACACGTCGCCCCCGTGTGCGAAGCGCGTTCTGCCGACGCCAAAGGGCTGACTGCAATCACGCCTCGTTGCATAGGTCAGGGGGAGCATCTGTCTCGCAGAACGACTCCGCGAAAGTCATCGCTCGCCGAGTCCTCGCTGCCTCCGGGCAAACTCCTGACCCGAGGGGAAACGACTGGCAAGATGGCTACTTGGGTGCGCTGCGCGGCAGCGGGGGAGCAAGGAGCAGTGGGTGGGAATGACGATCAACGGCCGGTTTCTGTTGCTCCCTCAGGAGGCGCGGCTAGGAGGTCTATCCGAGGTTCGCAAGGCCGTGGACATCAAGAGTGCTGGCGGTGAGCACGTCGCTGTAAAGCTACTCAAACAGCGCGAGGACGACGCGATCACTCGGATCTTCCTGGAGCGGGAGACCTCCGCGCTCAAGGCACTGAACCATCCTCACATCGTGCGGATGCTCGATTCCGGTTGGGATCAAGGGCTGGAGCGGTACTTCATCGCCCTGGAGTGGATTGACCGCAGCCTCAAGGACGAGATGGCAGACGGCCGCCCCCTTGACTGGTCTGCCTATTTCACGCGTACAGCCAGACCGCTGGTTTCCGCGCTCGCGTATGCCCACGAGAAGGAGATCGAGCACCGTGATCTGAAGCCGGGAAACGTCCTGCTGACCAGTGACGGCACCGTGAAGCTCGCCGACTTCGGGATCGCCAAGATTCTGTCCAAGGCCGCGGCCGTGACCGACGAGACGGTAGCGGACTTCCGGTCCGCCCTATACTCGCCGCCCGAGCAGAGTGAGGCAGTCCCGTACGTCCGTGACGTGTACGCCTATGCGGTCCTGGCCATTCAGGTCCTCTCTCGAAGCCAGGCACGTGACTACCACGATTTGGCGACAGTCCTCGACGGTCTGGAACTCGACACCGAGGTCCGCAATGTCCTTAGAACTTGCATCGACTTCGACCCTAAAAAGCGTCCAGCCAACGCTATCGTCCTGGAGCACCGGCTCCTGGAGGCCGAGCGGGTCTGCGAAAACCGTGATGCCCGCCAACGCAACTCCCTCTGGTTGAAGATGACCCGTCGCGCGGCCGAAAGCCTCAGCGCCGCCCCGGCCAGCGAAGAGATCGACTGGGACGCTGTGAAGAACACCGTGCTGGCGGACATCTCCGGCACCGTGCACGTCGACTACGGCTACAACGCGCAGAGCGACGAGGTCGACACCGGCACGGTGCGAGTGTTCGGCCAGAGCCTGTTCCTACGCCTGGTCAACGACGAGGGTCAACGTGACCGGTGCGTAATCGTCTCAGCGGAGGAACGAGCAGAGGAATGGATGGCCAAGCGCCGTGCGTCCGCCCTCAAACTCGGCCCCATCCTCACCTGGACGTTCAACGACCCTGGCGAGGACCCGGCGTACGACGGCCTCAACCTGCTGCTGGACAGCCTCAACGCGGAACTAGATGCGCGCGAGACCCTGGCCAAGGAGGGTAAGCGCCAGCAGCTCGGCGACCTATTCGACGGCTGGCGCCGCGTCCTGGAAGCCCGCGAGGAGGTGGCTGCTAACGGACGGCAGCCGATTCAGTACGAGCGGTTGGAAGGCGGCGGCCGCACCCGGGTCTTCCATCTGGCCGCGCCCGATACCACCGCGGAAATCGGCGAAGAGTGGTCGGTCGCAGAGTACCCCCACAGCCGACCTATCGACCGTGGTGAAATCACCAACCGTACCGACGACACCGTCGTCCTGCGGATGACGCGTCCCCAGGCCGTCCTGCCTGCCCGGGGTGTGCTGCTGCCCTTTCTCGGACCCAGCCAAAACGCGATCAACCGGCAGCGCGACGCGCTCACAGCGGTCGCCGCTGAACAGACTGCCAATCCCGACCTGCGGCAGATCATCGCAAACCCCACGTCCGTTGAGGTTGGTCCGCCCACCGAAGTCACCACCTGGGTCCGCGCCGATCTCGACTCAAGCAAACGAGATGTCGTCGCCCACGCCCTAGGCACTCAGGACCTGCTGCTCGTCGAGGGGCCACCCGGCACCGGCAAGACCACCGTGATCGCCGAGATTGTCGAGCAGACCCTCAGTCGGCACCCCGCCGCACGCATCCTCATCGTCAGCCAGACCCACATCGCCATCGACAACGCCCTCAAGCGTCTTGAAGACGCAGGCATCACCGAACTCGTCCGCCTCGGCCGCGTTGACGATCCACGCGTCGCAGAAAGCGCCCAGCCGCTGCTGCTCGACCGGCAAGTCAAGAAGTGGACCCAGGGCGTCCGCACACGCGCAGAACGGCATCTGGAGAATGTGGCCGCCAACAGCGGCCAGCAGCCCAGCCACCTTAAGGCGGCCCTGGTGCTGGAAGAACTCGCTGCCGTGGCCGCCAACCTCGCCCACGTGACAACTCGCCTCGACGAGCTGGCGAACCAGCCTGTGCCTGAGCGCACCACCTCAGCCAGGGAGCTCGGCGAGGAAGTCGTCACCACCCGGGCCCGCCGGGAGCAGCTCCTCGAACAGCGGGCTGAGCTGTTCGCCGACGTGCAGACAATGCTCGACGGCGAGCTCACCCTACGCGAGGAAATGAGTGCCGCCGACGCCCGCGACGTCGTCGAGGTACTTCTCGGCCCGGCCGGGCCCGGACGGGAACTGATGCACCTGCTGAGCCTGCAGGGCGAATGGCTGCAGCGTATCGGCACCGACCAGAACCTGATCGCCGGCTTCCTGCGCACCCGGCGTGTCATCGGCGGGACCGCGCTCGGATTTCTCGGTCACCCGGCGGCCCGGGACCTCGAATTCGACCTGTGTATCTTCGACGAGGCGTCCAAAGCGACTGCCACCGAGGCGCTGGTGCCGATGGCCAGGGCCAAGCGGTGGGTGCTGGTCGGCGACACCAACCAGCTGCCTCCCATCGATGAGGATCTGCTGCGCGACGAGAAGATCATGGCCGATCACCAGCTTATCCCTGAATTGGTGAAGACCACCCTATTCCAGTACTTCGCTAACTCCACCAAGGCTCCCGTCAAGCATCTACTGCGCGAGCAATACCGGATGATTCCGGCGATCGGCAACATGATCAGCAGCTGCTTCTACGACAACAAGCTGATCTCGCCGAACGATCATGCCCTTCCCGGCTACAGCACGGTCAACAAGCCCGTTCTCTGGCTGGACACCAGCGCCCTACCGAACCGCCGCGAGGACGAGCAGTCCGCCGCGCAGACCAGTATCTCCAACCGTCTTGAGGGCCAGCTCGCCATGCGACGCCTGGAAGTGATCGACCGGGCCATCGACAAGGGTGTAATCAAGACTCCCAACGGCAAGCGCCTCGATGTCCTGCTGATCGCCCCCTACGGTCGCCAGGTCGAAGAACTCACCAAGCGCCTAGCCTCCTTGAGGCTCAAGCACATCGCTCCAGAAGTACTCTCCGTCGACGCGGTACAGGGCCGAGAGTGCGATCTCGTCGTGTTCTCCGTGACCCGCAGTAACCTCAGCGGCCGCTTCGGATTCCTTGGTCAGCCGTACTGGCGCCGCATTAACGTCGCACTCTCCCGTGCCCGCTACGGCCTGATTATCGTCGGCGATGCCGGCTTCTGCCGCAGCAAGCCAGGCGCCCTGCGCGACGTCCTCGACTACATGAGCGGCCACCCGGAAGACTGCGAGATCCGCAATGCCTACCTCTAGCCCTGCCTTCGGCGACGACAGCCTCTTGGCCCTCCGCTTCCACAACACTCGTCCCGGACTCGAACTGATCCAGATCGCGGATGCCGCACTGCCCGTCGCCCGGATCACCGCCGAGGTCCTCGCCCAGGACAGCAAGGACCTCCCGCTCATGGAGGAATTTGTACTGCGGCTGGTCGAGCACAACGTGAGCAGTGCGCGTGGCATCGCCGGCCTGCTTGGCCTGCCTGAAAATATGGTCGAGCGGACCATCGCCGTGCTGTTCGGTTCAGATGACCTTAAATGGGCCCGCCCCACCGCAGCAGACGCAGACCGGGCCCCCGGTCTGCGTCTCACCGACAAGGGTCACCTCACCGCTCAGAAGGCCGCTGCGGTAGCGCCCGTGCGGGTCAACCAGCCCCTCGTCTATGACCAGATGCTGTGGAAGGTAGCCCCCTACGACCGCCGCACCACCATCCCGCGCGGGCAGGCCGAGGAACACGACATGATCATGCTGCCCGTGGCGCAGTCCGGGCCCGTCAACGACGGAGCCATCACCGCCGCGGAAATCACCGCTCTGCTCCGCGAGAACGGCAACAACAAGCGCGAAGTCCTCCAGGTCAAAAGTATCTCCCAGGCCCCAGCTCGCCGTGTTCTGCCAGTCAAACTCCTGGTGTACGCCGACCCAGACCGTACCGACGTCGAAGTCGGCATCGTCGTTGATGGCGAACTCAGTCAGGCGCACGAACTCGCCCTCATCGGTCACGGCGGCGCCAAGGCGCTCGGCATCACCGTGGCGCCACCCCCAGAACGCCCTCTCCTGGACCCGGACCTTGAAAAGGCCCGCGTGCCGCTACAGGAGGTCACCCAGCACCGTGCAGAACAGGCCGCGTTCCAGCTCGGCGCCCAGGCGCCGACGCCCGGCCCTCCGGCAGTTCAGCGGCGGCATCAGGCAAACGAGATCCGAGCCATCGGCGTCTTCGAGCACCCGGACGTCCTTTACGATGCACTCACCAACGCTCGCCGCCGAATCCTAATCATCTCACCATGGATTAAGAACGCGATCATCACCACCGACTTCCTTAGCAACCTTGAACGACGGGTCAACCAAGGCGTCAAAGTAGACATCGCCTACGGCTACGAAGAGAACGACACCAAGACCGACTCGGCCTCCGTCCGTAAACTCACCAACCTCGCCGACCGCTACCGCGACAAATTCAGCTTCACGCGCCTGAAGAGTACTCACGCAAAGGTTCTCGTCTACGACGACGTTTGGGTGACCACGTCCTTCAACTGGCTCTCCTTCAAAGGTGACCCCGAACGCACGTACCGAATGGAAGAAGGAAGCCTCGTCCGTAACCGCCAGATCGCCGATACCCAGTACACCCGGTATCTTGAGTTGATCTCCGACCATCGCAGATAACTGAGCTGTGTCTAATCCCGTGTTGAAACGCGGGGTGACGCCTTCACTTAGACCGTGAGTCGGCTTGTGCCGCAGCGAAGTTCCCGAGGAAGGCGCCAGCCCTTGAGGTGGGCCATAGCGCCTCCCTCGCGACAGCCCGTCTTAGGGCATGCAGGGAATTAAACTGCTGTCAAACACCTGGTCTGAGCTGTCGTTCCAGGACTGACAACATGAGACTCACTCTCCGGAAAGCCCTTCGGGGATGCCTAAGACCCGGCTACTAGGTACCTGCACAAGTAGCCGCCCCTGTAGGACTCCGAGCTGCTCTTCCAGGTCATCCAAAAAAGGCGAGCGGACTTCTGCGTTCACGCGGTCGTGCTCGTGTCGGTTACCGCGCGTCAAAATCCGTCCGCAGTCGGAAACATCTGGTACCAGGAGAGTTCGTGGCCGGGTTCGTCGGCAAACCATGCCCAGGTGCCGCCAGCGAGGTCCTTGAGACGCTTTTTGGCGGGAGCTGCGTTACGGGACTCAAAAGCGCTAAGGAATGAGCACTGAGAAGCCTTGATGTTCTGCTGGGCAGCCCATCCCAACAGCGCCTTACGGCGCACCTCGGTCACCGCACCGTCAGATGCCACTGCCTCGATAACCCAGAAGGCCACCGGCTCTTTGCTAACGTCTGCCATCAGTAGGTCAGGGAGGACATCTTTCGGATCAATCTTGATGCCCGCACTTTGCAAAATCCCCTTGTCACCGAGGTGGATTTTATCTCCCGGCTCAGAGATCGCCAGGACGACAGGTTCTCCCATACGAGCCGGAGCCCATTCCTCGATTACGCCTTTGATTATGAGGGAAGACTTACCGGGTTCAAGGGTCCGGGTGGTGTTGTCAGGCAGTGTCACCGTGACAGCGTGTTTTGCCTCCTGCGCCTGGATAGCTCGAAGAGCCTTGAGCTTGGTGCCGGGAGTCATATGTTTATCCCGCCAGCACTGCGCAGCCTCTTTGACTTGATTATCTGTCATGTCAGGATCGAACAGATCTGCGAAGTCATCAAGCAAAGACCAAGTAGGCTTGCTGCTGTTGACAGCGATACCGGGCCTTTTCCGGATCGCGTGATGCTCGCGCCATGCACGGAACGTCTCATCGCGCAGCGTCTCTCGTGTATTGTCCCTATATTTAGGCTGAAATGGGATACCCCACGAATGCTGGAGTTGCTCAACGTCTTTGCTTTTCTTAAGGGCTGCAACGCGCCAGGCAAGACGCTGGTCGTCCGTCTGGTGCTCCAAGGCCGCATCTGAAATCCACACGACAGTTGAAGGTCGCCCCCATCGGGCTGTTTCCGCATCATCGTCAGCGCCACAGACTGCGTCGACGTATATGAGAGCGGCGACCGCTGTGCCCGCGAGCGGGTTTGAAAGAACGCTATCGAAGGCGGCGCGCGGGAAGACAAATTCCAGCCGACGCTCTGCCTCCTCGGGCGTAATGATCTTTCTCACGTCAAATGCCTTCCGGCCGATAAGCGGCGGCAACTGCTGATTCCAACGCTTCACCCTTAAGATCGTTCCACTCACGTACTACGTCGGGGTCAGGCAGCGGGATTGATTCCAGTTCATAAGCGCTGAGCGCTACGGAACCGGAGATACAGCGCACCACTCGATCCAGTGCGTTAGTGGCTAGCAGACGCGTCATGGCCTCGATGGTGAGGACGGAATCTGCAGCCGTGGGCCTGAACACATTGACGTGATTCTCTACTGTGACCCGCCCGCGCCGGGCTCTGAGCGCCTGATCGTCCAGCAATGCAGCAACGAGCCTTCGCGTCTGCTCGGGAGCCGTCGTGCGCTGCACGAGTATGGCCGGCTCGTCCAAGACCATGACCTTCGGATCGGATGCTGCGGTGAGCGCCATGTAGCGCATCGAGTCACGAGCGGGATCGCGATGTAGCACGCCACCGTCGAGGTCCGCTGCCCAGATGACATGCGAACGTGACGGGCCCCAGGCCGGATAGAGGTCGGCGCTTCGCCGATTCCATACAAGGGGACCGGTCGAAGCTCGCCAGCCGAACGAGGCGAAGGACTCAGTCATTGCGGAGGCTGCAGCAGCCACTGGAGCGTCATCCGAGCGGCGCGGCAGCACCCATGGCTCGCCCGTTCGCTGGGTCTTCACGCTCGCGATCGCCGTTTCGGCACTGCCAAGGCTGCTGATGCGTGTCCGCCGCCTCCTGCGGCGCTCAAAAGTGGCCAGACAGGTCTCCTGTAGAACAGAAGTAAACACACCACTGCGGTCTTCAACAAAAGTGACAGCGCTCATGCCTGCCTCGCGCCCAAGGTAAGTGCGCAACTTCGAGAAATAGCGTCCGCTGGTGAAGCTGGTGGGGACGAGCGCGGCAAGGACACCCTCATCGTCCAGCGATGCGACGGCTGCCGCCATAAAGAGGCCGTACATATTTGCGTGCCCGTAAAGCACGTGCGCGTAGCGGTCCCGCTCGGCGGGGGACAGCCGTACGCGGCCATAAGGCGGGTTCATCACTACAACCCGCGCCTTGGGCGCAGAATCCGCCAGGCCGTCACCCACACAGGCCAAGGCTGGCAAGGGCCTGCGTACCTTCTGAGGGACGCGGGCGAGCGTCGGAAGCATCTCCGCGGCCAAGACCACGTTAGCCACCCATACCGCGGCTGGGTCGGTATCAACGCCCTGAATGAGGTTGGGAAGACCAGCGAGTGTCAGTGCCGGGTCGACACCATATGACGCGTGCAGATGCTCTCTAAGCGCGGGCAGAAGAAGAGCTCCGGCTCCGCACGCCGGGTCCCGCACCAGACCAGGAAGAACCTGTTTACTCGGCGGCAGACCCAGCGAAGTACGCGCCAGCCCCCACAAGTGCGAAGCAAGCTCGGGAGGCGTGTAGTGACGGCCGTGCCGTGCTCGCGTCGCCGACGACAGCGCCTCTACATAGGCAGCACCCACCTGCTCCGGCGTAAGCGACCCCCAGGAGCCCCCCAGCGGCGGGTCACTCGGGACTTCCAGCGGGGGAGCAGCCTGGAGAGCAGTGGCGATCTCTAGCCAGCGTCCGGTGAGGCCGGCCGCTGTCGCCTGAGCCCGCCACCACGCAGGAATCGCAGCCAGCACAGCGGTAGCCGTAGGGGTCAGCTCTGCGGGGTCGCTGTCTGCAACCGCCCCGCGCGAGCCTCGTGACCCTAGAGGGCGTGCGATTGAGGCGTTCTCAAGAGCCTCCGAGAGAGCCGCGACAACGAGCAGGTCGGGCATCAGAAGGTGTCCTCCGGTATAGGAATCGCCCCTACCCTACCCAACGGGATCATGGGATATGGGCATTAGGAGAGACTAGCCCCTGCGCCAGGGAGGCCGACACCCGGGCATGCCGCAACCTTGCGCGCCAGCCTCCCCTGGCATTCGCACGACAGCTCCTCGGGCAGGTTCTCGTTCAAGCGCGACAAGAAACGTGACGAGTGCCAGACGTCACGGAACCGAGTGCCCGTTCACTCCGGTAAGGGGTAACGCTACAACTTCGGCGAGTAGGTTCCCTCTGTGTGCACCGGCCAAGGTCAACCTGAGGCCCGGCAGAGCCGCACCGTCTCTCCGAAGACACCGCCGGGTAGGGGGCACTGCCCCGTACCCGGAGTTCGCGGGCTTCTCGGAGTGGCTCGCGATGGCGGTCATGGAGCGCCGTCCGCCATCACGCATCTTCGTAGGGGAAGCGCGGGCCTTTAAGGGCTGGACCGCGGAATTCTCCGTGATACATGGTCGCGGTTGCCTGGACGACGATTTCGCTACGCCGGAAGACCTTCGGCTAGCTGCCCTCGGGGGTGGACGGAGCGTTGGGACCACAGGGCGAGTGGACGCCTGCGGGCATGGCCACATCGTATTCGTGCCCGGGAGCCGATGGTCTCTCGACAGTTAGAGGATCGCCCGGGCGACCCGCTGCCTCAGTCGCTCATCGGAGAAGCTCTCCACCGTGCGCCATGCTGCGTCGGTGACCTCTTCGGTCTGCAGTTGGCCGGGGTCGGCGGTGGTGCGGAAGAGGTAGCGGAAGTCGAAGTGCTGGTGGGCGGGCTCGTCCTTGGCCGGGTTGGCGTCGATGGGGTGGACGTCGATGTGTAGTGGGATCTCGCTGTGCGGGGTGACGGCGTAGGGCGGGATGCCGGTCTCTTCAGCCAGTTCACGGCCGGCGGCTTGCAGGAGCGTGTCGTCGGAGGGCTCGATGTGGCCGCCGGGCAGCAGCCATTTGCCGGTGGCGTTGTGGAGGATGTGCAGGACACGACCGTCGCGGCCCACGAGGATCGCGCCTGCGGTGACGTGCCCCGGCAAGGACTTACGACTGGTGAGGTCGTCACCGTCGTCGAGGAGGCCCTGGACGATGTCGATCTCTGGCTTGTCCTCGGGGTGCTGGTCGAGGTAAGCGGTGATGGTGCCGCGGATGTGGTTCGCCGTGATGGGCATGGTGATCACCTGTTGAAGTAGGAGAGCCAGGTCGCCGCGATGGCCTCGCGGTCGGGTGCGGGGACCTCGTGGATGCCAGGGTTGAGGTCCCCGCGGGTAAGCATCCTGATCGCGGCGAGGATCTCGGCCTGGATCAGGAAGATGAACGGTCCAACGCTTGCGCCGTGGATGAAGTTGACGGCATTGCCGCCGTTCGCCAGATAGAAGTAATGGCCGGTGGTCTGGTAGCGGGTGACGTGGTCGCCGACGACTGTGCGGGTGTAGACGTCCGGCAGGCCGGCGAGGTCGAGCTCGTCCTCGCTGGAGGTGACGGTGGCGACGTAGGCGCCGTTGCGCAGGTGGGAGAAGTCCTCACCACGCAAGGAGACCGCGCCGGTCGCGCAGAGCACCAGGCCGGCCCCGGTGAGCGCGCTCTCGCGGTCGCGGGCGACGGTGAAGCCCTGGGACAGGGCCTGGGTGCGGCGTACGGGGTTGATGTCGAAGACGGTGACCTGGACACCCTTGGCGTGCAGGAGTCGGGCGATGGAGGAGCCGAGTTTGCCGAAGCCGATCACGAGGGCGGGGCGGCCGTGGAGGATGTCGCCGCGCCCGCGCATGACGGCCTCGGTGGAGAACACGACGGATTGGCCGACGAGGTAGTCCTCGGGGTCCTTGAGCGGGGAGCGGGCCACCGAGACGACGGGGCAGGGCAGTTTGTCGAGGGCCTCGTAGCGGCGGTGGCCGTTCTCGGTGTCCTCGACGACGCCGACCAAGCGCCCGGTGAAGCGGCTGTGGAGGTCGGTGAGGGTGGGGGTGAAGTAGCCGCCGACGTCAAGGAGGGAGACGGGTTCTCCGGCGGCCCGGGATTCGAAGTAGTCCAGCGCGGTATCCGGGTCGGTGAACAGTTCGCGGGTCAGGGTGTCGACGACGACGGTCCGCTCGGTCTCTCGCTGGGCAGCCGGGTGTACGGACTTCGGCTTGGGCAGCACTGCCGTCAGCCGGGTCATCGCGGCAACGGCGCGGACGAATGCGGGGCGCTCGGCCAGCAGGTGGGTGATCAGGAACGACGAGGTCTGCTCGTCGGGGGCGAACTGGGTGGCGATCCGCGCGAAGTATGCGTCCAGCTTGGCGCGTTCGAAGGTTTCCACGACGGTTTCCTCTCATCCGTATAACCGGGGCCGTGCAGGAAGTTCCCGGGCTTCAGCGGCTGCGGGCGAGTCCGAACAGCAGCCGGTCGGTCGTGCTAGCGAGATCCAGATAGGTGTCGAGCTGAGAAGCGTCGGCGGACTGCGACAGCGGTTCCAGACCGAGCAGGAGAACGGCTGTGCCGGTGCGAGCGACCAGCGCCGTCCAGTCGGGGCGGCTCGGCAGTCGCATCCTGCGTGAGGCGCCTGGGATGTGCAGAAACACGTGGTGGCCGACGATGTGCAGGCAGCGGCCGACATCGCGGACCACGTCCTCCGCCCTGCCCAGTCCGCCGAAGTTGTCTGCGAGATGCCGCATGCGGGCTTCTGGCGCTTCAGTAGAGCCGGGAAGAGCGGAAGCAGGACTGTGGGCGATCAGGATGTGGGCGAGTTCGCGGCCGTCCGGTCCGGTGCCCGGCCAGCTCCATGCGGAGAGCGAAACCAGTAGCCGAAGATCAAGGCCGGCCGAAGTATGGATGGTGCTCACGTGGTCGTCCCGCCCGCGGCCTTGAAGCAGGACCAAACGATCTTTCCGAGCGGTGCGCGGTCGCGCACTCCCCACTCATCGGCGAGCTCGGCCACGAGGGCGAGACCACGTCCGGACAGGTCGGTACTGGCGGCCTGTCGGGGCCGGGGCCGCCGACGGCAGCTGTCGTGCACCTCCAGGCGCACGATGTCGTCCTCGATGTCGAGGCGGACCAGGAATCCGTGGTCGGAGACAGTGCCGTGCACCAGCGCGTTGGTCGCCAACTCGGATACGCAGAGGCGAATGTCGTCGACCCGCTCCGGCAGGCCCCATGCGGTCAGGGTCTCGTAAGCGAATTTCCTTGCCTGTCCGACGGATTCGGGGCGGGCCCTGAAGAAGCGCTGTGCCGTCTCGATCATGGCTGTCCTCATGTCTCGGTCTCCAGGAGGCTTGCGGTTCCGGGGCTGTGGCGGCAGGCCACAGGGCTGGGGGCGGTCGGCTTGCATGCGGGGTGGGGTCGGCGGACCAGCAGCAGCCGGGAGCCGGCCGCCTTGATCCGCCGACCTCGTTCAGCGGCTATCGCTCTCGGGCCAAGGTGTGATGCGGCCGGGGCGAGTACGCCGTAGACGTCCGGCAGGGCCAACACGTCCAGCAGGCCGGTGAAGGCCGCCGAGCCTGGGCCGGCACTCGCTTCGCGTTCGGTGAAGACGCCGGAAAGCTCCAGTTCGTGGCTACGGCAGTACTCGGCGAGCGAGGCGGCCAGCGCCTCCTGTCGGGCTTCGGAGACCCGCACGAGCCGCAGGAAGCCGTAGACGACAGGTCCGCTGACCGGGCGATGTTCCGTGAGGGGTTCCATGCGAGGACCGTCCAAAGAGTCGACACGGGGTGACGATCCTGAGCATGGAGGACCCCGAACTCCCGGCCAATCACTTGCCGTTCTACTTCCGTTCCACTTCCGTCCCGCCATCCCCAGCCATCTGCTTCGATGACGGTGGAAGGGAGTGAGGCGTGGCAACCGTGCACCAGTGGACCGGCCTGGAGGCCAGGGCTCTGCGTCTCGCCCTGCGTTTGAGCGTGCGGGCCTTTGCCGAGCACCTCGGCGTGGCCGTCGCGACGGTCTCGAAGTGGGAGAGCAAGCGCGCCGAAACCGAGCCCAGACCCGACACCCAGGCGATCCTCGACACCGCCCTCGGACGCGCCGACGCCCACGCCCACCTGCGCTTCGAGACGCTCCTGTCCGAGATGGCCAGCACCGTGCAAGGCGCCGGCCGGCGGGTAACCGCCTCCGGCCCTCGAGCCTGGGAGTACGAGTCGTGGGCCGACGACCTGGACCGGGTCGTGGTCGCGCTCGCCCGCCAGAACTTCGCCTTCGCCGACAGCCTGCTCAATCGCTGGTTGGTGCGGTTCGACGCCCGGGAACTGGACGAAAAGGGCCTGTACCTCTTCGCTCGCTCGACCGCGCTGCTCGGTGACCTCAAACGCGACCAAGGCTCAGTGATCGGCCCACTCTCCGCCCACCACTCCTACGCCGGAGCCCGCGCGGTCTTCACCCAGCTCGACATCCCACGTCGTGTCGCCCAGCTCGACCTCTCCCTCGCGGTGGTCACCGAAATGTCCGGCAAGCTGGAGATCGCTGCCCGCCAATACGAAACCCTCGCCGTCGACGACCGGCTCTCCCGCCGTGATCGTGCCAGGGCCCGCCTGTGGGTGGGTACCGCGCTGAGCAAGAACGGTCGGCACGACTACGCGACCCGCGTCATGCAGGCCGCGACCCGCGACTTCGAGGACCTCACCGAACCCGACGACTGGTCGGTGGCCCACCAGAAACTCGCCCTCGCCCGCCGCGGCGCCGGAGACCTCACCCAAGCCCTGCACTTCATCGACATCGCCCGCAGCAGCGGCGCCACCGACTCACCGATGCAACGCGTACGGCTGGACACCGCCCATGGCCACATCCTGCTCTCCGACGCAGCGACCCGAGATGATGGACTCCTCGTCCTCGATCAGGCCACCCGCACGGCCGCGCAGTACGGACTCGTGCACCAACTGCGCAGTATCGAGGGCATCAAGGCCATGAGCGAGGGGCCGACCGGCCCCCGGCGACGGTGACCAGGGAGAAATGCGTGAGCGACAACCAGCAGGCCATCACCGAGGACCAGCGGCGCCGGGCCGCCCTGATCTGGGATTACCACCAGATGCACCACCCACTGCGCCCCGTCGACGTGGCGATCGGACTGGGCAGCCACGACCTCGGAGTCGCCACCCACTCCGCCGAGTTGTACCGCGCCGGCCTGTTCCCGACCCTGGTCTTCACCGGCGGCAACAGCCCCACCACCGCCAAGGTCTTCCCGCGCGGCGAAGCTGTCCACTACCGCGAGCACGCCCTCGGTCTGGGCGTCCCCGCCGAAGCGATCCTGCTGGAACCGAAGGCCGGCAACACCGGGCAGAACATCACCCTTTCCCGTGAAGTCCTCGCCGCCGCCGGCATCACCCCGGCCAAGGTGCTGCTGGTCTCCAAGCCCTACATGGAACGGCGGTCGTTCGCGACCGCACGCAAGCTGTGGCCCGACGTCGAGATCCTCTGCGCGTCGGAGCCGCTGGAGCTCGACGGCTACATGAAATCCATCGGCGACGAAAAGCTCGTCCTGGACATGCTCGTCGGCGACCTCCAGCGAGTCATCGAGTATCCGAAGCTCGGATTCGCCATCGAGCAGCAGGTCCCGGAGGACGTGCATGGAGCGTACGAATCCCTCATCGACGACGGCTTCACCAGCCGCCTCATCGCTTCCTGACCTGCCAGGACCGGGCGGGCTGTGCGCCATTCATCAGCCCAACCTGTTCCCCAGACTGACCACACTGGCCAAGCTGTTCGCGGCGGACTACTGGATCGTCCTGGACGACGTACAGTTCACCCGCCGCGACTACCAGCACCGAACCCGCCTCGGTGACCTCGACGAACCGGACCGTCGGCAGTGGCTCACCATTCCCACCCACCTTCCCCACGGACGGCAAACTCTCATCCGGGACGCGTTGATCGGTGACCCCGGCCTGGCCCGTCGAAAGACGGCGGGGGTGCTGCGGCAGCACTACGGAGCGAACCCACACTGGCCGGCGCTCGCACAGGCCCTGGACCCAGTACTGGATGCCTTCGGCACGGGCCGGACCGCCACAGTCGCCGAAACCTCCACCCGTGCTCTGCTCGGTCTGCTCGGCTGGCAGGGCAAGATTCTCAACAGCAGCGAACTGCCCTCCCAGCCGGGCCGCTCCCAGCGGCTCGCCGATCTTTCCGCCATCACCGGTGCCCGCTCCTATCTCTGCGGAACCGGCGGCATGACGTACCTCGACCCGGCACCGTTTGCCGCCAAGGACATCGCCGTCACGCCGTTCCGGCCGCCGACGACCGGCATCTGGTCCTCGGGCCGAAGTCTCAGTTCGCTCGGGGCATTGGCAGCACTCGGCCCGCAGGAAGTGGCCACCATTATGCAGAGGATCGCCTCGGACCACGCTTGATGTCGGCCGTCGCCTGACCGCAGCCTGTTGGCGACTGTTCCAGATCAGCGGTGTGGGTGGGCGGGTCGACTTGTGGTTGGCATCGGTGACCGGTTGCTGGGGGAAGGGACGCCGAAAGCTGATGCGGTAGTGCTCCGAAGCCGGGCGGCTTCGGCTCGGCGGTTGGGCGCAGGGTTGCGGCCGGTGTGCTGGATGCGAGTGAGGAGGACGCGGGCGGGTTGGCGGGCCGTGGTGAGCTCGCGTTGGGCTGCTGCTTCCGACAGGAGCTGGTGCGGTTGGTGGCCGCGTGCTTCGGCGTCGGAGAGGAGTGCGGCGAGGGCTGGCCAGCCGGTGTCGGCGAGGATGCGGTCCGCCTCAGTGGGGAGGGCCGCACGTACGTCGTGGGCGAGTGTGCGGCAAGCGGCCTCGCCTGGCCGGCGGGCGGCGAGTTCGGTGAGGGCGGGTGCGAGGGCCTGGGCGGCCGCCGCCTGGAGGTGCTGGACGGTGGCGCGGGCGGCGTCGGCCTGGTGGGCGTGGCCCTTGGCCTCGTGCCAGCGGCCGGCGAGGATCGCGGCCCAAAGCATCGCGGCTACCAGGGCGGCAATTGCGCTTCCGCCGGGGCCGGAGGCAGTGAACGCGATGTCGCGGGCCGCGCGCCGCAGGTCGTTCGCGGCGCGGTCCTCGGATCGGATCCGGGAACGCTGGGCGCGTGCGAACGCCCGGCCGGCCGCTCGAAGTTCATGGCGAAGTTCGGCGGGGGCTTTCTGGGCGGTGGCCTCGATGAGTTCGCCGAGCGCGGTGATGTGAGCCTGGGCGTGGGCATCGTCGAACATGCCGGTGTGCAGGGTGTCGAGGGCGTCGGTCGCCTGGTGCCAGGGAGTCGTGGTTCGGTCGCGGCGGGCGGTGGGGTGTTCCTCGGGAACGGTGTTTTCCAGGCGGGCGCGGAGTTTCGACAGGGAAAGATCCGGGGCGATCTTGCCGCCGGCGCGGAAGATCTGCTCGCCGTTCTCGGTCAGGTCGCCGGGTCGGCCTGCCGCGTAGCCCAGGAGGTCGCCGGAGGGCCCTCGGCGTTCCTTGATCTCGACGCCGTCCGCTTCGAGGTAGGCGAAGAGTTCCTCGGCAGTGCTGGCGTGAGGAATGGCCGCGCGGATGCGGTCCTGGAGCCACTCGGGACTGGTCTGTTCCCAGCCGAGGCGTTCGGCCTTGTGCATCTCCGCCTGGGTGGGGCGGCGGGTGCCGGTGCCGTCGCCCTTCTTCAGTTGCCGCAGGCCGTAGTCCCTCTCGATCTGGCGGCAGGCGTCGCCGACGCGTACGCCGCTGCCGTGGAGCTTCGGGCGGCGGCCGTCCTCGCGGACTGTGGTGGCCAGGATGTGGATGTGGTCGTCCGCGTGGCGGACAGCGATCCACCGGCAGGCGAGGTCGTCGCCTTCAGGGGCAATGCCGGCGGCGGCCACAATGCGCCGGGCGGCATCCGCCCACTCCGCGTCGGAGAGGTGGCGGTCTTCGGGCGCGGTGCGGACGGGGCAGTGCCAGACGTGGTCGGTGACCGGTTTGCCGAACTCGTCGTTGCGCAGCCGGACGGGCTCGTCCAGGTGGCGGGCCAGCTGGGTGAGGGTGGCGCTTTCGTCGCGGCCCGGGTCGGGCATGCCGAGCATGGCGTAGGCGGTCACCAGGTGCGGGTCGAGGTGCTCGTCGTGCCGACCGAGGCCGTAGAGGTAGGCGAGCAGGCCGCGGGTGTTGGATCCGGAGGGCTTGATGGCCGCGATCATCTCGGTCAGTTCTCCGTCGGGTCGGCGGGCCCGTGCAGGGCGTCGGCTATCTCTGACAGCAGGTGGTCGAGTTCGCCCAGCCGCTCGCGGATGTCCGGCGGGGTGAGGTCGCTGTTGAGGGCGCGGGCGATCTGGTTGATGTTGACGCCGATCCGGTTGAGCTGGCGCAGGACCTGGGCGCGGAAGACGTGGGTACGGCGGCGGTCTTCGGACAGGGGCAGGTTCGCGGTGAACCGGCCGACCAGGAAGGCGAGGACGATGTCGGCCGCGAAGCCGGACTCGCCCTTGTAGCCGTGCTCGGCAGCGGCCTCCTGGAGCAGGGCGCGCTCCTCCAAGAGGAAGCGCATAGGCCCGACGCGCTCTGTGCGCTTGTCGCCGCTGAAGCGGCGGATTGTGGGCTGTGTGCTTTTCACGGACGGCTCGCCGGTCGCAGTCTCAGCGGCGCGAACGGGGCGCAGGATCTCGCGCTGGACGTCATGGAGGGTTTCCGGGTCGGGGCCGCCCTCCGCCCCGACTTTCCGGTCCGGCGCCCCCTGGCGCTGGGCCGTCTCCGCCACCCCCGGGGCGGAGGTCCCCGAAGACCGGCCATGAGTCGGACTCGGGGTACTACTGGCTCCGCCAGGAGCTGCCCGTCCGAACGCCCGCCACAGACGCTCCCGTGTCGTCGTCGGCTTCTTCGGTGGCTGTGGGTCGCTCTCGGTGTGGTGTGGGTCGTTCGTCACGGGCGGCTCTCCGGGGTGGTGCGGGCGGGGTGGCAGCTTGGGTGACCCGTCCCCCGTCCACAGGTGTGGATACGGGGTCGGGCGGCGAGGGACAGTGGCCGGTGAGTGCGTGGACTGCGCCCACCGGCCCGGCGGTCAGCCGCCCTTCAGTTCGATGCCCCTCGTGGTAGCGGCTCGGCCCGCAGGGTGTTCATCACTTCGGTGAGCCGCTTGCCGCCGACCGTAAGTCCCTTGGCCCGTAACGCCCGCTGGACGCAGGCACGGGTCAACTTTCCTTCCTGAGCTGCGGCAGCTCGTCCGATCTCCACGAGTTCCTCGACCGTCGCACTGGCGGGTCGTCCACTGCGGGGCCTGCCGCTCGGCGGCGCCTGCTCTTCCGCCTGCTGAGCGGAAACGGCCACCGGAAGTCCGAGGGGCTGACCGGAAAGGCCGGCCGACGCATCAAGCGGCGGAGTGAGGTCTGCCTCGACTTCGCCGGTGGGTCGCTCGACGAGCTGGTGGATCTGCCGCATGAGCACGGCGAAGGCCAGCAGGGCGGCGGTCGGGGGCACCGCGGCGACGACGTAGTCGAGTACGGGCACGGGGCCGGTCCGGCCCGTGCCGCCAACTCCGGCCACGTTGAGCGCGATGGAGCCGACCGAACCGGTGGCCGTCAGAGCGACGGCCCAACCGTCCGTGACAGCGCGCAGCCCCGCCCTGAGCATGAGCAGTTCGCCGGCGACGATGAAGGCGTCCAAGGTCGCAGGCCACGCCCATTGCCGGGTGAGCGAGCCGCCCAGACCGTGCTCTCCCGCGACCTCGGCAAGGTGGGCGTAGGAGAGCCAGAACCCGGCGGCGGTCAGGGCCACGATGACGGCACCGGCGGCGGCGAGCGCGTACCTCTCGGCGGCGTGCTTGGTCGGCGTCGGGCGGTGGGAGGCGAGGGCGGGGAGGGACAAGCGGATGCTCCTGTGGTTCGTGTTCTGGTGGGCCGTCTTGGCCGTCTTGGCCGTCTTGGCCGTTGCAAGCCCTGGTCAGGTCCGGGACGGCAGCCGTTTCGCCGAGCCGTCCCGGCCGGCGGGCAGGGTGCTCTGCCCTCGGTGGTCGGGACGGCTCGACGTCGGTGTGCCGTCCCGACCGGTACAGCTCTGACCTGAGGCGATACGGCAGGGACGCCTGGGACGGCGCAGGACGGATCCGGTCGCCGTTAGGGGACGATCACGCCGTACCGGGTCGCTCATCCGTCTTGGCCGCGTTTGCCGTCTTGAGCGCAGGCCGCCTGACCTGCGGGATCACGGCAGGGACGGCAGGGACGGCATTCAGGGCCGCGGGCTCAGCCCGCTGCGGGGGTGTCGGCCCCGGGGTCGACGGGATGGACGGCGGGGCAGTAGCGTCGCCACGCGTCGAGGAACTTGTTGCGCGTGTATCCCTTGCGCTGGGTCCCATCGGCGAGGCGGACGTTGCCGGGCTTGATACCGAACTCGCGTAGCAGGTCTCCCAGGTGGCGGGACGTGAGGCCGTCGCGTCCCCATTCCGCCCAGGGGCCTTCGGGGTCCTGGCGGAGCAGGCGGAGGATGTCCTCCGTGGTGAGACTGTCGGGCTCGCGCTGAGCGGCGAAGGCCCTGCGGATGTCGGCCAGGATCCGCGCCCCACCGGGGTGGTCTTCCTCCACCTCGACCTCGGCGGCGACCATCCGTCCGCACGCCGCACGGGCGAGGCGGGGCCAGGGACCTGCGGCGAGGTCCGCGATGATGACCAGCGGCTCCCAGGTGTCGGCGGCCCGGTCTTCGACCGGCATCTCCGGCTCCCGCTGTGCCGCGACCTCCAGGTGCGGCTTGGCCCACTGCGCTATCCGGTCCCGCAGCTCGTGCAGGACGGGGATGTCACGGCGTGAGCGGAACGGTTTCACGTACTCGCCCTCGGCCCGGCGCCGCATGCGGACCACCACGGCCCTGTCCATGATTGTGTCCGGCAGGTCGCCGATTCCGGCGAGCGCCGCCATCGCGAACGTCGCGAACCTGTGCGGGGTGTGGTCGTTGCCGACGACCCGTGTGACGTAGCGGTTGCGCTGATGGCCGGCGTTGAGCAGGCCGCGCATCTCCTCGTTCTTCTCCGCCATCTTCGGCGTACCGAAGATGGTGTCCGCCTCGTCCACCAGGAGCGTGGGCGGTTCCTCCGTGATCGAGCGGAAGACCGCGGCCGGCGTGGTGTTGATGGTGATCATCGGCTCGTGGACCGTCTCGGTCAGCACGTCGAGCAGCCTCGACTTACCGCACCGCTTGGCCGGGCCCACCACCGCGAGCCGCGGCGCGTGCTGCCAGGCGGGTTGCAGGTGCGTCGCGGCCACCCAGAGTGTCACCGCGTCCAGCGCCTCGGCGGAGGGCAGGATCACGAACTTCGCTATCTGGGAGCGCAGTTCCTCCAGCAGCGCCGATCCTGGAGTCGGCTCCGGATCGGGGGTCGGCTCCGGGGCAACGGCCTGTGCCGTACCGGCGCCTGGGGCGCTGCGGCCGGGGTGCTCTCGGGATTCGCCGCCCTGGAGGTGGGCGGGCCGTCCAGGTATGGCGACCGGAGGCCACGCGGGCTTGGCGGCTTCGGAATAGGGTTCGGCTCCCGTGTGTTCCACGGGGCAGCTCCTCGTCTGACGGCCGTGGGCTTGCACGCCTTGGCCGTCGGGTTGGTTCTTCACGGGCCGTTCGGGGTTGCTGGGGCCTCCGGCGTTGCACCGCCGGGGGCCCGTTCGTGTCTCGCGGGCATCGGATGATCGCGAGGGACCACGGACAGTACGTCCACGTCCGGGCACAGTCCAGCGTTTCTGTGTCAGCTCAGCGCAGAACGAACCGCGCCACGTTCGCCTCGTCATGCAGCCAGCCCCAACAGGCCGAGCAGGTCGGCGGTCACCACTCGGTAGGCGTTGCCCAATCGGAGCACCCTGCACGGGTATTGGCCCCGCTTGGCCAGTTCGTACCCCTTGCTCCGCCCCAGACCCAGCGCCCGATTACCTGTCTCCAGGTCAACGGCCACCGGCAGGGCGAGCAACTCCTCCCGGCTCATGCCATGCTCCCGCCCACGATCCTGGTTCCCGCGCATCTGTACTCCGTCCATGACGAGCCCTCGGCGAACACAGCGATCGCGTCCGTCTCCAGGCCAGCACTTCCAGGATGATGGAGCTAATGTGTCTCCATGACACAACGCGATGCTCACCCTGGAGAGGACGGGGACGACGCTCCCCTGTGGGAGGACCAGGTCACGGCAACCGTGGCCGGCGAGGTACGGAGACGAAGGAAGGAACTACGCATGAGCGCCCAAGACCTGGCCGACCGGTGCGCGGACCTCGGCCACCCGATCCCCCGCAACGTCATCGCGAACATGGAGTCGGGACGCCGCTCCACCCTGCCCCTCGTCGACGTCATGGTCCTGGCCATGGCCCTCGACACCCACCCGATCTGCCTCATCTACCCCGTCGGTTACGTCGGCCAAGTCCAGCAACAACCGCTGGAGGACCCTCGTCCCACCTGGGACGCCATGCAGTGGTTCACCGGCGAAGTCCCCGACGCCCTGGACACCGAGTCCCTGATGCTGCGCAACTTCCGGGCGCACGCCAGCCACCACCACGCCGCGCTCACCGCCCTCAGGGGTGAGGAGTACGAGCGATGGAAGGCCAGGACCGCGAACAACCCCGCCACCCGTGCGGAGGCCCTGCTCGCCCAGGAGGACTACGCCGGACAGGCAGTGCGTGCCAAGCACGGACTGCGCACCGCACGCGCCGACATCCGCGAAGACGGCGGCACACCCCCGTACCTCGCACCCGAACTCTCCGACGTCGACGCGCCGGAGGACTTCCCCGACACCACCGAGGAGTAAGGCATTTGAAGGGCTCCACCTACCGCCGCTGCTCCTGCCGCGACCCGAAGACCGGCAGGGAACTCGGCACCGCCTGCCCCAAGCGCGGCACCAGGAACCACTGCTCGTACTCCATACGCCAGGAACTCCCCTCCCGCGAGGACGGCAGCCGGCGCTCCTTCGCCCGGGGCGGGTACAGCAGCCTCAAGGCGGCTCAGTCCGACCTCGACCACGTCCGCGCTCTCTTGGGCCTCGTCGAGACGGACGACCGCGAGGGTACGGAGCTGATCGCGGCCATGCTCGCGGAAGTCAGCGGCGAGAAGGCACCTTTGCCGGAGGTCGAGGAGACCCGGCGGCGTCTCAACTCCGGCCAGGACCTCATCGGCAGTCTGACCGTCGCCGAATGGCTCGACCGTTGGTTGGCCGGCAAGCGGATCCGCAAGTCCGGCCTGAACCGCTACGAGACCGACGTCCGCGTGCACCTCAAACCGCACATCGGCGGCCGGCGCCTCGACCGGCTACGCGTCAGCCACCTCAGCGAGATGTTCACGGCCATCGCGGACGCCAACGCGGAGGCCCTGGAGCAGAACGCCCAGCGGCGATCAGCGGTCGATGAGCTGGCTGCTGTTCCGTGGAAGGGATTGGAGAATCGCGCTCGCCGAAAGGCCCTCAAAGCGGCGATCGACGCGATGCCGCCCTACCGCCGCGTCACCGGTCCCTCGACGCGCCAGCACGTCAAGGCCACGCTCCGCGCCGCCCTGAACGACGCGATCGGCCAGCAGATCATCACGTTCAACCCGGCAGCCCACGTCGAGATCGACGCGGCGCGTAAGCCGAAGGCACTGGTCTGGACAGACGAGCGAGTCGCCAAGTGGCGGCAGACCGGCGAGAAGCCCTCCCCCGTCATGGTGTGGACTCCGGAACACACCGGGGCCTTCCTCGACTTCGTCGCCGAGGACCGGCTGTACGCCATGTGGCACCTGATCGCCTTCCGCGGCCTGCGCCGGGGCGAGGCGTGCGGGCAGCCGTGGTCGGAGACCAACCTCGACCGGCACTCCCTCACTGTCTCGGGCCAGCTCGTGCAGGACGGCTGGGACATCGAGGCGTCGGAACCGAAGACCGACAGCGGCTTCCGCGTCGTGGCGCTGGACGACGACACCGTCGGCGTCCTGAAGCGGCACCGCGAGCAACAGCAGGCGGACCGCGAGGCGTGGGGACCGGCCTGGGTGGATACCGGGCTCGTCTTCACTCAGGAGGACGGCTCCTGGCTCCACCCCGGCAAGGTGACCGACCTCTTCGAGCGTCTCGTCGCGGCCTCGGGCCTGCCACCGATTCGCCTGCACGACCTCCGCCACGGAGCGGCCACCCTGATGCTCGCCGCCGGCATCGACGTCAAGATCGTGTCCGACACCCTCGGCCACAGCGATACCCGGATCACCCGTGACATCTACCAGAGCGTCCTCCCCCACGTCGGCAGGAGCGCCGCCGAGGCCACCGCCAAGCTGGTCCCGCTCCAGCGGAAGACCGAGGCGGAGGAAGCCGCCCGCAAGGCGGAGAAGGCCCGGAAGAAGGCCCAGCGCGCCAAGAAGGCCCAGATCCTGTCGGCGAAGAAAGCGAAGCGCAACGTGAGCCCCCAAGCCTAAGCAGAGCACCAGAAGCCCGGGAGGTAGCCATCGGCGGATCATCCAGGTACACCACGGCACCTCCCTGCTTTTTACGCCCTGCTTCGGGTGAGCTCCACGCGGCGACGACGGCAGCGCCTTGTTCCCGCAACCCATGAGGAGCGTTCACCTAAGCCGCGTCCCGCCCGACGCACCGTTTCCAATTGCATGCCAAACCGACATGATTAGCTGCCGTGAAGGACTTCGTGATTCCTCTCGTGATCGCAGTGATCGGATTGGCTGCAACCGGGCTAGGCGCCCTTGTTGGAGCACGAGCAGCCAGGTTCGGCGCCGAGAGGAACGCCGAGACCGTTCGACGACAAGTGCAGGACCAAGCCGCCGTGGAACACGGCCACTGGCTGAGGCAGCAGCGGCTCAGTACGTACGAGAGCTTCCTCGAAGCCTGGGATGAATGCCTACGAATCACCCAAGCATCGGCAGCAGTGCACGACCCAGATTCCACGGGCCTCGAGGATCTCGGAGAAGCCGCAGGTCGAATGGCGGAACGTGCACGGCGCATCGCACTCCTGGGACCGGAAGAGGTCACACGCACAGCTGAGGAGCTGACCGAGACGATGCAGGAAGACGTCAGAGTCTCCACCCGGTTCATCGAGGTAGCCCAAGCTGCGACAGCAGCGGTCGACAGCCGAGCGGTTCCCCCCGACGCCATGGCCAATGCAACAGAGGAGTACAGGCAACACACCGAGCAACTTGGTGAGCTCATGCGCTCCTATCGCGATCAAGGGCGGAGCCTACGAGATCTTGATGGCCATCCCCTTTTGGGCGAGCTGATGAGGAGCATCCAGCAGTACCGTCACGCTTCCGGGGAAGCGCAGGAAGCACTGGAGGAGAATTTCGCGCGCCTGTCGGGGGCAGCGGAAGCGGCATCCGCGATGGTGGCTGCCCTCACACGCAACAAGCAGGCCCGGGAACTCAGTCGGGAACGCTTCACCAGCGCGGTACGGCAGACACTCGGTACGCCACCCATGACCCGGTAGCTCAAGCAGGAAAGAAAGCTGGCTGAGAGCAACGGAAGGGCCAGGTCGCCAGGCGGAGCAGGCTCACCCAGTAGGCCCTGGCCCCCGCCGCTCACGCAGCGCTCACGCAAGCGATCCCCCGGCACCCCACCCATCTGACGCGCCACGCCCGGAGCAGCAGAAAACCCCAGGTCACGGGCGTGTGACCTGGGGTTTCACCGAGCCCCCTGTCGGATTCGAACCGACGACCTACGCATTACAAGTGCGTTGCTCTGGCCGGACTGAGCTAAGGAGGCGAGCGCGGGCGCGGGTCCTGCGCGGGCCCGGCGCGTGCCCGTGCAGTGTAACCAATGCGCCGTGTGTCCAGGACGTGAAATTCACGTGGCCTGGACTACAGACAGAACGTAAAACGCCAGGTAGCGTCGCATCGGGTTCACCCGAGTGGACCAGATCACTCCGTTACTCGGATCGTCCGGCACGTTCCTGCCGGTGAAGGAGAAGCATCCGCATGGCCAGTGTCACGTTCGACAAGGCGTCCCGCATCTACCCCGGCTCCACGAAGCCCGCGGTGGACCAGCTCGAGATCGACATCGCGGACGGCGAGTTCCTCGTCCTCGTCGGTCCCTCCGGTTGTGGCAAGTCGACCTCCCTGCGCATGCTCGCGGGTCTCGAGGACGTCAACGCCGGCGCCATCCGCATCGGTGACCGCGACGTCACGCACCTGCCGCCGAAGGACCGGGACATCGCCATGGTGTTCCAGAACTACGCGCTGTACCCGCACATGACCGTCGCGGACAACATGGGCTTCGCGCTCAAGATCGCCGGTGTGAACAAGACCGACATCCGGGCGAAGGTCGAAGAGGCCGCCAAGATGCTGGACCTCACCGACTACCTGGACCGCAAGCCGAAGGCGCTCTCCGGTGGTCAGCGCCAGCGTGTCGCGATGGGCCGTGCCATCGTGCGTGAGCCCCAGGTCTTCCTCATGGACGAGCCGCTGTCGAACCTCGACGCCAAGCTCCGTGTCTCCACCCGTACGCAGATCGCCTCGCTGCAGCGCCGCCTCGGCATCACGACCGTGTACGTCACGCACGACCAGGTCGAGGCCCTCACCATGGGTGACCGCGTCGCGGTCCTCAAGGACGGTCTGCTCCAGCAGGTCGACTCGCCGCGCAACATGTACGACCGCCCGGCGAACCTCTTCGTCGCCGGCTTCATCGGCTCCCCCGCGATGAACCTGATCGAGGTCCCGATCACCGACGGTGGCGTGAAGTTCGGCAACAGCGTCGTCCCGGTCTCCCGCGAGGCGCTCACCGCCGCCGCGAACCGCGGTGACACCACCGTCACGGTCGGCATCCGCCCGGAGCACTTCGACATCGTCGAGCACGGTGGCGCCGCCGCGACCGGCCTCACCAAGGCCTCCTCCGACGCCCCGGCCGGCCTCGCCGTCTCGGTCAACGTGGTCGAGGAGCTCGGCGCCGACGGCTTCGTCTACGGCGCTGCCGAGGTCGGCGGCCAGCACAAGGACCTCGTGGTCCGCGTCGGCGGCCGCGCCGTTCCGGAGAAGGGCACGAAGCTGCACGTCGTCCCGCGCCCGGACGAGCTGCACGTCTTCGCGACCTCGACCGGCGAGCGCCTCACCGCCTGATCGGCACAGCCCGGTCGGCACAGCCCGGTCGGCACAGCCCGGTCGGCACGGTTCGATCAGCACGGCTCGATCGACACGATCCGATCACCCCGCTCGACCGACGGTCCCGTCTCCTTCCGAGGAGGCGGGACCGTCGTCGTACACGGACTCCGCGCCGGACCACGCACGCCGTCCGACAGGTTTGGGGTACGGGAGCGGTGCGAGCGGTGAATATCCGCCCCACTCGGGGCAATTCCCCCTCCCCCGTCAACCACCGATTCGAAAAATGCGCTCGAACTCTCCCCCGCGAGAGTGACGGAAGGTCGCCGGATCGTCACGGACCGCTACGCTCGCTGCGTGACCCACACCGCGCGCCGAATCGGCCGAACCCTCGCCTTCGTCCTGCCCGTCGTCATGGTCCTGTCCGGGACGCTCGCGGTCACCCGCGTGCCGTGGTCAGCGCCGAACACGGACACCCAGCTGCTGACCACCGCCTCGGCGACCGTGTCGCAGAAGGCCAAGCCTCTCGCCCCGCAGGACATCCTGCGCGAGAAGCTGCTCGTCGAACTCAAGGAGAAGGACCCGGGCGTGGCCCTGACGGACCTTCAGCGTGCGGTGGAGCAGAAGCCCTCGCTGGCACGTCACTGCATGTCGATCGCGAAGGCGCTCGGCAAGGCGGCCGTCGAGCAGTACGGCCCGACGCGCGCGCACCGCTTCTCCCGGCCGGTCTGCGACACGTCGTTCGCCTCGGGCGTCGCACAGTTCAGCTGAACGCAGTCCGGTCGGCCCGCAGTCGCAGACCAGTTGAGCCGCGCTCCGGCGGCCTGCGGCTCGACAGAACCGCAGTTCGACCGAACGCGACCGGCAGACATGGCAGGTACGGCATATCGTGCCTGCCATGCTGCATACGTATCCGACGCAGGCCGTGGTCCTGGCCGGTGGCCAGGGGTCGCGACTGCGCCCGTACACCGATGACCGTCCCAAGCCGATGGTCGAGATCCCGGGCACCGGGACCCCGATCATCGGCCATCAGCTTTCCTGGCTGGCCGCCGAGGGCGTCACCGACGTCGTGATCTCGTGCGGCCATCTTGCCGAGGTGCTCCAGGAGTGGCTGGATTCGGCCGTCCTGCCACTCAGCGTGACGACGGTCGTCGAGAACGAGCCCCTGGGGCGTGGCGGTGGGCTGAAGTACGCCGCCGCGCGGCTGCCCGATCCGGAGCAGCCCTGGTACGCCACGAACGGCGACATCTGGACCCGTTTCTCGCTGCGCGAGATGGCCGCGTTCCACGCGGAGCGCGACGCCACCGCCACCCTTGCCCTGGCCCGGCCGCGCATTCCGTGGGGTGCCGTGGAGACGGACGCCTTCGGGCACATCACCGACTTCATCGAGTCGCCGCCGTCCCCGTATCTGATCAACGCCGGTGTGTACGTGTTCTCGCCGGCCTTCAGGGGGCTGCTGCCCGACCGGGGCGACCACGAGCGGACCACCTTCCCGCGGCTGGCCCGCGAGCGCCTGCTCGCCGGGTACCCGCTGCCGCAGGGCGCCTACTGGCGGGCGATCGACACGGCGAAGGACCTGACCGAGGCCGCCAGGGAACTCGGCGCGCAGGCGGGCTGAGAGGCACGCACGGCCGGCCGAGGCGCACGGCCGGCCGGGGCGCCCAGTCGGACCGAGGCGCACAGCCCGACCCCGGCGGCCCCCGACCCCCGGCGCCCCCGGCCCCGGCGGCCACGGACACGCACGCTGAAGAGGTCCCACCGGAAGCTCCGGTGGGACCTCTTCAGCGCTACCGCCGAACCGCTGACCCTCAGCCGAGGAGCCCCCCGAGCGGGTTCCGGCCGCCGCCGGAGGTCGAGTCGGAGGAACCGGTGTCGCCGTCCGACGGGTCCGAGGAGTCCCCGCCGGTGGCGCCGCCTCCGTCGCCGCCGGTGGTGGCACCGGAGGAGGACGGGCCGGAGGAGCTGGCGGACGGGGGCGCCTGCGGAGACGTCTCCTGGCGCGGGGGCTCCTGGACGGTGCCCTGCGTCGCGCTGGGCTCGGCGCCCGTACCGGTGGTGGCCTGTCCGGCGGTGGCCCCGGTGCTCGGGGCGGTGCGCTCGGCGGACGGAGCCGGCGGGGCGACGGAACGGGACGGTACGGGCGTGTGCTCCGGGACCGTCTTCTTCGGTGCCCTGGGCTTCACCGGGGTCTCCTCCGGGAGCGGCATGCCGGGCAGCTGGTTGGTCGGCTTCTCGTCCGGGCCGGGTACGGTCACGACCTGGGTGGACCGGACCGCGCCGCCCAGCACCGAGCCGACGAGCAGCGTGAGTCCGACGATCACGCTCGCCAGGACCGAGCCGCGCCGCAGCACCCGGCTGCGGAGCTCCCAGATCTCGGAGCGCGGGCCGAGCCGGCGCCACGCCTCGCCGGCCAGGCGGGCGTCGACCGAGTAGACCGGGGCGCCCGCGATGACGAGCGGGCTCCAGGCGGCGAGGAAGATGATGTCCGGGGCGTCGTAGACGGCGACGGTGTGCCAGCTGACGGTGACCAGCAGCGCGGCGGAGAGCAGCGCGCCGAAGGCGGCGGCGACCCGCTGCCAGAGGCCGAGGACGGTGAGCACACCGACGACGACCTGGAGGAAGGCGACGGTGAGGCCCGCGCCGACCGGGTGCGAGAGGGCGGCCTCGCGCAGCGGTTCGGCCGCCGCCCACGGGTGGAGCGAGTTGAGCCACTTGACCATGGAGCCGCGCTCGCCGCCGTCGAAGAAGACGGGGTCGCAGAGCTTGCCCATGCCCGCGTAGATGGAGATGAAGCCGAGGAACACGCGGAGCGGGAAGAGGACGACGCCGAGGTTCATCCTGCGGCCCGGGTAATAGGCGTGCCGTACGGAGTCGGCGGAGGTCCGCCGGTCGCGGACCTCGGGGCCCTCGTCCGGGTCTTCGTCGTACCCGTCGTCGCCGTACCGGTCGTCATACCGCTCGTCGCCGGACTTGCCGTCGCCGTAGCGGTCCTTGCCGAACTTCTCGTCGTACCGGTCGAAGCCGTCGTACGCGGGACCGGTCCCGTCGTACGCGCCGACCGCCTGCCGCATCGGCGGGAGGAGCGGCCCGCCGCCCGCACGCTGCGAGGTGGGCAGCACCGGGTTGGGCTGCGTCTCGTCCAGGCGCGGGATGAGCTGGGTGGCACCCGAGGGGCTGTGGCCGGCGGAGGAGTTGCGTACGGCCTGGAGCAGGCCCGACGCCCCCGGGTCGCCCGGTTCCGACCTCCCGCTCCAGACGACCGGGGCCCGCCTGCGCCCCCCGGCTCCGCTCATCGCCGGGACGCGTGCGGCGCCGACCGGAGCCGGACCCCGCAGCCGTGCGCGCTGGCCCGGGGGAAGCTGCACCCGGAAGCTGGCGTGGTTGACGATGACCTGCGCGGGGTCGCTGTCCACCTTGGTCATGCTCAGGGCGGGTTGATCGTCGAACCGAGGCGTTCTGGTGTCCACACTCATCTAACCGAGTGACGTGACGTTAGGACACTGCCTCGGCCTCGTCTATGTGTCCGAGAACCGTCAACACCTCGTGCACCGTGCACCGTTCCGGCTCACCGCACGCCCCACATGCCCCGTTCGCCCCTTATCGGTGTGCCGGGTCAGGAGGTGAGCGGCTCCCACCAGGCACGGTTCTCCCAGTACCAGGCGGTGGTCTCGGCGAGGGCCTCGCGGAGCGCGCGGCGCGGCCGGTAGCCCAGTTCGGCGCGGGCGCGCGACCAGGCGGCGCCGGCCGCCGGGACCTCTTCGGTACGGGGGGCCACGGGCCCCCCGGCCGGGCGGCCCGCCTCTTCGGTACGGGCCGGGCGGGCGCCGCACAGCTCCGCCAGGAGCCCGGCCAGCTGGTTCTCGCTCAGCTGCGCACCGCCGCCGAGGTTGTAGGTGCGGCCGGGGCGGCCCCGGGTCCGGGCGAGTTCGATGCCCCGGCAGTGGTCGTCGACGTGCAGCCAGTCCCGCACTCGCGCACCCCCGCCGCCGTCCCCGCCCCCGGCCGCGCGCACCACGTCGAGCCCGCCCATCAGCCGGGTGACCAGGGACGGCACGGTGTGCTCGGGGAACTGGTGCGGGCCGTACGTCCCGGCGGCCCGGACCACGCGGACGTCCAGGCCGTGGGTGCGGTGGTGGGCCAGCGCGATCAGGTCGGCGGACGCCTTCGACGCGGAGTACGGGGAGTCGGGGGCGAGCGGGGCCTCCTCGGCGCGGGGGCCCGCGCCCCCGGGGCCGTACACCTCGTCGGTGGAGATGTGGACGAACCTGCGGACCCCGCCGCGCAGGGCGGCCTCCGCGAGGGTCTGCGTGCCGAGCACATTGGTCGCCACGAAGACCGCCGTACCGTCCACCGACCGGTCCACCTGCGTCTCGGCCGCGAAGTGCACGATCTCGTCGTGCCGGCCGGCCAGCCGGGCGGCCGTCGCCGGATCGCAGACGTCGCCGTGCACGAACCAGAACCGCGGATCGGCGAGCACGGTCGTGAGGTTGGTCAGGGTGCCCGCGTGGGTCAGCTTGTCCAGGACGGTGACGGTCACGTCGCCGGGCCCGTCGGGACCGAGGACGTGGCGCACGTACGCGGAGCCGACGAAGCCCGCGCCACCGGTGACGAGAAGACGGGTCGGCCCGGCGGAGGTCCGGCGCCCACCACCACCCGGCGGCACCGGGTTTCCCGGCGCGTTCCGGAAATTCATTCCTGGAATTATCTCTCTCCGCACGCAGGCGACCGTAACACAACTCCCTTTCTCATCAATCTTTCAGAAAGATCTCACAACCGGCACAGTTCCGAATCACGCCCATTTCATGAACCCGTAATAAAACTCGGGGTACGCAGTGCGGAATGCCGCATCCATGAGGAGGTACGAACCGAATGCTCCAGCACGACCCACGGGTGAGGGCGGCCGGCCGCCGGGCCCGCCGGACGTTGCGCGCCCTGAGGAACCGCGTGGGCGCGGCGACCACCCGACGACCGGCACCCGCGCGGCCCGCTCCCCGGGGCGCGCGGCTGGTTCCGGACCCCGTCTTCGTCATCTCCTCGGTGCGTTCGGGCTCCACCCTGCTGCGGGTGCTGCTCAACAGCCACCCCTCGGTGCGCGCGCCGCACGAGATGCATCTGCGCACCCTGGAGGTGCGGCTCCAGAAGGCGTACAGCGAGAAGGCGATGGACAAGCTCGGTCTCGACCGGGCCGAACTGGAGCACCTGCTCTGGGACCGGGTGCTCCACCGCGAGCTGGTGCACAGCGGCAAGGACGTCATCGTCGACAAGACGCCGGGCAACGCCCTCATCTGGCGGCGGCTCCACGAGGCCTGGCCCGACGCCCGGTTCGTCTTCCTGCTCCGCCACCCGGCCTCGATGGTGACCTCGCTCGTGAACGGCCGCCCCGACCGCGACCACGAGGCGACCGTGGCCGAGGTGAAGACCTACGTGGACGCCGTCCACGAGGCGCGCGCCGCCCTGCCGGGCCTCACCGTGCGGTACGAGGAATTGACCGAGGACCCCGCCGCCGTCACCAAGAAAATCTGCGAATTCATCGGCGTCACCTGGACCCCGGAAATGCTGAATTACGGAAAGCAGGACCACGGCCCTTTCCAGGCATTCATCGGGGACTGGAGCGACAACATCAAGTCCGGAAAAATCCAGCAGGCCCGCCCGCTGCCCTCCGCCGAGGAAGTCCCCGCGCGGCTGCGCGAGATCTCGCGTGCCTGGGGGTACCCGTGCTGAGCCCCTGCCGCATCCCCTCGGGCGGCGCCACCGTGTGGCTGACCGGCCTGCCCAGCTCCGGCAAGAGCACCCTGGCCCGCGCGGTCGAGGAGCGGCTCCGCGCGGCGGGCCGCCGGGTCGAGGTGCTGGACGGCGACGAGATCCGTACGTTCCTCTCGGCCGGGCTCGGCTTCTCCCGCGAGGACCGGAACACCAACGTCCAGCGCATCGGGCTGGTCGCCGAGGTCCTCGCCCGCAACGGCGTGATCGCGGTCGTCCCCGTCATCGCCCCGTACGCCGACAGCCGCGAGGCGGTCCGCGCCCGGCACGCGCAGAGCGGCACCCGCTATCTGGAGGTCCACGTCGCGACCCCGGTGGAGGTCTGCTCGGTACGCGACGTGAAGGGGCTGTACGCCCGGCAGGCGGCGGGTGGGATCAGCGGGCTCACGGGGGTGGACGCCCCGTACGAGGCGCCCGAGTCGCCCGATCTGCGGATAGCCGCCCACCGCCGGACGGTGGCCGAATCGGCCGAGGCCGTACTGGACCTGCTGGACGGACGGCTCGACGGACCGACCGACGGCCCGACCGACGGACCGCACGTCGAACCGCACGTCGAACGGCTCGACGGACCGGAAGGCCACGGCGCCCCGGTCCCGCACGACGGGGAGGACCCCGCATGAACGACACCCCCACGGCCCCCCGCACACCGGGGGAAGACGGTACGGCCCCCGCGCGCTCGCACCTGGACGCGTTGGAGTCGGAGGCGGTGCACATCTTCCGTGAGGTGGCGGGGGAGTTCGAGCGGCCGGTGATCCTGTTCTCCGGCGGCAAGGACTCCATCGTGATGCTCCACCTCGCGCTGAAGGCCTT